>CAMOSC010000017.1 GCA_946624325.1 uncultured Clostridia bacterium
AATGATGATGCCACCAACAATGAAAACGGCGGCGTTTATCCAGGGATGGACCGTTACGAGGCCAGGAAAGCCATTGTAGCCGAGCTTGAGAAGCTGGGACTGCTTGTGAAGGTTGTCCCGCTCAGCCACAACGTCGGAACACATGACCGCTGCCATACGACTGTAGAGCCCATGGTGAAGCCGCAATGGTTTGTGCGCATGGATGAGATGGCGAAACCCGCCATTGCAGCCCTGAAGGAGGGCAGGCTGAAATTTGTTCCCGAGAGCTTCGGAAAGACCTATCTGCACTGGCTGGAGGGCATCCGCGACTGGTGCATTTCCAGGCAGCTCTGGTGGGGCCACAGAATTCCGGCGTGGTACTGCGCGGACTGCGGAAAAATGATTGTGGACCGGAAGGATCCGGATACCTGTCCGTACTGCGGCGGGAAGCATCTCAGACAGGATGAGGACACGCTTGACACCTGGTTCTCCTCCGCCTTATGGCCCTTCTCGACGCTGGGCTGGCCGGAAGAAACGCCCGAGATGCGGTATTTCTATCCCACGGATGTGCTGGTTACCGGTTATGATATCATCTTCTTCTGGGTAATCCGCATGGTATTCTCGGGTCTGGAGCAGACAGGGAAGGAACCCTTCCACACTGTCCTGATTCATGGGCTGGTAAGGGATTCCCAGGGCAGAAAGATGAGCAAATCCCTGGGCAACGGAATCGACCCGCTTGAGGTGATAGAGAAATACGGCGCCGATGCGCTCCGCATGACGCTCATTACCGGAAATGCGCCGGGCAACGATATGCGCTTTTATTGGGAGCGCGTGGAGGCTTCCCGGAACTTTGCAAATAAAATCTGGAATGCATCCCGCTTTATCAAGATGAACATGGAAAAGGCGGATGCGGCTTCCGTGAATGCCGTTACCTGCGAACAGCTGACCGCGGCCGACCGCTGGATTGTTGCAAAGGCAAACGACCTTGCGGCGGAAGTCACGGAAAATCTGGATAAATATGAGCTGGGTATTGCACTCCAGAAGGTATATGATTTCGTCTGGGATGAATTCTGCGACTGGTACATTGAGATGGTGAAGCCAAGGCTGTATGCCGAGGATGACCAGACCAAGGCAGCCGCCATCTGGACGCTGAAGACGGTGCTGATCCAGTCGTTAAAGCTCCTGCATCCCTTTATTCCTTTTATCACGGAGGAAATCTTCTCCAATCTGCAGGATGAGAAGGAGAGCATTATGATCTCTTCCTGGCCGCAGTACCGGAAGGACTGGGCTTTTGCGAAGGAAGAGCGGGAAGTGGAAATGATCAAGGAGGCGGTCCGCCAGATCCGTACCGTCCGTACATCCATGGACGTTCCGCCGAGCCGTAAGGCCAGGGTTTACGTGGTATCGCCGGATGCAGCCGTCAGGGATATTTTTGAGCGCGCGAAGGTGTTCTTTACAGTCCTGGGTTCCGCAAGCGATGTGGTCATCCAGGAGGATCGCACCGGAATCGGCGAAGACGCGGTTTCCGCGGTGACTGCCCAGGCTACGCTCTACCTGCCCTTCACGGATCTCGTGGATATCGAGAAGGAAATCGCGCGTCTGGAGAAGGAGGAGCAGCGGCTCACGGGAGAACTGAAGCGCTCCAATGCGATGCTTTCCAACGAGAAGTTTGTCAGCAAAGCACCGGCGGCCAAGCTTCAGGAGGAACGCGAGAAGCTTGAAAAATACACGGCAATGATGGCACAGGTTCAGGAAAGGCTTGCAGCGCTGAAAAAATAACGCGGCTCCCTGCAGCTTGCAAAACTGAAAGGTATTGGCCCGGAAAAGCGCGGAAGCTTTCCCGGGCCGGTAAAAATGCAAAACAGCCCCGGAAAGCTGATTCAGCTCAGCCCTCCGGGGCTGCATTTTCTGCCCGGCCTTCCCGGAGCAACTTTTCAAGGGTGAGGTCTGCGTGCAGACTCTGTATGAGCCTGGTGGCCGCCGGATTTTCTCTGCCCTGTCCCGCGGTTTTTACCGCCCGGATCAGGATGTTTTTCGGCGTATGCTCCATGTCTATAAACTCCAGCAGCTGAACCGAGTATCCCTGCTCCTCCAGGAGCCTTGCGCGGATGCCGTCCGTAAGCAGCGCGGAAATCCGTTCTTTCAGAATGCCGTATGAAAGGACGGGGGCGAGCAGGTCATTTGAGATCTGGCGGTTGAGCTCATGCTGGCAGCAGGGGACGGACAGGATGACCTTCGCACCCCAGCCGACGGCCTTGGCAAGCGCATAGTCCGTGGCGGTATCGCAGGCGTGCAGCGTCACCACCATGTCAACGGCATCGCACCCGTCATAATCCGCGATATCCCCGCAGAGAAATTCGAGACGCTCATACTTGCATTCCGCGGCAAGCTCACGGCAGTCCTCAATGACATCGGCCTTCAGATCCAGGCCGGTGATGCGGACGGCCTGTTTCCGGATCTCGTGAAAATAATAGTAGATGGCAAAGGTCAGGTAGGATTTGCCGCAGCCGAAATCCAGAATCCGCAGCTCCCTGTCCCGGGGAAGCTCCGGGAGGATATCATCGATGAATTCGAGAAAACGGTTGATCTGGCGGAATTTGTCATAACGGGCATGGACGACCTTCCCGTCCGCGGTCATGACGCCAAGCTTCTGCAGAAAGGGAATCCGCATGCCCTCCTCCAGCAGATAATGCTTCCGTCTGTTGTGCTCAAGCGTGATTTTCGTAGGGACGGACGGCGCGGCTGATCTCTTTATCTTTACGGTGACGGTTCCCCTGCGGTTTGCGAGAACCGTTGCGCTGATCCCGGCGTTCTGAACCTGCGCCTGGAGGAAAGAAGCAGGGATCAGGGACAGGACATAGGCTTTCGCCTCCCCGGAGGTCAGGTTTTTATGAAAAACCTGGGTCTTCGTGTATTCTTCCGCCTGAAAAAGAAGCCTGTCCGAAGAGCGCAGGGGACGCAGCCTGATCCGCAGGGTTCCCCCGGTATCTGCGGATACCGGACCTGAGGGCTTGCTGATAGAAAACATGGAAAGGTTCTCGTTAAGAACTTCGTCCAGAAGCTGTTCCAGCTGTGTCATGACAGAATCCTCTCTTGCATAATTTCCCGAAGATGTTATAATGGTAACCGCCTGTCCGGATGTATGCAGGCGTTGATATCATCATATACGATCAGCCTTGAAAAAGCAAGGCGGAGCATGGATTTCACAATGGAAATCCTTCACGGAAGAAATGCGGCTTCGGGAAGGAATGAGGAAATACGCCTATGGAAAACAAAGAGAGCAAATATGTCAAAATCCTGAGGGAAATCTGCCGGGAGGAAGGCATCAGCCTTTCCGCATACTCTTCCGACTGGGCGTTCCGGCTGAAAAAAAACGGCAGAACCGCCTTCATCCTGGGATATCAGTTCGGACTGAACGCCTCCTCCGTACAGCAGGTCTGCAGGGATAAAAACATTACAAGCGAGGTGCTCCGCGAGGATGCGGTTCCGAGCGTATACCATGCCTGCTTTATGACGCCGGCCCTTCAGGGCTGGATCGGCGCGCACGGCAACTGGCGTGAACTCCTCGGGCTTCTGGACCGATACGGAACACTGGTGTGCAAGGACAATTACGGAACGGGCGGAAACCAGGTTTATCTGGTCAAAAACGAGCTGGAGCTGGAGCATGCGGCCGCGGAAATCTTCCGTGTATCCGAAGCCATGGCCGTGTGTCCGTATGAGGAGATCGAGGAGGAATGCCGCCTGGTGCTTCTGGACGGGGAGATCCGGCTTGCCTTCAGGAAGATCCGCCAGGCTGTCACGGGGGACGGTATCCGCAGCTTCGGGGAACTGATCGGTGAGGCGGCCGCAAAGGGTGCGGCCGGCGGTTACCAGCTGCCCCGTGCGGGAGAGCTGAAGCGTGTCCCGGCCGCGGGAGAGAAGATTCTTCTGAACTGGAAGCATAATCTCGGGCAGGGAGCCGTATCGGAGGAGCTGAGCATTGAGAACCTGCCCCGGGAGATGAAGGATCTTGCCGCGCGGGTATCGCAGTCCCTTCAGATCAGGTTCGCTTCCGTGGACATGATCAGGTCCTCAAGGAAGGCGGAAGATTATCAGGGCTGCGAGGAATGCCAGTCTGCCTGGAAGGTGCTGGAAGTAAACAGCGGCGTCATGATGGAGCATTTTGCTTCCGAGAGCGAAGCCCATTACCGGAAAGCAAAGGAAATCTACCGTGATGCCATCCTGCGGATGCTCTGAACCGGTACATTCCGGGAGAAAGGCGCCGTTCCCGCCGCTTTGAAAAAAACCTTGATTTTTAACACGGATCAGGGTATCATAGATAGATAGTTTTGTTCTCATGAAGGAGACATATTTTGCCCACGGCTGCGCTTTTTGCAGGCGTGGCTGCAAAATAGTCATCCGTGGCCGTTAGGTCAAAGTTCAGATCTTCGTTCAGGGAGGAGTCTGCAATGATCAATTTTGAAGAAGAGCTTGCGAAATTTAAACCGAGCCTTGAAGTGGATGAAACGGAAAAGGCCATCCTGAATGATAAAATGACGGACATCACCGACATTCTCCAGGAGCTGATGGACCAGATGAAAAAATCCTGACAAGGACTGAGGAAAATACATGAAATGTTACAGGTGCAACAGCAGACTGGCGGATGACCGGAACGTCTGTCCGAAATGCGGTGCTGATGTCCGGCTTTACCGGAAGATTATACATGCGTCCAACCAGTACTATAATCTCGGCCTGACCAGGGCAAAGGCGAGGGATCTGACGGGGGCGGCCGAATGCCTGAGAACCAGCATCCAGCTGTACAAGAAAAATGTGAACGCCCGCAACCTCCTGGGCCTTGTCTATTACGAGATGGGAGAGGCTGCGCAGGCGCTTAAGGAATGGGTGATCAGCAAGAATTTCCGCCATCGCGGGAATATTGCGGACACCTATATCCAGGAGCTGCGGGAGAACCGTCAGGCGCTTGACAGTGCCGACCACAGTATTCATAAGTACAACCAGGCGCTGGAATATGTGAAAAACGGTTCCAGGGATCTGGCCCTGATCCAGCTGAAAAAGGTGGTTACGGTCAACCCGCGCATGCTGAAGGCCTATATGCTGCTGGCGCTGCTTTACATGGACGAGGAGCGGTATGAGGAAGCGGAGGAGATGGTGGACCGCTGTCTCCAGATGGACCGCGGAAATCCGCAGGCGCTTTCCTACAAGCGTGAGCTGAAGCGCTATCACACGCGCAGCAGGAAGGAAAAGGCAGGCGTAGCAGGGGAACTGGAGCGGGAGGAAGTCATCATTCCGGTACGCATGCGCGACTGGGGCAGCTACTTCGCAAACGCCATGTATATCCTGTTCGGTTTTCTTCTGGCGCTCGGCGTTCTCTACTATATTATTATGCCGGGCAGGGAAGCCCAGTATATTCGGAATAATCAGGCCGAGATTCAGGAATATGAGGCGAAATACGCCGGGTTAAACGCGCAGATCGCCGATCTGAATGATGAGATAGAAGCCCTGAAATCCGACAGGGATTCCATTCAGGAGGATTTCAGAAGCTCTGCGGAAGCCGCAGGGACGCTTCAGGACGCCTACAGGCAGCTGCTGTCGGTGGCTGAGCTCTATGTCCGCGGCGATTATCTCACGCTGGCCGATGCGTTCCCGGCCCTGGACGGAGATGCGCAGGACGATGAAACCTACAAATCGTTCTACGGCCTGCTCCAGGCGGATTATAATGTGAACATTGCGGCGCGGATTTTCCAGATGGCCATCAACGCAAGGGAACAGCAGGGCAACCGGGAGGAGGCTGTCTCGCTCTGTGACCGGGTACTGGAGCTGAATCCCGCGTATGATTCCGCGCTGTTCTATAAAGGCCTCTGCCTGCAGGAGATGAACAGCTGGCAGGAGGCCGTGGGCATCTACATCACCTATATGACAAGCTTCCCGCAGGGCACCTGGACGGAGGAAATCCGCAAGAACATGCAGGCGATTGCACCGGATATTCTGGCCAGGTATGACAGCGGGACCCTGGGACAGGACGAGCTAACGCTCCCGAATCTGAACCAGGTTCAGCAGACACCGGCCGTATCGCCCGAAGACGCGGGACAGGAGCCCGGGGAATTCCAGGTACAGCCGCTGACGCCGTAAAAGGCACATCCCTTTTGGCGGATTATGGCCCGGGCAGCCGAAAAGCCCAAAATCAGCAGAAAGAAGGAAAACCAGACATGACAACACAGGCATCCTCTCAGGGGGGATGGCGCAGCAACAAGTGGGTTCGCGCGGCCATCCCGGCACTTTTACTTCACTGCAGTATCGGTACGGTTTACTGCTGGTCGATTTTCTCCGAGAATATCGCGGAATATATCGGCTTTTCAAAGGCTGCGACCGAATGGGCGTTCAGCTTTGCCATTTTCTTCCTCGGCATGTCGGCGGCCTTTATGGGAAACATCGTGGAGAAGAATATTCATAAATCTTCCCTGATTGCGGCCGTCTTTTTTGCGGCGGGAATGTTCGGGACCGGTTTCTTTATCCGGTATGGCGGCGCGCACCCGAAGAGCCTGGTTTCACTGATCGGAATCTATGTCTGTTACGGTTTCATTATGGGAATCGGTCTGGGAACCGGTTATCTTTCTCCCGTTAAAACGCTGATGCTCTGGTTCCAGGACCGCAAAGGTCTGGCAACCGGCCTTGCGGTGGCGGGCTTCGGGGCCGCGAAAGCCATTGCGAGCCCCATCATGCAGTGGATGCTGAACAGCCTCGGAGAGGGCGGCATCTATAAAATGTTCATGATACTGGCAGTGGTGTATTTTATTATGATGTTCATCGGACACCTGCTGCTGAAGAAGCCGGACGGCTGGCATGAACCCCAGAAGAAGGAGAAATCCCAGGGAATCCTTGCCACCCTCCGGACAAAGCCCCTTACAAATTATATTGGTATCTGGCTGATGTTCTACATCAATATTACCTGCGGACTCGCGCTGATTTCACAGGAGAAAATGATCGTCAAATGCATCGGCCTGGCAGCATCGGCGGGCCTGATCTCCACTGTTTCCGCCATTTTCAACGCGGGCGGACGTCTGGGCTTTTCGGCCTGGGCGGATATGCTCAAGGACCGCAACACCATCTATAAGCTGATCTTTATTCTCTCCATTGCATTCACGGCCCTGGTTATGGTAACCGGCGGCATTGAGAACGGGGAGGGCAATGTGCTTCTTGTGATCCTGGTGCTCGGCCTGATTTTCGTGGTCAACGCGGGTTACGGCGGAGGCTTCTCCAATGTGCCGACCCTGCTGTCCGATCATTACGGTATGGGCAGCATCAGTGCCATCCACGGTATTACACTGAGTGCCTGGGCTTTCGCGGGCCTTACCGGAAACCAGATGGCCACGTATATTGTCAATCACTTCGGAAAAACCGTTGAGCGCACCCTTGCGGACGGCTCCGTCATCAGCGTCAACCCGACAGGCTATCAGGCAGTGCTTTATGCCACGCTGGTACTGTATATCATTGCGCTGGTGCTCTGCATGTTCCTCGTAAAACCGACCGATAAAGCCCTGGCCGCAAAGGCGCAGGCGCACAGGCGCTGATGAGGCGTTTTCAGAAACAGAAATAATCGCAACGATTCAGAACCGGACTCCGGAAATGGCCGAAAGAAGCTGTTTCCGGAGTTTTTCCGCACATCCGGTGAAGATCTGAAAAGGAAAGGGACGGGAGAAACTATGAGACTGATGATTATACGTCATGGCGATCCGGATTATGAACATGATTCCCTGACGCCGAAGGGATGGCGGGAGGCACGCCTGCTCTCGGAACGCCTTGAAAAGCTTAAAGCCGAAAAGCGGGGGGAAATCCACTGCTATATGTCGCCCCTCGGCAGGGCGCAGGATACCGCTTCCCTGACCCTGGAGAAGCTCGGGAAGGAAGCGGTGGTTTATCCGTGGCTTCGCGAATTTGACGCGCCGGTTATCGATCCGGAGACGGGAGAGCGGCGGCTGTGCTGGGATTTCCTGCCCGCATCCTGGATGTCCGAGGAGATGAATTTTGACAGGCTCCGCTGGAGCACGACAGCGGTTATGGAGAGCGGGAATGTGCAGTCTGAGGCAGACCGGGTCTGGAACGGGATTGACGGGATTCTGGCGGCCCACGGATATGTGCGCAGCGGAAATCTGTACCGTGCGGAACATGCCAGCGAAGATACCATCCTGATTTTCTGCCATTTCGGCGTGGAATGCGTGATGCTTGCGCATATTCTGAATATCTCTCCGATGATTCTCTGGCACAATTTCTGCGCTGCCCCGTCATCGGTCACAACCCTCTACAGCGAGGAGCGCATCCGTGGAACCGCATCCTTCCGCATGTCTGCCTTCGGGGATATTTCACACCTTTACGCGGCGGGCGAGACCCCTTCCTTTGCCGCCCGTTTCTGCGAAACCTATGACAATTTCCTGGAACGGCACTGAGGAGATAGCCGCCTTTATACTCGCGAACGAATTTAACTGCAGATTGCAATTCTGTGCCGCGGTATATGCAGTTACACTAGAATAATTGCCTCCGGCAATTATTAAGTGTAACTAGTATAACAATGCCCGATTTCACGCGGAAGCGTGTGCGTACGGGAGAGCAGCCGCATATAAAACGGGTTAGATTTACCTAACTTTTATTGCTTCAAAAAAAGGTTGCAGACACCCCGGAAATAGGCTATACTATGCGTGATTCTGGCAAGATTGCTATTGATATTTCTGTCAGAAATTGTTATATTTATAACGACTATGTTAATTTGTTATCAATGCCGTTACCGGCCTCGGCGCGTATACTGCGGCTTTGGCTCTGTATGAGCGGGCGGTCAGAGCTGAGCCGAAATCTGAGAGGGCGGCATTCATGGAAAGGAGCATCCAAATGGCAAGTAAGATTACCATCGTCGGCGCCGGCTCTGTCGGCGCTACCATTGCATTCACGCTTTCCCAGGAATCCTATGTTTCAAAGATTGTCCTGATCGATATTCTGAAGGACAAGGCAGAGGGAGAAGCCACGGACATCGCGCAGGGTACCGCATTCAGAAATCCGGTAAAAATCTATTCCGGCGATTATGAAGATGCCGCAGGGTCCGACATTGTCATTATTACGTCCGGCGTGGCAAGAAAAGCCGGACAGAGCAGGATTGATCTCGCCCAGATCAATGTCAATATCATGAAGAGCATCGCTCCCGAACTCAAAAAGTATGCCCCCGATGCCCTGTATATCATCGTGGCAAACCCGGTCGATATCATGACCTATGCCTTCATCAAGTTCTCCGGCATTCCAGAGAACCGCGTTATCGGCTCCGGCACCGTGCTGGATACCGCGCGCCTGCGCTACGGGCTGTCCGATATCCTGAAGATCGGCCAGAAGAATATCCATGCCTTTGTCTTCGGAGAGCACGGCGACACCTCGTTTATCCCGTGGTCCATCGCAAACATTGCCTGCATCCCGATCGACGAATACGAAACCTTTGAGAAGGGCAACACGCCCGAATTCAATGGCGTAAACCGTGAAGAGGTTCTGAATTATGTCCACAAATCCGGCGCGGAGATCATCAAGCGCAAGGGTGCAACCTTCTACGGCGTTACCATCGCGGTTAAGGAAATTGTTGAGAAGCTTCTTGCGGACTCTGATTCCGCGGCAACCGTTTCCACGCTTTTCCATGGTGAATACGGCATCGACAATGTCTGCTTAAGCTGCATCGCGATTGTCGGACCGGATGGCGTCAAGGGCAGAGTCGAAGTCAAGCTGACCGAGGAGGAAATGGTGCAGCTCAATGCCAGCGCGGCCTCCTTAAAGCATGTTATCGATAACCTGCAGATGGAACTGTAAGACGGGGGGCCGGCTCCGGATCCGCGATCATGGACAAGCCCATCAAAAACAACAGGAGAATAACAATGGAATACCGTATCGAAAAAGATTCCATGGGTGAAATGCAGGTACCGGCCGACCGGTATTGGGCTGCCCAGACGCAGAGAAGTTTTCAGAACTTTAAAATCGGCGGGGAGAAAATGCCCTCCGAGATCGTCCATGCTTTCGGTATCCTGAAAAAAGGCGCTGCGATTGCCAACTGGAAGCTCGGCAAGCTGGATGAGGAAAAAAAGGATGCGATCTGCGCAGCCGCCGATGAGGTGATCTCCGGGGCGCTGGCGGATCATTTCCCGCTTGTGGTATGGCAGACCGGAAGCGGCACGCAGTCCAACATGAATTCCAATGAGGTCATCGCAAACCGCGGCAACGAGATCGCGGGGAAGAAGCTTCTTCATCCGAATGACCATGTGAACATGTCCCAGAGCTCCAACGATACCTTCCCGACCGCTCTTCATATCGCTGCGGCCATGAGCATTGAGGACACCCTGTTTCCGGCCATGGATAAGCTGATCGATACATTCAGGCGGCTGGAAGCCGAGAATGCCGATGCCGTTAAGAGCGGCCGCACCCACCTTCAGGATGCTGTACCGATCCGCTTCTCCCAGGAGATCAGCGGATGGCGCAACATGCTGGAGAAGACGAAGGCCATGCTTTCCCTGTCCCTTCCGGGCCTGAAAGAGCTTGCACTCGGCGGTACCGCGGTCGGAACCGGACTGAATGCGCCGGAAGGCTTTGACACCACGGTTGCGGAGGTCATAAGCGAGCTGACCGGAAAGAAATTTGTCACGGCCGAAAATAAGTTCCATGCACTGACGGCAAAGGATGATATCACCTTTGCGCACGGCGCCCTGAAAGCACTGGCGGCAGACCTGATGAAGATCGCCAATGACGTCCGGTGGCTTGCAAGCGGTCCGCGCTGCGGCCTGGGCGAGATTACGATCCCCGCAAATGAGCCCGGAAGTTCCATTATGCCCGGCAAGGTCAACCCCACCCAGTGTGAGGCGATGACGATGGTTGCGGTTCAGGTGATGGGAAATGACGCGGCAGTCGGTTTTGCCGCGAGCCAGGGCAATTTTGAACTGAATGTATTCATGCCCGTTATTGCGTACAATTTCCTCCAGTCCGTGCGTCTGCTGGCGGATGTCATCATTTCCTTCAATGACAACTGCGCCGTGGGTATCACCGCAAACCGTGAGAAGATGAGCAGCAATCTGCATAATTCCCTGATGCTTGTCACGGCGATCAGCCCGTATATCGGCTATGATAATGCTGCAAAGACTGCAAAGACCGCCTTTGCCGAGAATATCTCCCTGAAGGAGGCCTGCGTGAAGCTCGGTTTCCTGACAGCGGAGAAGTTTGATGAGGTATTCCATCCGGAAGAGATGGCCTGATCATGAACTAGGATAAATGTTTCGCCAAACGGAACAACCAGAAGGAGATATCCATGAAATACAGTTACTATCCTGGCTGTACGCTGAGGACAAAGGCGGAGATCCTGAACCGCTATGCCCTTGCGTCCGCGAAAGCACTCGGAATTGAATTGGAGGAAGTGGAAAACTGGCAGTGCTGCGGCGGTATGTATACCGCGTCCACCGATGAGATTGCCACAAAGCTCGCCTCCGTCCGTGCGCTTGCGCAGGCGAGGGACGCGGGCTGCGATCTCGTCACGCTCTGCTCCGCATGCTTCAATGTCATCAAGCGCGTCAATGAAGATGCCAGAACCAATGAGAATTTCATCACCAAGGTCAATAACTATATGGCTCCGGATATGG
The DNA here is from genome assembly GCA_946624325.1 of uncultured Clostridia bacterium. GTDB lineage: Bacteria > Bacillota > Clostridia > Lachnospirales > Lachnospiraceae > Anthropogastromicrobium. Next base: position 11,622 of record CAMOSC010000017.1, read on the forward strand.
AATATCACGGAGAGACAAATGTCCTGCATTTCCTTGAGGTGCTTCGGGATGTGATCGGCTTTGACGAGCTGAAAAAGAAGGTCGTAAACCCGCTGACCGGCAGGAAGATCGGGGCTTATTACGGATGTCTGCTGCTCCGCCCGGGCGAGGTGATGCAGCTTGATGATCCGGAGAACCCGAAGGTTCTGGAGGAGTTTATCCGTGCCATCGGAGCAACTCCCGTGCTTTACGGGCAGAGGAACGAGTGCTGCGGCGGCTACCAGACCTTAAATGAAAAATCAATCGCGGTGCAGAGAAGCAGCGCGGTGGTGGAGTCCGCCCTGTCCCAGGGTGCCGAATGCCTGATTACGGCCTGCCCGCTCTGCCGGTATAACCTGGCCGTGAACGCAGCCCCGCAGATCCCTGTTTATTATTTCACAGAGCTCCTCGCAGAGGCTCTCGGCGTGAAGGAGGTGGCGGAGAATGGCAATTGACCGGGAAATGATCCTGCAGATCTCCGGCGTGAACCCGAAGCTGTGCATGAAGTGCGGAAAGTGCTCAGGCACCTGCCCCGCTTACGACGGGATGGAATATCATCCCCACCAGTTTGTCAGCATGGTGGAGAATGCCAACCTTGAGCCGCTGCTGGCTTCAGAGTCGCTTTACACCTGCTTAAGCTGTATGGCCTGCATCCAGAGATGCCCCAGACAGGTAGAGCCCGCCAAACTCATAGAAGCGGTGCGTCTGGCGGTTATCCGCCAGCAGGGCTGCGACCATCTGCTTCCGGATGAACTCCCGGCGCTGCTGGATCCGGAACTGCCGCAGCAGGCAATCGTAACAGCGTTCCGCAAGTATAAGAAGTAGGAGACAAAAATGCAGAAAATAGGAGTTTTTGTATGTTGGTGCGGCAGCAATATTGCTGCAACGGTAGATGTTGCCGCTGTTGCGGAAGCCCTCGGGAAACAGCCCGGCGTGGTATACGCGACAGACTACCAGTATATGTGCTCTGCCAGCGGACAGAATCTGATCAAGGACGCCATCCGGGACTACGGCCTGACCGGCGTTGTGATCTGCGCCTGTTCACCGCGCATGCATGAGGCAACCTTCCGCAAGACAATCTCTTCTGCAGGCCTGAACCCCTACATGCTTGAGATTGCGAATATCCGTGAGCAGTGCTCCTGGATCCACAAGGACCGGGAGGAAGCCACGAAAAAGGCTATCACCATGGGTACGGCAGCCATCGCGAAGGTTCAGCTGAACACGCCGTTAACCCAGATGAAGAGCCCGGTGACGAAGCGCGCCCTTGTCATCGGCGGCGGTATCGCCGGCATGCAGACCGCCCTGGATATCGCGGATGCGGGCTTTGAGGTCGATATCGTTGAGAAGAAGCCGACCATCGGCGGAAAGATGGCGCAGCTTGACAAGACCTTCCCGACGCTGGACTGCTCTTCCTGTATCGTAACCCCCAAGATGGTGGATACGGCAGCCAATGAGAAAATCACCATTTTCTCCTATGCCGAGGTGGAGAACGTTACGGGCTTTATCGGGAACTTCAAGGCGACCATTAAACAGAAGCCCCGCTATGTGGATGCGGAGAAGTGCACGGGCTGCGGTCTCTGTACCACAAAGTGCCCCTCCAAGAAGAGCCTGAACGAGTTTAATATGGGACTGAACACCCGCACGGCCATCTACATCCCCTTCGCACAGGCCGTCCCGCTTGTGGCGACCATCGACCCGGATGCCTGCATTAAGCTCAAGACCGGAAAATGCGGACTCTGCGAGAAGGTCTGCGAGGCAGGCGCCATCGATTACGCTCAGAAGGAAGAACTGATTGAGCGTGAGTACGGCGCGGTGGTCGTGGCTACCGGCTACAACCAGATCAAACCCGTGCAGTACGAGGAATATCTCTACAATCAGAGCAGGGATGTGGTCACCTCCCTGGAGTTTGAGCGCCTTATGAGCGCGTCCGGTCCCACCGCGGGCCATCTGCAGTGCCCCTCCACAGGGAAGCTTCCGCGGCACATCGTTTTCATTCAGTGCGTGGGCTCAAGAGGAACCGCCTGCCGTGAAAAGCCTTACTGCTCAAAGGTCTGCTGCATGTATACCGCAAAGCATGCCATGCTGGTAAAGGATCACTATCCGGAGGTTGAGTGTACGGTATTCTATATCGACGTGCGTACGCCCGGAAAGAATTTCGATGAGTTTTACCGCCGTGCCGTTGAACAGTACGGTGTGCATTATATCAAGGGTATGGTCGGAAAAGTGGAGCAGGGCGACGGCTGCCTGAAGGTTCAGGCTTCCGATCTGCTGGACAACCGCCAGCTTCATCTCGAGGCGGATATGGTTGTGCTCGCGGCGGCCATCGAACCGGATCCCTCCGCAAGGAAAATCGGAACCATGCTGACAGCCAGCATGGATACCAACGATTTCTTCTCCGAGGCGCATGCCAAGCTGCGTCCCGTTGAGAGCCCGACGGCAGGCGTATTCCTCTCCGGAATGTGCCAGGGCCCCAAGGATATCCCGGAAACGGTATCCCAGGCAAGTGCGGCTGCATCGAAGGTTATCGGCGTCCTGTCCAAGGATTTCCTGCTGTCCAACCCGTGCATCGCCCACTCTGACCCGACCCTCTGCAACGGCTGCTCACAGTGCCAGAATGTCTGCGCATACGGCGCCATCAGCTATGAGGACCAGATGGTAGTGGACAAGGGCGTCCGCGAAACCAGAAGGGTTGCCGTGGTCAATGAGGCCATCTGCCAGGGCTGCGGTGCATGTACGGTTACCTGCCCGTCCGGCGCAATGGATCTTAAAGGCTTCGCGTCCAATCAGATTATGGCGGAGGTAGATGCGATATGCAATTAAATGATACAAATCAGGCTGTACCCGCCGAGAGCGGGGCGTATAAGCCTCTGATCGTGGCGTTCTGCTGCAACTGGTGCTCCTATGCGGGAGCGGATACCGCCGGAAGCAGCCGTCTGTCTTACCCGTCAAACATTAAAATCATCCGCGTGCCCTGCTCCTGCCGCGTAAATCCCCTGTTTATCCTCAGGGCTTTCCAGCGCGGCGCGGACGGCGTGATCCTTTGCGGATGCCATCCGGGCGACTGCCATTACACCACCGGAAACTATTACGCCAGGCGCCGCATGACGCTTCTGTTCTCCATGCTGGATTATCTGGGGATCGAGCGCGAGCGCACCAGAGTTGAGTGGATTTCCGCTGCGGAAGGCGCAAAGTTTGCTGCAACCATGAACGAGTTTGCAGAGACCATCAACCGACTCGGGAAGAACAGAAAGTTGAGGGATCTGAGATGCGAGATATAAGAGAAAAACTGCTGAAGAAAATCCATGAGCTGTTCGATGCGGGTGTTGTCGACCGGGTTGTGGGATGGAAGGCAGGAGAGTTCTGCTATGATGTTACACCGGCTCTCTTTAATGCCGGGAACATCGATGAGATCCTTTACGATGCCTTCTGCGGACCGAACCAGAGCAAATTCCTGGTGAAGGGTGCCGAGGGCGGTGAAAAGAAGATACTTGCGCTGCTCAAACCCTGCGATACCTACAGCTATAACCAGCTGATCACCGAGCACCGCATTGATCCGGAGAAAATCTACGCCCTTGGGATTCCCTGCACGGGTATGGTGGATATCAACAAAATCCGTGCGCTCGGCATAAGCGGCATCCTCGGAATTGAGGAGGATGGGGAAAACCTGAAAATCGAAACCCTCTACGGCACCGAGAGCTGCAAAAAGGCGGATGTCCTTCTGGAGCGCTGCCTGGTATGCAAGGGTAAAAACCATGTGGCGGGTGATGAGCTGCTGATCCCGGATGAGGAGGCACCGGAGGTGCCGAAATGCGCGGAGCGCATGACAGAGGTTGAAAAGCTTGAGGCCATGAGCCCTGAAGAGCGCTTCAACTGGTGGAGGAGCCAGCTGTCCAAGTGCATCCGCTGCAATGCCTGCAGAAATGCCTGCCCGGCCTGCACCTGCCGCACCTGCGTTTTCGATAACCCGTCTTCCGGCGTATCGGCAAAGGTCAATACCAACGATTTTGAAGAGAACATGTTCCACATTATCCGCGCGTTCCACGTGGCGGGACGCTGCACGGACTGCGGCGAATGCAGCCGCGTCTGCCCGCAGAATATTCCGCTGCACCTGCTGAACCGGAAATTCATCAAGGATATCGACGAATTTTACGGGGAGTACCAGGCGGGAGCCGAGCCCAATGTGAGAGGCCCGCTGATCTCCTATACCGAGCAGGATGTAGAACCGTCCATCGTCATGACAAGGGGGTAAGAATATGCTGAAAATTGCATTGGCCGGGATTGACCGTCTTTTTGCGGCCATCGCGGCTTCCAAAAAGCTCTACCTCCCGATTGAAAATGCCGGTGAAGTGGAGTTTTCCGAGTACAGTGAAGGGGCGAAGGTCCGCCTTGACGCGCTGCAGACCGTCAAGAGCGCTAAGGATGCCTTCTTCCCGTTTACGGAGAACATGATGCAGTTCCACACGGACGGAAAGAACATCTCCGTGGAGGCTGCAAAGCGTGTGGATGAGGACTTTGTTGTTTTCGGCGTCCGCGCCTGCGATGCGAGAAGCTTCTCCATCCTCGACAAAGTATTCCTGGCTGATCCGCCGGACAGCTTTTATGCGGCACGGCGCGCGCACGGCATCATTGTGGGTCTTGCCTGCCACAGGCCGGAGGAGACCTGCTTCTGCACCAATTTCGGGATCGATCCGACAAAGCCTGAAACGGATGTGACAGCCTGGATTGAGGACGGGGTCCTCTACTGGGAGGCACAGACGGAGAAGGGGAAAGCCCTGACGGAGGAGATTTCCGCCTTCCTTGAGGCTTCCGATGAAAAGGCGGTGGAAGAGCAGCGGGAGCGCACAAAGAAGATTCTGGAGCGCCTTCCCCTTGCAAATCTGGACCTGTCCTATTTCAAGACGCATCCGGAGCTTGAAATCTTTAAACGCCCCGAGTGGAAAGAGCTTTCCAGCCACTGCCTGGGCTGCGGAACCTGCACCTTTGTATGCCCCACCTGCCAGTGCTATGATATCCGCGACTACAATACAGGTCACGGCATCGTCCGCTACCGCTGCTGGGATTCCTGCATGTATAGCGATTTCACGCTGATGGCGGCCGTCAACAGCAGAAAGAGCCAGGTGGAACGCTTCCGTCAGCGCTTTATGCACAAGCTCGTGTATAATCCCATTAACCATGAGGGAGAATTCGGCTGTGTCGGCTGCGGCAGATGCCTGCGCAAGTGCCCGATTTCCATGAATATTGTCAAGGTTGCAAAAACGCTGGGAGGTGAACAGGCATGATGAAACGACCCGAAGAACAGATCCCCGCTCTCGGCGTTGTGACCGATGTCCGCAGGGATACGCCGGATGTCAAGACATTCCGCGTGGTCTCCCCGGAAGGGAAGAAACCCCTGGAACATATGCCCGGCCAGTGCGCCATGTTATCCCTTCCGGGCATCGGGGAGGGCATGTTCTCCATTACTTCCTCGCCGACCCAGGAGGAGTATATGGAGTTTTCCATCAAAAAGTGCGGACACCTGACATCCTGGCTGCATGAGCTCGAGCCCGGCCAGATGGTGACAATCCGTGGTCCCTACGGCAACGGTTTCCCGGTGGAGACGGAGCTCAAGGGCAAAAACCTGCTCTTTATCGCGGGCGGCATCGGCCTTGCGCCGCTGCACTCCGTCATCAATTACTGCAGGCATTACCGTCAGAACTACGGGGATATTGAGATCATCTACGGCTCCAGATCCATGGATGACCTGGTGGATATCCGCGAAATCCAGGAGGAGTGGGAGCCCGAGGAGGGCTTAAAGGTTCATCTGACCATCGACCGGCCGCAGGACGGCTGGAACGGCCATGTGGGCTTCGTTCCGAATTACGTGAAGGAGCTGAATCTGTCCCTGGACAAGACCGTGCTGATCTGCGGACCGCCCATCATGATCAAATTCACGCTGCAGAATCTGCAGGAGCTGGGCTTCTCGAGGGAGCAGGTTTACACCACCATGGAGCTGCGCATGAAATGCGGTATCGGAAAGTGCGGACGCTGCAATATCGGTTCCAAATATGTCTGCAAGGATGGTCCCGTTTTCCGTTTCGACCAGCTGGACGAACTTCCGGACGAATACTGATGCGAAAGCAGTATGCCGGTCTGACGTTTGGACGGCCGGCGTTCCGTTCCACTTTGGAGGAATTATTAAATGGATAATATGATCAATGTTTATTTATATGGAAAGAAGTATTCCGTTCCGGACAGCCTCACCATCATGGAAGCCTTTGAATATTCGGGCTACCAGCTGGTGCGCGGTGTCGGCTGCCGCAACGGCTTCTGCGGCGCCTGCGCCACCATTTACAGGATCAAGGGACAGAATACGCTGCACGGCTGCCTTGCCTGCAGCACGAAGGTAGAGGCGGATATGTGCGTGGCCTCCCTTCCCTTCTTCCCGCTGGAAAAGAAGACCTACGAGATCGAGGAGATCCGTCCCACACAGGAAATCATGATGCAGCTCTACCCGGAGATCTATGCCTGCATCGGCTGCAATGCCTGCACCAAGGCCTGTACGCAGGAACTGAACGTTATGCAGTATATCGCGTACGCTCAGCGCGCCGAGTACGAAAAGTGCGCGGAGGAATCCTTTGACTGCGTCATGTGCGGCGTCTGCTCCGCACGCTGCCCGGCAGGGATCTCCCATCCGCAGGTAGCGCTCCTGGCAAGACGTCTCACCGGGAAGTATGTACGTCCGAAGGCCGAGCATCTGGCAAGGCGCGTCGAGGAGATCGCGGAAGGCAAGTTTGACGGCGCCATGGCTGATATCATGGGCAAGAGCGATGCCGAGATCCGCGAGCTGTACAACACCAGAGAGATAGAGAAGTAAGGAGGAGGTACGCAAGATGAGTTTTCCATATACCGACGAAATGATGGAATCCGTCGCGAAGGTGGAGGCCACCAGAGCGGAGCGTATGAAGGTTGAGCCGAGACGCCTTACAGCGGAGGAAAAGGATGCCCTGCTGGAGCAGTACCATCCGGATTACAATCTCGAGAGCTTTGAGCAGATTCTGGTCGGTCCCAACAAGGGACAGAAGGCTCCGAAGGAGCTGGTAGCCCTGCTTCAGGGCAAAAGCCGCGTACAGGGCATGCATCTTGATCTGACGCACCCGGACTATGACGTCGATGTGCTGATCATCGGCGGCGGCGGCGCTGGCGCTTCCGCGGCCATCGAGGCGCATGAGCTCGGCGCGAATGTCCTGGTTGTCACGAAGCTTCGCATGGGCGACGCCAACACCATGATGGCCGAAGGCGGCATCCAGGCGGCGGACAAGGCGAATGACTCCCCGGCGCAGCACTATCTGGATGTAATGGGCGGAGGACATTTTACCAACGTTCCTGAGCTCGTTGAAAAGCTCACAAAGGACGGCCCCAAGTCCATCGCATGGCTTGAGAAGCTGGGCGTTCTGTTCGACAAGGACGAGAACGGCAACATGATCACCACCCACGGCGGCGGCACCTCCCGCAAGCGCATGCATGCGGCAAGGGACTATTCCGGCGCGGAGATCATGCGCGTGGTCCGCGACGAGGTTTACAACCGCGGCATCCCGGTGATCGAGTTTACCGTAGCCATTGAGCTGATCAAGGATACCGAGGGCAAGGCAGCCGGAGCAGTGCTTCAGAACCTGGAAACCGGCGAGATCATGATCGCGCGCGCAAAGTGTGTGGTTATCACAACCGGCGGAGCGGGACGTCTGCACTATCAGGGCTTCCCCACGTCCAATCATTACGGTGCAACGGCTGACGGCCTGGTACTGGCTTACCGTGCCGGCGCAAGGCTGCTCTATCAGGATACGCTTCAGTATCATCCCACGGGTGTGGCTTTCCCCTCCCAGATTTACGGTGCACTGGTAACGGAGAAGGTCCGTTCCGTAGGCGCACAGCTGGTCAACCGTGAAGGCGTGGCCTATATGCATCCGCTGGAGACCCGTGATGTTGCCGCTTCCGGCGTTATCCGCGAGGTAAGCCGCGGCCTTGGCGTTCATACGCCGCTCAGGGACGGTATCTGGCTGGATACCCCCATGATCGATATGATTCACGGAAAGGGCACCATCGAAGCCAGGATCCCCGGCATGCTGCGCATGTACGGACGCTATGACATCGACCTGCGCAAGGTTCCGATCGTTATCTATCCGACGCTCCACTACCAGAACGGCGGCATCCGCATCAGCGTGGACGGCATGAGCGATATCCCGAACCTCTTCGTGGGCGGCGAGGCCAGCGGAGGCGTTCACGGCAGGAACCGTCTGATGGGCAATTCCCTGCTGGATGTCATCGTGTTTGGCCGCAATGCGGGCCAGAGCGCCGGGAAGAAGTTCCGCGAGGTTACGCTCACGGATCTGACCCTCGACCACGTGGACAAATTCGCGAAGGAGTGCGAGGAAGCCGGAATTCATTCCGACGTTCTCTCTCCGAAGCTGCTGCCGGATTACAGAAGGCAGAAATAAACAGTCAGGACTATTTTATATATGAAAACAGCCGGTTTCCGGCTGTTTTCTGCTTTTTATAAAAGGGTTAAAACTCTGATTGACTTTGGAGACGGATAAGGGTATACTTTACATCTGGCAGATATCCTGCCATTATGTATATGATTGAGAGGGAAAGAAAATGGCACACTATTTTGAGACGCTCATCTCGAATCCCATGTTCCAGATCTTTATGGTCGGAACCATCGGATATCTGATCGGCAGAATCAAGGTCAAGGGGATTCAGGTGGGCGATGCGGGCATCCTGCTGGTGGCGCTGGTGGCCGGGCATTTCGGCGTACAGGTTCCCGGTTTTGTAAACAGTCTCGGCGTAGCCTGTTTCGTAGGTGCGGTAGGACTCATGGCCGGTCCGAAGTTTTTCCATAATTTTGTGCGTAATGTGAAATCCTACGTGCTGATCGGTGCCATTATCATTTTAAGCGGAGCGGCGATAACCGCCCTGATCCGTCTGATTTCCGGAATTGACGCGCCGCTGGCGGCAGGTCTTATGTCCGGCGCCCTGACCTCCACGCCCGGTCTTGCAGCGGCCCAGGAGGCGGCGGGGGACAATGCGGGCATGGTTTCTGTCGGTTACGGCATAGCCTATCCCTTCGGCGTGCTGGGCGTGGTGCTGTTTGTTCAGCTCCTGCCGAAAATCCTGAAGGTAAACCTTGCGGATGAGCGCCATAAGCTGGAGGACGCGAATAACGCCGGCGGCGGGGCAAAGAAGTACAGCGGAAAGCTCCTGGAGATCGACCATCTCGGAATGATGCCGTTTTTCCTGACGGTTATGCTCGGTGTTATTCTCGGCAGCATCAAAATCCCGCTTCCGGGCGGCGCATCCTTCTCATTGGGAACCTCCGGCGGCCCTCTGGTGGCCGGCCTGATCGTCGGGCATTTCGGACATTGCGGTCCGGTCAGCTTAAAGCCGAACAAGCATCTCCTGGAAAATATGCGTGAGCTGGGCCTGGTTCTTTTCCTGATAGCGGCTGGTATCAGCGGCGGCGCAGGTTTTGTGGAAATCTTAAAGACCCACGGCGTAATGCTTTTTGTCTACGGCGCGATCATTACGCTGGTTCCGATGGTGGCGGGCTATTTCTTCGCGGAGCATGTCTTAAAGCTCCCGATCCTGAATTCCCTGGGCTCCATCTGCGGCGGTATGACCAGTACGCCGGCCCTCGGTACCCTGATCGAGGTTTCTCAGACGGATGACGTGGCAACCCCCTACGCATCCACCTATCCCATCGCGCTGGTTGCGATCGTTCTGGCAGAACAGCTGATTGTTCTGTTCCTGTAAAAATTTTAGTGGCTGTTCAGGGCCAGACTCCGGAAATGGCAAAAAGCGCCATTTCTGGAGTTGTGGCATGCTCGCCAGCTGCAATTCTGCGGTGTATGATGGATTTCCGCCAGCGGACTCCATCATGCACCGCAGATTTGCATCTGGCTCTGAACAGGAACAAATAAAAAAAGCTTCGGCATATGCCGAAGCTTTTTTGTGTGAAGCAATGAGCCATGCGGTAGAGCTGTGCCAATCGCAGCGCACGCACTTAGCGCTGCGATCTGTCAACATGGCTCGAGAAGTTCAGATCCCCCCGTCGGATATCAGGTACTTCCGGATCAGCCAGACCGGCAGGTTGCTGTATTTCAGGAAGGTTTCGTATACCTTTCCGTCACTCAGGTTCTGATCCCGGAGGTTGTCGATAATATCCCGGACCTGATAGTAGCCCACGCAGTAGGGCAGGAAGATTCCGGGATCGCTGGTGAGAGTATTGTAGAAATCCTGGAGGGCTTCCTGATCCATGGCGCCGTAATAGTCGTACAGATACCGGGACATATCCTTCAGGTCCCAGCCCATGTAATTGACGCCGATATCCAACAGCCCGTTGATTGCCATGCTGATATTATCGTTGATGGTATAAACCTTTGCGGTGTATTCGTTGACTTCGGCCCATTCAAGAGAGAGTCCCTCGCAGTAGGAGGCCCAGCCCTCGGACACGCCGATGCTTCCGAGGAGGGTTTCCACAGGGTATTCCAGGACATTCTGCATGAAAAACTGTGTCTGGTACAGATGTCCCGGGAAGCCCTCATGCGCCAGCGTGGTCCACAGCAGCGCGGAATCATCGTCCACGGCCGAGCCGTTGACCCGGATGACGTTGCGGTCCAGAAGGTCGAAGGGCGGACTCATATAGTAGGCGATATTCCCGTCAATCTGCAGGGCTTTGGGCAGATAGGAGATGATGTAATCCGTGTGATCAATCACGGGAAAGATATCCAGCGTTTTGTCGCGGAACCAGTCGGCTATCTCACGCGCATCCGTCATCTCCGGATGAACCTCCAGATCAAAGGCGGCATCCGACTCCTCCGGATACAGACTGTAGATTTTGGATAAGGCGTTCATATCCGCCTCCACACAGCGCTCAAGATAGTCAAAGGTCTCCTCAGGGGTCATTCCCGTGCCGGTTTTGGCCTCCAGCAGGCCGGCGTAGTATTCTTTGCCGCGCTCATAGGAGCAGAGTCCCCGGCATTCACCCGCTTCGGGGAGCATGGCTGCGAGCTCGTCAAAAAACTGATTCCAGGCCGGGAAGAGCTCGTCCGTCAGGAGCTTTTCCAGGCGGGAGCAGTATTCGGCCTTCTGTTCTTCGTCCAGATCGGAATCCTCCAGGTTGGCGCGGAAGGCCTCCAGATAGACATGATCCTTAAGCGTCACATAGGATTCCCGTTTCTTGAGAAGGTCCGTGAGCGCATAGGCTGTCGGCGCGAAGCCGATGCTCTCCTGATATCGGATTTCCAGAAGGATATCCTGAAGAAAACGGGGAACATCGGCAATGATCTTCAGGCAGCTTTCGGCATCCCCGGAATTCAGGATATAGTACTCCGTAATCAGCGTATCGCAGTCGGTCAGGATTCCGCCGATTGGACCGAGGGTGGGGTAGTAATCCGGCAGGGAAAGCGAGGAAAAATTCTGATCGATGAAATCCCGCATAGCATAATAAACCTGCCGCTCATGGGCGCTTAAATCCTTCGCTGACACCTGGTCGAGCTTCTCGACGACAGAGGCCAGGAGCATCTCAAGCTCTTCGTTTTCTTCCGAAAACGCGCCGAGAGGCGCTGCATCTTCGGCGGCCGAGAGGTCCCTGTAATATTCGATATAGTGGTAATTGATCGGGGAGATGGCCATGACGCCTTCATACAGCTCTTTTGCGGCTTCCTCGAAAAAGGCGTGCGAATCCGGTTCCGGTGCGGCCCAGGCCGTAAAACAGGAAAGCGCCAGGGCACCGGACAGTATGGAAGCGGCAGCTCGCATATTTTTCATAAAATGGTTCTCCTTTCCCGGCAGGCGGCTGCGG
>CAMOSC010000018.1 GCA_946624325.1 uncultured Clostridia bacterium
ATATCATATACTTCCTCTGCTGAAGCTTCCTCAGAACCTGTTTCCTGCGCGGCGGCGGTATCCACAGATCCTATCTCCTGTGCGGCTAAAGTGTCCTCAGATCCTGTCTCCTGTGCGGCAGAAGTATCCTCAGATCCTGTCTCCTGTACGGCAGATGTATCCGCAGTTCCTGTCTCCTGTACGGCAGATGTATCCGCAGCTCCTGTCTCCTGTGCGGTGGAAACCTCTGCCGGTACCGCTTCATTGTCTGCTGCGTTTTCTGCGGACGCCTCGTCTCCGGCGGCCTCATCTACAACCACCTGTTCTGTTTTCACTGTCTTTTTTGCTTCCGGTATCTCAGCCGCAGTCGTCTCCGAAGCGGCATCCGTTTCCGGATTTACGGCCGTGCTCTCTTCTTCCCCGGTACTCTGTCCGGCCGGGCTTCCCGAAAGCAGGTCTTCCTCTCCAAACAGCACCGCCACATTATCCGTGGGGGTATACTCCTCCAGGCCATCGAAAATGCCGACGGCCGCTTCTTCCGCTTCCGCAGAATCCGTAGTATTTCCTGTCGTTCCGGCCGTTTCCGTACCATCCGCCAAGGCTTCAATGCCGGCCGTTCCGGCTGTCTCGGTTGCTTCCGCCAAGGCTTCGATGCCGGCTGTTCCGGCTGTCCCGGTGCCATCCGCCAAGGCTTCAATGCCTTCATTTCCGGCATTCTCCGCAAATGCCGACGGTACGCCCGTCATGGTAACCATGCTTCCGATAATCACTGCAGACGTCATATTCTGAACCAGTTTCTGTAATCTCATATAATCCTCCTCCAAGGTAAACACTGACACTGCAAAGTCCGTGTTTCCTTCGTGTTCTCTTCAGTTCCGAAGACATCTTAAAGGAGCAAGCTTAAGTGAGCTTTAAAAAATGCAGATGCAATATATTTTTTACTATTCAGAGCCTGGCGCAATCCCATAAGTGAGCTTTAAAAATGCAGACACAATTATCTTTTTTACTGTTCAGAGCCCGGCGCAATCCCATAAGTGATCTTTTGAAAATGCAGACGCAATTATTTTTTACTTTCAGAGCCCGGCGCAATTCCAGGCGAAAATATGCATCCGGCCGGCTGAAATCCAGGATGCGTCCTAAGATTTACGTCCGACGCGCATGCCGCAGCGTAAGAACAGCTGCTTATCTCCATTTCCGGAGCCGGACTCTGAACAGTTGCCATTTTTTGCTTCAGATATAATATCTGTACAGTGCCGGGTTCCTGCGCAAAAAGCGTGCATCCGTCCCCGGTCTGAAGCCGGAAACAGACGCACGCCTGAAAATCTTGACATACATCAGAGGGCTATGATATAATTCGAATGTTGACAAATTTAAAAAGTATTGTCGATTGTTCAGTGCAAATGTCATTGATTTGTATACTGTTCAGCCAGGCGCATCTCTGTGTGACAGCATGGATTCAGCTGGCTGGAATCCATAACTTCGCACAGATTTGAATATAGCGAACACGACTCAGCTTCAGAAAGGCTTTTTGAACCTTTCTGAGGTCTGGATCTGAACAGTCACAGATGTTGAAAGGAAAACACCATGGAAATACAGTTTCTGGAGTGGCTTCAGACACTACATACCGATTATCTGGATACGTTCATGCGCAGTGTCACAGCCCTTGGCAATGTCGCTATCTTCTGGGTACTGCTCACGATAGTCCTGCTGATCGTGCCGAAGACCAGGCTGACGGGGCTTTCGATGGCCATTGCCTTAGCGCTCACCGCCTTCACGGGAGAACAGATCCTGAAGCCTCTTATAGCCAGGCCGCGTCCTTTTGTGGCAGCGGGCTTTGAGGGACTTATTGTCTCCAAACCCACAAGCTGGTCCTTCCCATCCGGGCATACGACAGCCGCCTTTACGACATCCCTGACCTTATGTTATTATCACCGGAAAGCCGGTATCGCGGCGCTGCTCCTGGCCGCGCTCATTGCCTTTTCACGCATGTATCTTTTTGTCCATTATCCTACGGATGTCCTGGGGGGCATCTGCCTCGGCGCGTTCTGGTCTTTCCTGACCGTACGGGTTATCCGTCCAAGGCTGGATCGGAAGCTGGCCGGGACAAAAGCCGCGAAATTCTTTCCGGGTCTTCCGGCTGCCGCCCGGTCATCCGCCAAATCCGCTCAGGACAGCCGCCCCTGAAAGATCTCCGGGCGGAAAATATAATCATCCACCGTCACCAGTTCCGCGGAGAGCAGCCGCACTTCTTCCGTCTCGGCCTGCTCCTGCAGCCCCGCCATGGCGGAGGCATCTACCGTGACATTCTTCTTCACCGGAGTCAGATACAGCACCAGGGGCTCCTTTTCCAGAGCTTCCGCATAGCAGTCCAGGCGGATATCCCAGCTGTCCCCGTTGCAGAAATTATCAGAGATCAGTCTGCTGTCCGCAAAGGCATTTCCTATGTCTCCCCGGTAAAGCACACGCAGCAATACCTGCTTATGCCCTTTCAGTTTTTCCGGAGGAATAGACAGTATGTACCGGCCGGTACCGGTCTGCTGCCAGGCAAGCTGCTCCTTTTCGCGGTGGCTGTCCAGACGCTCGCAGAAAACAAACTGCCGCTCCTTCTCAGACCATATGCGGAGCACGGCGCTGCCGCACGCAATCTCAGCCTTCAGGCGGCTTCCATCCCATAAAAGCGGTCTGTCACACAGCCACGCCGTATTCCGGTACACCCGGAAATCCATGGCATCCGCCCGGCTTAAGGTCATAATAGTCTGGGTTCCAACCAAAAATGCCCTGCCCCGCTCAGCCCGGATAACCTTCCCGTCTATGCAGTATACCGGTTCCATGCCGTCCGGTGCCAGGAAAAACCAGGTATTCCCCACGTGCGAGAGCGGCTGCGCAGTCGCCCAGTCCAGCTTTACCTCCCCCAGCATAATGCCAAACGGCAGGATTGCATTTTCACCCGCGGCAATATCGAAACGGAAGCATACATCTCCTTCCGGAAGGTGCAGCCGCACTTCATCTCCGTGCCTGTCCAGCATCTGCGCATGATCCTGGAAATTGTTGACAAACAGAAAGCCGCTGCTGCCCTTTACGCGCACGGAAAAGCGCAGGGGCGCCGCGTCCTCCGGCTTTACTATCTTTAAATGGGCCGGCAGGATGGCCTTTGTCTCCTCCAGGAAGCCGGAGAAGAGCTCGCAGAACTGATGGACGGCCAGCATTCTTCCGTAGCTTTCCCGAATCTGCCCGAATTCACCGATTGCCGCCTGATAATCATAGCTGCGCTTCGGAATCTGCCCCTCGTTCAGGTAAGGCGTGCGCAGGCCGACAGGATTGGTCCCGCCCTTGTACATATAGTAGCCAAGCAGGTTGCAGCCGCTGCCCAGCTTAATGTTGGCCAGGGCATCCATGGCGCGCATATCCAGCCGGAAGCGGTAGCGGTAGCTGCACATCATCCCGCCCATCATCTCACAGCAGGCATAAGGCCTGGATTCCGGATCATAAGCAGGCTCAAAGTTATATTCCTTTGTCACGGCGCTGTTGTGATTATCCCGGTATATGTACTCCGGCGTGGCCGGGTGCGTGCCGGATTTGCTGTAGAACAGCCAGGGCTGCCAGGCATACCCTCCCCACAGCGGCAGTGCTTCCTCCACCGGAGTGGCAGCGCCGCCCCATGCGGTCGCCGTATAGAAAGGCGTCCGAATCCCTTCCTCCAGCATGATCTTTTTCAGCGCCAGCATATAATCATTTCCGGAATGACCGCTGGTAATCCACTCATTCGAAACACCCGTGGTCACCTCCCACGGTGCGCAGGAATGCTGGTACTCATTCTCGATCTGGGTGCCCACAATACAGCCGCCCTGATGGAAATAATGGCCATCCATCTGCCCGTGAAGCGCTTTAAAGAGCTTCCGCGCGGCCTCCAGGAAACCGGGATTGTTCTCGCGCACATCAAAAGGCTTCCCGTACAGCCAGTCCGGCAGGCCTCCGTTGCGCATCTCTCCGTGGTCAAAGGGGCCGATCCGCATGATCACCATCATATGATGCTTCTCACAGATTTCCAGAAAAGCACGGATATTCCGGCAGCCGTCAAACCGGAAGATCCCTTCCTCCTCCTCGTGCACGTTCCAGAAAACATATGTGGAGAGGATGTTGATTCCGCCGCACTGCATCTTGACGACGGTATCCTCCCACTGATCCGGTGATACTCTGGAAAAATGCATTTCCCCGCTGATGCCGAAAAAAGGTTTCCCGTCCACCGTCATGTAATAATTGGTAAAGCCGATTTCCCTTCCGTCCGGCGCGGTGCCCGAGAATTTCTCTCCCAGGGAATAAATATTCTTCGGCGCGGTTTTCGTCAGATCCAGTTCGTACATGATTCTTAATCCTCTCTGATCTTTCAGTCTGTTTCTATTACGGTTACTGTACAAAGCCAGGCTCAGGAAATGGCGGAAGGGCCCTTCCGCCGCAGATCCCCCGCATGTCCTCAGGCAGTTCGCAGCGAATTTCAAACTCTTCTGTGGTAAAGGGCTTTATGCCGCTCAGCCGCCAGGCGTGGAGGGCGGCGCGCTTCATCCCGAAATCCGGCAGATCCTGGGAGCCGTAAATGCGGTCCCCCAGCAGTGTATGGCCCAGCCAGGCCATGTGTACGCGGATCTGATGTGTGCGTCCGGTATCCAGCGTCAGCTGAACCAGGCTTACGGATTTTTCCGCTTTAGGCTGCCCCTCCCTCCGAAAGCGATACTCCGCCAGTACCTCGAATTCCGTCCTGGCGGGCAGACCTTCCCCGTGAACCTCCCGGACCATCAGTGTTCCCGGCACATTGCGGATGGGCTGATCGATGATCCCCCGCTTTTCTTCAAAATGTCCGTGGCACAGCGCCAGATATTGTCGTTTCAGGACTTTTCTTTCCCGGTCTCTTGCAAACCACTCCGCTGCGGCCGCGTTTTTGGCAATGCAGAGCAGACCCGAGGTTTCCAGGTCCAGACGCCCTACCGGGCGGAAGACAAAGGCTTCTCCTTTGCCGGCATAATAGCCTGTCAGGAGATTTGCCAGCGTATCCGCATAATGCCCGTGGGAAGGATGGGTGGCCATGCCGCCTGGCTTGTTTACGACGACAAAATCCTCGCACTCAAAGCGGATATCCGGCGTCCCCTCCAGTGGAAGGAGGGTATGCTTCTCCTCGTCACCGGGAATGGCAATTCTGAGCACCTCGCCGGCACGCACGATGCGGCTGGTCCGGGAACGCACGCCGTCTATCATGATGCCGTTCTCCCGGAATTTGGCTGTACCGATCTGCCGGCTCGAGAGGCGGAAGCGCCTCCGCAGCACGGCGTCAACCGTAAGCCCTTCCCACTCCGGCAAAATGGTGCAGCTCAGGATCCGTTCCATATATTCTCCCCCCTGATGGCACCTTTTCACATGCGCGACCCGCTGATGCCCTGCGAAACCCCAAAACCCATCTCCAAATCCCGGTGCGGGAATGAGGCCTCGGTTGCCGTATGGTAGAAAATGCCAGTGCTGTCATTTTCTTCCTTGAGCCATGCCGACAGATCGCAGCGCGAAATGCATGCGCTGCGATTGTCACGGCGTTCGCCGTATGGTAGAAAATGCCATCACTGTCCCGGGTAAGCTAAAAAACAGCTTCCCCGTGCCAGTGCTGTCATTTTCTACCGCATGGCTCATTGCTACGCTCAAACAGACGGGCAGGTACTTCCCCGCCCGTCTGCAAGACTGTCATTATTGATTTGTAACTGTTCCTTAGTAGATACTGCCCTGCAGCCTTGCAATGGTCTCCGGCCATGCGGGATCGATATTTTCCGGACCGTAGCTGTAGAGCCCGTCATAAGGAACCCGGTCCATGACCACCGCATACCCGTTCTTGGTCACTGCTGGAATCAGGTAGGCCAGCGCCTCCGCCGACATGTTTGTCTGCACG
This sequence comes from uncultured Clostridia bacterium, assembly GCA_946624325.1. GTDB lineage: Bacteria > Bacillota > Clostridia > Lachnospirales > Lachnospiraceae > Anthropogastromicrobium. Next base: position 5,903 of record CAMOSC010000018.1, read on the forward strand.
CTCGGCAGGATCGCCGCAGCCATATTCTGAAGCTCTTCCACGCTCATGACCTTCATCTTCTCATATAAGAGGCTCAGCACTCTTCTCTGCCTAGCGGTGCGCTCGAAATCACCGTTGCCGGAATAGCGGTTCCGGCAGTAGCTTAAAGTACGCAGGCCGTTCAGCGCGTAAGAGCCGCCGGAGGGCATCCAGTAATCCGCCTGGTTTAAGCCATAGAGCTTCGTCAGCTCCTCCACATAGATGTTCATGACATCGGCTTCATCCTGTGTGACATCCAGCCAGACGCCGCCGAACAGGTCCACAATGCGGATCATGGCGCCGAAATCGACAAAAATATAGCTGTCGATACCGATTCCGAAATTCTGCGCCACTGTCTGAACAACAAGATCCGGCCCGCCTTTGGCCAGAGAAGAATTCAGCTTGTCGTAGCCATACCCCGGGATGGTTACGCCCATATCACGCATCAGGGAAATAAGAGAAACCGTCTGCCGGTTTGCATTCACGGAAAGAAGCATAACCGAATCCGCATTGCCCCACCAGCTGGCATCTCTCCGGTCAGAGCCGATGAACAGCACCGTATATACGGCAGGGCCCGCAGCCTGCTGCACCTCCGGCTCGGCCGCAGGAGTCCGGCGTTCCCGAACGGCAATCCCCAGCGCCTGCGCTTTATCCATTACCGTAGAAATCGCTTCCGTAAACCATGCGATCCCCTCCGACATCCGCCCGTTGGCTTCCGCAAGCCTCTGTGAACAGCCGGACAGACTGAGCAGCAGGAGCACCGCAAACAGTGCGGGCACCAGACAGTGTTTCCCTTTTTTCAGAATATTCATGGATTTCCTCCTCTCCAGCCTGAACGCAGGAACTGTTCACAAACAGCCCGATCATTTTACGTCGGCAAAAACCGGATTATTTCTGAACAATTCTTAGTATATACCATAAAACAGGTAAAGCCAAGAGGCTATTTTAAAACTTTAAGGCAGCTGTTTCAAGCGAAACACAAATCCCGCGGAAAACCACGGATTCAGCTGACTGATATCCATGATTTCCCGCGGGATTGTCATCCGGTGAGTACGCCAGACCTCAGAGAAAGCAAAAAAGAAGCTTTTCCGGAACCGGCCATACAGCTGAGAACAGCCGGGGCAGGTATTTCATCCGGAAAACAGAGCTTCCCGGACATAGCATTAGAGACAGCAGGGATTATTCCTCCAGCATTTCATCCATGGTATGCCATCCGAGCACCGCACATTTTACACGGGAAGGCATGTGGGCAATATCCTGCAGGGCCGCTGCTTCCTCCAGCTCCTCCAGTTCTGCCTCTGTCACGCCGCTTCGAATCATCTTCAGGAAAAGGGCCGACAGGCGTTTTGCCTCCTCCACGGGCTTTCCGATAATCATATCCAGCATGATATCCGCGGAAGCCTGGGAAATGGCGCAGCCGTCACCGGTGTAGGCCCCGTCTCGTATTATACCGTCCTCCACCTTCAGCTGCAGGATAATATCGTCCCCGCAGCTGGGATTCACACCCTCCAGAACCAGATTCGCATCCGGGAGCCCGCGCTTGTGGATGGGATGCATATTATGGTCAATTACGATCTCCCTGTAAAACGTACTGTTATCCGCCATAGCCCATCCTCCTCCTGACGCTGCTTAAAACTTCCAGGAAACGGTCGATTTCCTCTTCCGTATTGTAAAACATGATGCTTGCCCGTGTGGTGGAAGGAATCCCGAGAAACGCGTGCAGCGGCTGCGCGCAGTGGTGCCCCGCCCGCACGGCAATTCCTTCCGAGTCCATTATGGCTGCCACATCGTGGGGATGGACGCCTTCCACGACAAAGGTCAGAATGCCGTGATGATCCCGTGCCTTCCCGGAACCGATCACCCGAACGCCCCGGATGGCTTTCATACCTTCTAATGCCCGGCGGGTAAGCGCCTCCTCCCGCTCCTGCATGGCATCAAAACCCAGATTTTCCATGAATCGCACTGCCTCCGCCAGCCCGACCGCATCCGCCGCATTGACGGTTCCCGCCTCAAATTTGTGCGGGATGTCCGCGTAGACAATCCGGTCCCTCGTCACCATGTCAATCATCTCGCCGCCGGAAAGGAAGGGCGGCATGCGCGTTAACAGCTCCCGTTTGCCATACAGCACGCCGATGCCCATCGGCCCGAGCATCTTGTGTCCGGAAAACGCCAGGAAATCCACGCCCAGATCCTGTACGTCCACGGGAATATGCGGCACGCTCTGTGCGCCGTCCGCTGCGAGGAGCGTACCGTTTTCATGGCAGATTTCCGCGAATGTCTTCAGATCGTTGACCCTTCCGAAAATATTGGACATATGCGTAACGGCAGCGATTTTCACTTTCGGACAGAGTGCATTTTCAAGCGTTTCCGCGCTGAATAAGCCCTCCTCATCCGGCTCCAGGTACCGTACCGTGGCCCCGTGCCGTTTCGCGGCCAGACGCCAGGGCAGCATATTGCTGTGATGCTCCGCTATGCTCACCAGAATCTCATCCCCGGGCTTAAGCAGCAGCTCACCAAGACTGTACGCCGCCAGGTTCAGGGATTCCGTGGCGTTGCGCGTGAAGATAATCTCAGACGGATCCGCCGCATGGATGAAATCCGAAACGCTGCGCCTGGCATCTTCGTAGGCTTCCGTGGCCTGTTCGCTGATGGAATAGAGCCCCCGGAAGGGGTTTGCGTTATAATTCCGGTAATAATCCTCCATGGCCTTCAGAACGCATTCCGGCTTCTGGGTTGTGGCGGAGTTATCCAGGTAGACCAGCCCCGAAGCCGCAAGCAGCGGGAACTGAGCCCGGATTTCATGGATATCTTTTATCTGCGGAATGGGATTCCTGTCTCTCATTTTCTTTTTCCTTTTCCTCTCTCCGCCATTTTCAGGCAGCTGATCCGGGACCGGCTCCGCTTTCACAGCAGATCCCGGGAGCATAGCCGAAAAGTAATCAGAGGGAATGCTTTTATCAGCATTTCCTCTGAATTCCTCGCCCGGAAGCACGCATCTTACGGCATCGTACACCATTCCGCGGCCTTACCGGTCTACAGCTTTCCGCAGAATTCTTCGCCCAGAAGCGCGTGTCTTACGGCATCGTCGGGAATCCGCCTGATCACGGAGGCTATACGCCCCGAAGCCGCAAGCTCTGTCACCTGATCCGGGGAGAGCCCGCGTGATTCCAGGTAAAAGCGCGCGGCATCATCCAGTCCTCCGATGGTAGCGCCGTGGTTTCCCTCCACATCCTCCTCCGCACAGAGAATGAGCGGAATGGTTTTATTTTCAGCCTTCTCACCAATCAGGAGTACATCCTCCTTCTCATTGCCGACCGACCCGGCACAGCCTTTCCTGAAATCAATCACGCCCCGGAATGTTTTCCGCGCTTCATCCCGCAGCACACCAAGGGCATTGACGCTGCTTTCGGTATGCCTGCCCAGGTGGTCTATCCTGTATAAAAGATCCAGTGAATGGTCATTCTCCACGTTGTAAGCCACATCCGCTGCCAGGCTGCTTCCGTTCCCTTCCAGTTCAGTCCCGAAGCCGATATAGTTCTTCCGGCCGGACAGGACCACCTGAATCACTTCCAGCCGCGCGCCTTCCCGGCAGACAGCCCCGACGTCATTCAGCAGGATCCGGTCATTTCCCGCCCGGTGAATCTGGACCAGACGGACCAGCGACTGCCTTTCGGCAAGGATTTTCGTGCGGATCAATGCGGAGGATGTTCCGGTCTGGTCCTGTCCGCCGCAGAAGTCCATCACAACCGTCAGCGTGCTGTTTTCCTTCGCATGCAGGAACACCTGATTGCGCGCTTCCTCATTTTTTCCGAAGCAGAACTTCATGCGCACGGAAGGCGCCTGTGAAGCGGGACCTGCTCCCGCAGAGCTTCCGCCCTCAGACAGCCCGCCGTCTGCCTGAACGCCTGTCCCCTGCTTTCTCTCCTCAGATCCGGAAGAGCAGTACCCTGGAAAATCGAAGGGTTCTGCGATAAAGGTATCGATGCCGCTCCCGCCTTCCAAAGCCGTGTCCAGCTCTTCACCCATACCCGTGGGGATTCCTGCCCAGTCCGTCCGGGCGTCGTTTTCAAGAGAACCCGCAATGTGCCGCACCCCTCCGCTGCATTCAACCGAAAGCTGCCCGGCAGCCATTCCCGCGGCGAGCGCCACCTCTGCCTCATTCATCTTCAGATGATTCCAGGTTTTAACAGGAAGGCGGTTGACGGTTCTCGTCTTACTCTCATTCATATCCATTCTGCTCCATCTGTCTGCTAAGGAAACGCGTACATCAGCTTTATTGGGTACTCGCTTTCATCACCGTCTCCCAAGCCGCTTCACCCGATACTCCCCTTCATCTCCAGCCGGATCAGGTTGTTCATCTCAACCGCATATTCCAAAGGCAGCTCCTTTGAAACGCGGTCCGCAAACCCGCTGACGATCATGGCCCGCGCATCCTCCTCGGATATGCCCCTGGCCATCAGGTAGAAAAGCGCGTCGTCGCTGATCCGCCCGATCTTCGCCTCATGCCCGACATCGGCATCCCGGGTGCGCACATCCATGGCCGGGATGGTATCCGAACGGGAAATATCGTCCAGCATCAGCGATTCACAGGAGACGGACGCCCTGGCGCCTTTCGCCTTCGGAGTAACCGTAACCGAGCTGCGGAAAGTACTGACGCCCCCGTCCTTGGAAATAGAGCGGGTCGATACCACCGACGCAGTCCTCTCGGCATTGTGCACCACCTTCATGCCGGTATCCAGATCCTGCTCCCTTCCGGCAAAGGTGATACCCGTAAACTCCATGCGCGCACCCGCACCATTCAGAATGGTCATGGGATACAGGCAGGAGACATGGGATCCGAAGGAACCGGAAACCCATTCCATGACACCGCCCTCCTCCACGATGGCGCGTTTTGTATTCAGATTGTACATGTTTTTCGACCAGTTTTCGATGGTGGAATAGCGCAGCTTCGCGTTTTTCCCCACGAAAAGCTCGACACAGCCCGCATGAAGGTTGGCCACATTGTATTTCGGCGCGGAGCAGCCTTCGATAAAGTGAAGGTCCGCCCCCTCATCCACAAGAATCAGTGTATGTTCAAACTGTCCTGCCCCCGGCGCATTCAGCCGGAAATAGGATTGAAGCGGGATTTCCACGGAAACGCCCTTCGGCACATACACAAAGGAGCCTCCGGACCAGACGGCCCCGTGAAGGGCGGCGAATTTGTGGTCGGAGGGCGGAACCAGCCGCATAAAATGCTCCCGGATCATTTCAGCCATGGGGCCGTGCATAGCGCTCTCCAGATCGGAGTAGATGACGCCCTGCGCGGCCACCTCTTCCTTCACATTGTGGTAGACCAGTTCCGAATCGTACTGGGCGCCGACCCCCGCAAGGCTCTCCCGCTCCGCCTGCGGGATGCCAAGACGCTCAAAGGTATCCCTGATATCCTGCGGCACCTCGGACCACTTTGCCCGCATCCCGGTTTTCGAGCGGACATAAGTCGCAATATGATCCATATCCAGCCCTTCGATGGAGGGGCCCCAGTCCTGGATGGGCATCCGCCGGTAGGTTTCCAGGCTTTGCAGCCTGAACTCCCGCATCCAGTCCGGATCGTTTTTCTCCGCGGATATCTGAAGCACAATCTCCTCGGTAAGGCCGTCCTCCAGACGGAAGGTATCCTCCACGGTCTCGGTGTTCCGGAAATCATACAGGTTCCGGTTGATATCCGCTACATATGTTTTCTCTTTCATCTCGTTTCCTTATTCATAGCTTTCGAAGCCTTCGCGGTTGATCTCGTCCACAAGGGAGGCATCCCCTTCCGCGACAATCCGTCCGTCCACCAGGATATGTGTATAATCCGTATGCAGCGCTTCCAGAATCCGCGTGCTGTGCGTGATGATCAGCAGCGACCTTCCGGGCTCCTTCATATATTCCCGCACGCCCTCCGAGACCGTGCGGACCGCGTCCACATCCAGCCCGGAATCGGTCTCATCCAGGATGGCGAACTCCGGCTCCAGCATCAGAAGCTGCAGAATCTCCGCTTTCTTCTTCTCTCCTCCGGAGAAGCCCACGTTCAGGTCCCGCTCCGCGTAAGCCTCGTCCATCTGGAGCAGGCGCATACCCGCCAGCAGCCGCTTGCGGTAGGCGAAGGGCATGACCCGCTTACCGGTCCTGGCCTCTATGGCGCTGCGGATAAATGAGGCAAGGGTGATGCCCGGAACCTCAACCGGGTTCTGGAAGGAGAGAAACATCCCCGCCCTGGCACGCTCATCGGCGCTCTTTCCCTCAAGACTTTCCCCGCGGTAGAGCATTTTCTCCGCCTGCGCGGTGTATGCGGGATGGCCCATCAGCACATTCCCGAGGGTGGATTTTCCGGCGCCGTTCGGCCCCATCAGCACATGGATCTCCCCTCTGCCGATGCTCAGATTCACGCCGTGCAGGATCTCCTTTCCGTTTGTCTGCGCAGTCAGTCCCTGTATCTCCAAAAGCTTTTCCGGCATTTCAAACTCCTCCCGAAACGTAGTTTCGCACTTTGACCTTATGGCCACGGATGACTCCTTTTCGAACCGTATACTGCCTGATCCGATATTATTCATATTACCTATCTATTTAGTAGGTATTGTACGGATATCCTACTACGCTTTTCCCGGAATGTCAACCGCTTTTTACAGCAAACGTAAGAAAAACCTGACGGTCAAATACAAAAGCAGCCATTCCGCAATCATGCAGAATGGCTGCCCATCCCGGTCGGGACGAAAGTCCCGGCTTCGACGATGGCGTTCAGCTTTTCCTCTTCAACACTGCCTGAATCAAAGTTTAGAGCCCCGGTTCAGACTCTTTGGCAGGGCAGGAATATGGCCTGCACAACCCGGAGTGCTGTATGGAAGATATTAATGAATCAGTTTTCTGCAAGCCAGGCGTCAAACTGTGCCTGCTTATCGGCGATCACATCGTCGATCCCGTTTGCCTTCAGCTTCTTGATAAACTCCGGATAAACCGTATCAATGTCAGCCGAACCGGTTTCAAGGGCTGCACGGTACTCCTGCAGCACGGCGTCGATCGCGGTGATCTGGTTCGTCATATTTGCCGGATCGTACAGGAAGCCATAGCCTTTTGTGGGACTGCTGTTGATCTCCTCTGCAAACTGGTCATACTTCTGCACGGTATCTTCCTTGTAAACGCCCTGCATGGGCTCCAGCATCCTGTTTCCGGATCCAAGTGCCCAGAAGCCATTGTCAGGATTTGCTACATAGGCTGTCTTCGTTTCATCGGTATAATCGAAATTCACGCCTTCTATACCGAAGTAGCAGGTATTCTCTACAAACATGTCCGAATACATCATGTCCAGAAAACGCATCGCCGCCTCCGGATGTTCGCAGGTAACCGGAATTCCTGTATAGCAGTCGGTATCGGTTAATGCGTTCTGATTTCTTTTTGCGGTGCGCAGAGCAACGACTTCCTTTCCGGTAGCCTCTTCATAAGATGCGATGATCCCGGTGTTGTACTCATTCCACATCATGCGGCAGTTCTCGGGATCGTTGGTCATGGAGCCGCCTTCCAGCGCGTCTGTCGTTGCCGCATCCTTTTTGACCAGGCCTTCCTCATACCATTTACGCAGAAGCTTGATATAATCCTGGTATTCTTCTGTTTCAAAGTAGTTAACGACCTCCGTAGACTCTGTTCCGAGGATCACGCCGGAAGTGATATTCGCGCCAAGCGGATCCGCTTCAATGGTGAAGCCTGAGCGGGGGGCGGAACCGTAAACGCCGACGTAGGCATCCGGATGAAGCTCCTTCACCTTGCTGACGATCAGCTCGATGTCCTCCAGCGTGACAAGCTGGTTGTCCTCATATTCCAGTCCCGCTTCCTCAAGATCCTCTTTCCAGAAGTACATGCCGTCACCGTTCGAAACCGGGGGATTCAGTGTCCGGATCCCGTAGATATGACCGTCTGCACTCGGGCAGTAGATCGCATAGCCTTCCTCTGCCAGTTCCTGGATATGCGGTGCATACTGCAGCAGGTCATCCAGCGGCTCCAGCATGTTCATGCCGGTAAAAGCACTGACCGGTGCATAGGCAATCGTTAACAGGTCCACAGTCTCTCCTCCGCCGATCCACATGGTATACTGGGAAGCCGCATTAAATATGGAAACCTGTCTGAAACTGACCTCGACGCCAATCTTATCGCCAAGATATTCGTTCAGTTTTTCGGCGACCTGATCGAGATACGGGTTGTCGGTTCCTGCATTCAGTAAGGTCACGACTACCGGCTCAATCTCACCTGTCCAGACATCACCGGCCCCCTCTTCCGCGAATGCATTGGCGCATCCAAACAATGCTGTAAGGCTCATCGCCGCAGTGGTAAAAAGTGCTGTCATCTTCTTCATTTTCATTTTCCTCCTTTTTTGGATTCCTCTCTTTTCAAATTTCAAAGACGCTTTTTCGTCTGCATCTTATGGGAACAGTATAACCGATCGCTCCCGGTCCTGCTTCAGTCAAAATCAACACGGACTTGTCTGAATTCAACCATCATCCCTTCACCGCCCCGACCATCATGCCGCCGGTGAAATACTTCTGGAAGAAGGGATAGGCGAGAACGATCGGGATGATAACCAGCACGGAGATTGCCATGCGGACCGCGACGGTCGGGATATCGATCTGGTTTGCCATCTGGCCCAGCTGGTCCGAATGGCTTGCCAGGAAAGAAGCGTTGCTGTTGATCTGGTTCAGCATCAGCTGTATGCTGTACCATTTCGAGTCACTGACAAAGTAAAGTCCGTTGATCCAGTCATTCCAGTAGCCAAGCGCTGTCAGCAGTCCGACTGTGGCAAGGATCGGTTTAGAAAGCGGCAGGATGATCCGGATGTAGATGTGGAAAAGCCCTGCGCCGTCGATCGATGCGGCTTCCTGCAGCTCACGCGGGATGCTGTTCGTCACATAGTTGCGGACCAGCATGACATTAAAACCATTCAGCAGAAGGTTCGGCACGAGAAGCGCAAAGATCGTATTGCGCACATCTACGATACGGGTGTAGGTAATGTACATCGAGACCTGGCCGCCGTTGATCAGCATGGTGAGAAGGATCGCGATGAAGATGAAGGTCCTCCCCGGCAGATCCCTGATGGAAAGCACATAGCTGGTCATGGAGACCAGGAACAGGGAAAGCGTGGTTCCGATGACTGTAGTAAAGATCGTTACGAAGTAGGCCCTTCCGATCTGCTTCCACTCTCCCAAAAGATACTGATACGCGGAGAAGCTGACCTCCTTCGGCAGGAAGGAATATCCGTCCCTGATGATGGAGCTTTCCTCCTGGATCGAGCTGGAAACCAACAGCCAGAAGGGAGCTATGGCAAGAGCCGCCGCAAGGATCATGATGATATGGCCGATGGCCGCAATTGTTTTTTCCTGTCTGGAACGTACGCCTGTCATAATTCGCCTCCTTAGAAAATGCTGTCATCCGGGCTGATCTTTTTGATGATCAGGTTGCTGACAATGACCAGGGTAAAGCCGATCGCCGCCTGCGCGACCGATGCTGCCGATGACATCATGATATTGTTCTGGTTCATCAGGGCATTGTACACATATACGTCGATTGTCTGCGTGACCGGATACAGGACACCGCTGTTTTTCGGCACCTGGTAGAAAAGGCCGAAGTCCGAGTTGAAGATCTTGCTGATGCCGAGGATCAGCATCATGATGATCGTCGGACGGAGGAAGGGAAGCATGATATAACGGATCTGCTGCAGCCTCGTTGCCCCGTCGATCTTTGCTGCCTCATAGAAATCATCGCTGATGGAGAGTAGCGTTGACAGATAGAGCACCATTGAGAACCCGAGTCCTTTCCACTCATGGACGAAGGTCAGGATAAACGGCCAGAACTTTTTCTCCTGGTAGAAGGAAACCGTCTGTCCGGTCAGCGGCTCCAGGATGGATTTATTGATAAATCCCATGTCCGCCGAAAGAAAGTTGTACACCAGGGAACTCACGATAACCATGCTCATCAGATACGGGAGGAGCACTACTGTCTGATACAGCTTTTTGACACGCTTTGCACGGATCTCGTTAAAGAGGATGGCAAAAGCTACCGGAACGATCGCGCCGAGCGCAAGGAACACAAGGTTATAGAGCACGGTGTTCCGGATGATTGGTCCCATATTGCCGGAGGCGAAAAGAAACTTGAAGTTGTCGAAACCGCAGAAAGGGCTCCTGAGGATGCCTTTCTTGAAATCCAGCTTCCGGAAGGCGATCGTGATACCATACATCGGAATATAGTTATTGATCACGAAGTACGCCAGTCCCGGCAGCAGCATGATATACGCCGGGATGAACCGTTTGAAATTGACTTTCTTTTTTCTCGCTTTCATCAGTCAGTTCCTGTCCTTTCCTTTGATGGTATCATCATACAGCAGAAAGAAAAAAAGTGATTCAGTCAAAATCCACACGGACTTGTTCTAAATCACTCTCTTCTTTCTCTCATGCATAAAAGCTTATTTCTTTACCATCATCCGGTATTCTCTGGGCGTCATGCCATACTTGCGCTTGAACAGCTTGGAAAAATAAACATAGTCAAAATACCCGACGTCGTTCGCGATCATTGTAACAGTTTTGCCTGTGCGCCTCAGCATATCCTCCGCCAGGGCAAGCCGCTGGTCAATGATATAGTCGATCACCGTTTTCCCGTACTTCTTCTTAAACGAGCGGGTCAGGTGGTTCTGGGATATATAGACCATCTCCGCCATCTTCTCCACCGAAAGCTCCTCCGCGATATGCCGGTCAATATACTGGCGGACGGTCTCGATCGCATCCGCCTCCTCTTCCCCGGAAATCGTGCGGCTGTAATTCTCACCCATGGTCCTTAAGTTTTTATCCGAGCGAAGACGAAGGACCTCCTCCACAACTCCCCGAAGCGCGTCTGCCATGGAATCCGGCGTCGCCGGCTTCAGCATGTAGGAAAAGCACCGTAGACTGACCGCCCGCTGGGCAAAGGCAAAATCATTATGAGCGCTTAAGATCAGCTTCACCATCTGCGGGCGGTGCGCATTGATCCAGTTGACCAGGTCCAGCCCTGAGCCGCCGGGCATCTCGATATCGCAGAAGGCAATATCGACCGGATTTTTTTCGATCAGTTCAATTGCTGCAGCCATGCTTCCGGCTGTATATACCCGGTCTATCCCGAAATCTCTGTAGTTTACGATCTGGCGCATCATATCAAGGACAATCTCTTCATCGTCAACGATCAGCAGGTTCATCATGTATTCTCCTTTTCCCGGAGGAACCGCACCATCTCTTCCTTCTCCTGCGGGTGATCCGGCAGGTTCAGGAAAATCTGGGTTCCCCCATCCCGGGAGCTGGTGATATTCAGCTCATAATCCTCTCCATAATAATAATCCAGGCGTTTTCTCACGTTCCAAAAGCCGTTGTGACGGCCGGTCAAATCCTCGATCACCTTTCCCTCGCGGATTTTTTCCAGGCGGTCCTCCGAGATACCCGCGCCGGTGTCGGACACAGCGATCAGAAGCCGTCCTTCTTCCGAGCGCACGTTGATCAGGATCTCGATCACCTCATCCGGCTTCAGGGCATACTTGATCGCATTCTCCACAAAGCCTTCCACAAGGAGCTGCGGGATCTCCAGTTCTTCCGCCTCCTCCGCCACAGCGCACACTGAGGTAAAACGGTTTTTAAACCGGATTTTCTGCAGCCGCAGGTAGTCCTCGATAAAATCCATCTCCTCGCTGATCGAGACGATCGGGGAGTTTTTCCGCATCGTATACTGGAAGTATTTCATGAGAAGCGCGGTAAAATCCGCCGCCTCCTCCATCCGTTTCGTCAGAACCAGGCTGTAGACAACATTCAGGGAGTTTAAGAGCATGTGCTGATTCACCTGCAGATGGGCGTTGATGGTTTCCGTCTGCAGCTTCCCGATCTCCTGCTCATAGCTGGCGATCCGCATGTGACGGATTTCGCCGATCATGTGGTTGAAGGACATCGCGATAAAGTCCATCTGGTAGGAACCGTAATTTTCCGGCAGCCGGTAGGTAAGATCCCCCTCTTCCACCCTTTCCATTGCCTCCGCGAGACCATAAAGCGGCTTGATTACCAGCCTCCGGGAAAGAAGATACAGGATCGGGATGACCAGGATGCTTAAGAGGGCAATCACCCGGAACACATTCAGCACGGCCGGCATCTGTTCCATGAGGTCTTTCTGGCTGATGCGGTACACGATCCGGTGTCCGGAGTCTGTTACGGTTATACTCTCCTCGATCCCGGACTTTCCGCCGGAGGAGGCTTCCTCCGCACGATAAGAGGTAATCACGGTTCCCCCGGCATCCACGAAGGTCAGCTCCCCGGGAAGGCTTCCGCAGCTCTCATAACAGATGGCAAGCAGCAGATCCGTATCTACCAGATACCCGAAGGAAAAATAGGGATACCGGTAAACGCGGATCAGATCATGCTGATCCCCGGACACCACCGGCAGGAACTCTCCCAGGATCTTGTCCCCCTCTATGACACGCCGAATAACCGAAGACATCTCTTCGGTTATCGACGAACGTATGTGAAAAAAGGTCAGAAGATCGCGCTCCCGGTCATACAGATAGCAGGCCGTAAAGGTATAGGGATCATAGTCAAGGCTGCTGATCTGATTCTTCAGGCGGATATCTGTCAGGATGGAATCCGTCCGGTCCCCGTTCGCCAGAGCGTACATGTTGTCCACGATCACGTCATTGACAAACCGGGTCTGCAGGCTGCTGTTGTAGTAATCCACCTGTACGGAGAAAACATGCAGGCTGTTCTGCAGGGACATCCTGATCTGCTCTCTGTAGCGCGACTCCAGGCTGCCGACCGTAAGGATCGCGAACACATTCAGGGGGATAACTGCCAGCAGGATGATGATCATCCACTTTGACATCAGGCTGTGCCACAGAAGGTACAGCTTTCGGATGAGCCGGTTTTCTGGAAGATGAATGTTCATAGCAGGCTCCTCTCCCCTTTTTTATACCATATCCCGGCGCTTTTGTGCAAGCAGACATCCGAAATCCGGCAGGGGCGCTTTACGGGCAGCAGCCACGCTGTCCGTAAAGCGATTTGTTCTATCGCATGCCCTTTTCAGAAGCGTTACAGATACAGGGTCCTTTCCTGTTCTCCCGCACAGATCCTCACGGTCATTTTTCCTTCTCCGGTCCGCCTTACAATCGCCAGCGCACGGCCATAAAAGGTCTTTCTCCCGGCCGAGAAGAAATCCTCCTCCGACATCGGATCCGCCGATGCAAGACCCGAAAGGACGCCGTCTCCCGATACTTCCACGAATACCGTGCAGTCTGCGGCTGTGTTCAGATTGCCCGCCGCATCCCTGAGCTCAATCGGAATATAGCAGATATCACTCGCGCCAGGCACTCCGCATTCCGGTTCCGCATACAGGATCCATTCATTCTCTGCTGTTCGGAGCGAAAACCGCTCTTCAGACCCGTCATCGAAATACGATACTGCTTCGATCGTCCCGGCCTCATAGATCGTTTCCAGAACTGCCCTGCAGTCTGCCTCGTCTCCCGTCGTCACTTTCCCGATGGGCTTTCCGTTGATAAAGAGCTCCGTCTCAGGCGCCTTCGAATACACCTCCACCCGGCAGGTTTTTCCTTCATAGCCCGGCCAGGTCCAGCTTCCCACGGATTCCGGAAGCGCCCAGGGTGTATACTGCGGCGTGTCTTCGTAATGCTCCGGCAGCTGGACCGCCAGATACGGCGCTTTTCTCAGACCGAACACAATCTCTCTGTAGTAGCTTAAGGGTCGGCGGAAACCCGTAAGATCAAAGTCCCCGCAGTAAGCAAGATAACAGGGGTAGGGCTTTTGGAAATCGTTTTTGCCGTTGTAGGTAACGACGCCGACGCCGGCCTCTCCGATATAGTCAAACGCGGTCCAGGTAAAGTCGCCGATCACCGCGGGAAGCGCTTTCACGGCCTTCCAGTTTTTGCCGATCGAAGGCGGCGTCATTTCAGTGCCCAGGATCACCCGGTTCGGATAGGCTTTTGTCATCGGCTCATAGGCTGAAAGCATATAGTTGAGGCCGACGATATCCAAAGCTTCATAAGCCTCATGCATCTTGGCTTCCACGAGCGGATGGCCGACAATCTCGGACATGTGCTTCGAGAGAAGCGTGATCAGATCATTGATATCGCCGGGCTTTGTGGGATCGAGGATATCCGCGAGTTCTCCCGGGGTTGTCAGGCCAAGGCTCACGAGGATCTTCGGCATCACATCATTCAGTCCCATCGTACCATTGACCGCATTCGTAACAAGGCGCGTCGGATCGAGCGTACGGAAACGGTTCGCGAGCACGCTGCTCCATTTTTTTCCGTCCGTTTCTCCAAGATCCGTGATCTCGTTTCCGATCGAATACATGATGACTGACGGATGATTGTAGTCTTTGGATACGATATCCTCCAGATCCTCTTCCCAGTGATCCCTGAAATAACGTGCGTAATCATAGACCGTTTTGCTTTTGGTCCACATATCGAAGCTTTCCTCCAGCACAAGCATCCCAAGGCGGTCACAGGCCGAGAGGAGCGATTCGGAGGCAGAGTTGTGGGAGATACGGACCGCGTTAAAGCCGACCTCTTTGAGAAGACGTATCCGGCGCTCTTCCGCGAAGGGAATATCCGCCGCGCCAAGCGGGCCGAGATCATGATGAATGCAGCCGCCGCGAAGGAGGACCGCTTCGCCGTTCATGAGAAGCCCGCGCACAGGATCCGCGGAAAACGTCCGGATACCAAAGTGTTCCGTTACTTCATCCAGAACGGCCTCTCCCTCTTTTACGGTAACTTTCAGCGTGTAGAGCTCCGGGTGCTCCGCGCTCCACAGCTTCGCATTCTGGATATACAAACGCTGATAGACCGTATCGTCGGAGCCTTCTGTGAAGGTGTGCGGTGTTTCCAGAAACGTGACTGTGCTGCCATCTGTATCCAGAATTTCCGAAACTACCGAGACCATCGTCCTGTGCCTTCTCTCACAGACGAGCGCTGTCCGAACCTGTACGCAGGAAACCTTTTCTTCCGCCACTGGCGTAGTAATCCTGACGCCGCGCACCGGGATACGAATGCCGCTTCCGACGTACAGGCTGACCGGTCGGTAAATACCGGCGCCTGTATACCAGCGGGAACCCGGTTCTTTCGCGAAGACCTTCACAAGGATCGTATTCTCTGCGTCTTCCTGAAGATACGGCGTAATATCCAGGAGTTTTCCTGTATAACCATAATATGTGGAGGCAGCGAGCGACTGGTTCACATAGATCTTCGCCTCGGACATGATGCCCTCAAACTGCAGAAAATGGGCTTTCCCCCGGTTTTCCTCTGTGATGGTGAATTTCTTCACATACTCATAGTCTCCGCCCGGAAAGAAACCGTTAGCTGCGCCTCCCGCAGCCTCCGGCGTCCGCTTTTCCATAATCATTGCGTCATGCGGGAGTGTAACCGGTGTTGCTTTCTGATAGACATCGGATCCGCCGGAAGTTTTCCGAACGGTCCAGTGGTTGTTAAAGTCAAATCGTTTCATCGTATCCTCCTGTCTTTCAAGCTCCTGCCGCAGCCGTTATCCCATGACTGCAAGCACCTGCACGTCTTTCTTCCCGGCAAGCATCTCCTCTTTGATCAGCGCGCCTTCCTGAAGGTCTGCAGCCTTCCCGTCGATCGAAAGCGCCCTGATCCCGTGCTCGACATGATTCGGATTCTCCACCCGGATATGCAGCTTCACATTGCGCCAGATTCGATCAACCGTGAAATGCTCCCAGTCAGCCGGAACCGCAGGATCGATAAGGAGCCCTTTCATTGTCGGCCTCACCCCAAGAAGGTACTGCGTCGACACCACATCCATCCAGGCCGATGTACCCGTTACCTGCGAGACGCAGCCCTGCCCGAATTTCTCATTGTCTTTACCGAGAAGCGTCGAGCAGTAGGCATAGGCTTCAGACCCGTAGTTCTCAACGCCGGTTTTCAGAATGATTTCGTGCGGAATGATCTGTGTATAGTATTTCCAGGCTTTTTCCCCGCGCCCCAGAAGCGCCTCCGCCATAATCATCCAGCAGTTCGCCTGGCAGAAGATACCGCCGTTCTCTGAATAGCCCGGCAGAAGGCCGTTCACCTTGGAATCGCCTTCGTTGGAAATCGGCATGCCAGGCGCGTTCAGCATCAGTCCGAGGCCGGTATCAAGCTCTCTTCCGGCGTTATCCATGGCTTCCGTCATGCGTTCCTTCGACTCCGCGCCGGCGATCACCATCCAGCTCTGCGCATTCGCCCAGACTCGCATGTAATCCGCATCCTTTGTCCCGATCGGCTTCCCGTCATCGTCAAGACCGCGAAGGAACCACTTTCCGTCCCAGGCGAACTTTTGAAGCGCTTCCTCCTGCTGGCGGATCCGGGCCCTGAATCGTTCAGAAAGTTTCTCTTCACCCCGCAGATCCGCAAGTTCGATCATTTGCCTGAGGCCGTAGATCAGCTGCTCCGAAACCATCATCGACTCGCCTCTTCCCTGTCTTCCGAAGGGGCCGAGATGATCGTTCCAGTCACTGAAAAGGATCAGCGGGAGACCATGAGCGCCAAGGTGCTTTTCCGTAAAATCAATGCCGCGAAGCAGATGCTCCCAGATGCTCGCCGATCCTTCCTGGCCCCGAAGGTCCGCCGAAAGGAAGGGAACTTCCTCATCAAGGAAGCTGATGTCCCCTATTTCCGCCGCGATCGCGTAAGCAAGATACAGGAGCCAGAGATGATTATCGGATCGCGTGATATCCTGAGGCGGCTTGCACTCTTCCGGAAAAGCAATGTGCACCGGATGTCCGTCCGGAAGCTGCAGGGAGCAGAGATACCGGAGCATTTCCTTCGCCCACCCCGGCTTTCTGTAGGCCTGCGCAAGCATATCCTGTGCGGAATCCCTAAAGCCGATGCCCCGGACACCGGAGGCGGAGGAACTGATTGAACGCGAATAGCGGCCAGTCTGAACGCTCTGAAGGGGATTCCAGGTGTTAATCTCGCGCATCGCGCTTTCATTCGGGATCTCACACTGATAAACCGATAAATGTTCTTCCCACCAGGTGCGGCACTTCTCAAACTGCGCAGCAAAAGCCCCTTTCTCACGGAGCATCTGAAGCGCCTCCCGGGCTTCCCGAAGAGCCTTCCTGTGATCCGAAAGCGCTCCTTTCACGGCGCCGAGGAAGTAATGTACCTTCTCTTCCTCCCCGGCTTTCACCAGGATCGTCGAATGCAGCGCCGCGCAGGGTTCTCCGCCCTGCAGGTTCGTATTCGGGAGAGTCTCCAGCTCAATCCCGACAGGCTGACGCTCATCCCGGTAATTCCCGCAGAACAGGTCCCGATTGCAGCACCAGGATCTGGTTTCCCGGTCAGAACCGAAGTAAACGAGC
>CAMOSC010000019.1 GCA_946624325.1 uncultured Clostridia bacterium
CTGAGGATGAAGCTAAGAGCAGTATGGCCAGTTAATTTTTATTCGATGTACTAGTATAAAAGAAAAGCCCCGCACGGCACCATACGGTTTTCCGCGCCATATGTCAGTCATTTTAACACAGCTTATCTGCCGCCGCAATAGATTATTTGACGCACCTGTTCAGAACCAGGCGCAGGGTGATTCTCTTCACATGCCGGAAAATTACCGGGGACAGGTTCCGTTGATTCACCGCAGTGTGTCAAAGAAACCTGTCCCCGGCAGTTCATGCTTCATTCCGGAGATAATCCAGGCTTCGGATACCGTCCGGCATCACCCTTTCACGGCTCCGGCAATAACTCCCTCGATAATGTACTTCTGCATGGCGATATAGAAGAGGATGATAGGAACAATGGCGAGCACCAGCACGCCCATCATGGCGCCCATATCCACGGAGCCGTAGCCGCCCTTGAGATACTGCACCGCCATGGGGATGGTGCGGTACCTGCGCTGATCCAGCACAAGGGAAGGCAGCAGGTAGTCGTTCCAGATCCACATGGTCTGGAGGATGGTAACGGTAATACAGGTCGGCTTCATGACGGGCAGCACCACGCGGAAGAAGATCTGCAGCGGATTGCAGCCATCGATCATGGCAGCTTCCTCAATCTCCAGCGGGATGGATTTACAGAAGCCGCAGAACATGAACACCGCGAGCCCCGCGCCAAAGCCCAGATAGACAAGGATGATGCCCACCGGGTTCCCGAGCCTGAGCATATTCGCAATCTTGGAGAGGGTGAACATGACCATCTGGAAGGGCACGATCATGGAGAACAGGCAGAGGTAATAAATGGTTGAGGTGATAAAGCTTTTCACCCGGGTAATATACCAGGCCGTCATGGAGCAGAACAGAATGATCACCGCTACCGAGAACACCGTGATGAACAGGGAATACCCGAAAGCATGGATCAGATCCGTCTTTTCTATGCCGTTGACATAATTTTCGATGCCTACAAACATTTTTTCCGTTGTGGGAAGGCGGAACGGGAACTTGCTGATATAGGCCTTTTTCTTAAAGGAGTTGATCAGGACCAGAAAAACCGGATAGAGCCACGCAACGGAAACCAGGGAGAATACCAGCGTGTAGATCCAGCCATGCTTTGCTTTTCTTGCTTCCATTACTGCTGCACCTCCTTTGAGCGGGTGAGCCGGTTCTGGATCAGGGCGATCAGGGCCACCATGATAAAGAAAATCACGGCCTTAGCCTGCCCGACGCCCTCCCAGCCGGTCCGGCCGTAAAAGGTATTGTAGATGTTCAGGGCCAGCATCTCCGACATGCGGGAGGGAGCTCCTTCCGTCAATGCCAGGTTCTGGTCGAACAGCTTGAAGGAATTGGTAATGGTCAGGAAGGTACAGATGGTGATGGATGGCATTACCATGGGCAGCGTGACAAAACGCAGCATCTGGGAAGAGCTGGCCCCGTCGATTTTCGCCGCTTCAATCAGCTCCCCGGGGATATTCTGGATGCCCGCGATATAGATGATCATCATATAGCCGATCTGCTGCCAGCACAGCAGTATCACCAGGCCCGCGAAGCCATATATTTCATTGTATTTGAGCGTTCTGGAAAAATATGCCAGCACGCCGTTTAGAAGCAGCTGCCAGATATAACCCAGGATCAGGCCGCCGATCAGGTTCGGCATAAAGAAAACCGTGCGGAACAGGTTGGTACCGCGGATCTTCTTGGTCAGCGCAAGGGCCACCGCAAATCCGATCACATTGATCAGGATGGTGGAGACGATCGTAAAAGCCGTGGTATAGGCAAGGGAATGAAGGAATACGTCGGACGGGTCCTTCCAGAAACGTAGATAATTTTTCAGCCCGACGAATTTCGCGTCCGTCACCGTGGTAAATTCACAGAAGGAAAGATATACGCCCAGCACAAAGGGAATCAGGAAGCCTATGGCAAAGGCGATCATGGTGGGCAGGAGGAATACCGGCCCGTATTTTTTCATGCTTTTCCGGTTCATATTGTTTACTCCTGAAAGATACAAAAGGGCGGGCCTTTAAAGCCCGCCCATACAGGCAGTTTTCAGATTCCGGCAGTCAGGAAAGCGCCGTTATGCCGGAGCTTTCCGCATCCGGTCCGCGCTTCGCGCTTATTCCGCTTCGGTTTCTTCCTCCGCAGCGCCGTTGGCCTGCTCATACTCAGTGGCCCAGCCGTCAACGAAAGCGGTCACAACCGCATCCCAATCGCCGGTACCCTGGGCATACTCCAGAAGGGCGCTGCCCACGTTGTTCTTCCAGGTCTCGGAGGGCATGGTGGTAAAGCACCAGGCAACAGATGTCTTGCCGGCCTCAATGTACTCATTCGCCGCATCCACCAGCGGATTGGCTGCCTGGAATTCCTCTGTGAAGGTATCAAACGGTGTTACAAAGCCCATGTCCTTGGAAAGGCAGGTACGGCCCTCGTCGGAGGTGACGACCCAGTTCAGGAAATCCAGCGTTGCCTGGATGTTTTCCTCGGGAGCTTTGGCATTGACGCACCAGTAGTTCTCGGAACCGGTACACAGGCCCTGATTTTCTTCACCCTCAGCGCCGATGTAAATGGGCAGATAACCGAGATCCTCGTCAGCCACCTCGTTGCCGGCGATATCATTGTAAGCCCAGGTGCCGTTCTGATAGAACACAGCCATGCCCAGGGCGAAATCCGCGTTTGCATCCTCGCCGGTAGCGCTGGCGATCATGGTGGGCTCCACGGTGGCATCGGAAATGTACAGATCCCAGATGGCCTTATAGTTGTCCAGGAAGGTTCCCTTGATGGCCGGCGTGGAATCATAGCCTTCGGTCATATACTCATAGTAGATCGGCAGGTTCGCCAGATGCGTCTTGAATCTCCAGTCAGAGGAGGAATCCATACCGGCGGAGGTGAAAGCGCCCTCAACACCCAGCTCATCCTTCCTGGCCTGGATATCATCCGCCACGGCCTTCAGCGTCTCAAAGTTCACGATTTCGGAAGCGTCGGCAATCACGGCGTCATCCAGTGCGCAGTAATCCGCAAGCAATGCCTTATTGTAAATGATTCCATAGGTTTCAATAACATAGGCTATACCGTAAACCTCTCCGTCAGCGCCGGTAAGTGCGAAATCATCGCTTTTTAAATGGGAATAGAGTTCGGAATCCTTCAGGTCATAGCAGTAATCCTTCCAGGTCGCGAGGCCTACCGGGCCGTTTACCTGGAACAGGGTGGGAACCTTGTCCTTTGCCATCTCCACCTTCAGGGTGGACTCATAGGTGCCGGACGCGGCGGTCAGCACATCCACCTGGATACCGGTCTGCTCCGTATAGAGCTTTGCAAGCGCATCCCACTGCTCGGCCTGCTCGGGTTTGAAGTTCAGATAATAAACCTCTCCCTTTGCCTCCTCCGCGGCAGCCGGAACGGAAACCATGCCTGCAGCCATGGCGGCGGTCAGAAACAGTGCTCCAGCTTTCTTCAGTGTTTTCATGATACATGCACTCCCTTCTTTTTCGACAAAATTATGGAAACAGCCTGTCTCCGGCGTGGTTTTCAGGAAAAAACCGCCCCGGTCAGCTGTTCCGTATGTACAGCCCTTTTCCCATGACGGACTTTCCGATACAGAAAGCAATCAGAGCTGTGTCCTTTTATAGAATACCACGTTTTTGGGAAATGTCAACAGAAAGCGGAAAAGGACAGCCCTCTTTGTTGACACAAATCGACAAGCTGTGCTATGATGGAAACAACATGAACAGCGAATGCTCCCTGCTGTGTTCACTGCGGTCTGCCTTGCGTTTTCACCGCATTCGGCGCGCATGAATCCCGCAGGAAGCCATAACCGCTATCCGGGTCAACGACTCTTCACTGAAAGGAGGCATCATGAACATCTGCCTAAGCGGAAAATCCCGTTCCCGTACCCTGCTCCTCAGACAGGCCTGCAGGCTTGTTATCTCATTTGCGTTCCTATGCCTGCTGATTCTCTCATTCACCGGCAGAACGGCAGCCGGTGAAACCCCGTCGCTCGTAACCTTCCAGGTACCCGTGCAGGTAACCCTTACCGGTGCAAAAGCGGACACGCCGGATCCGGGAGAGGCGGTATTCCATTTCAACTGCTACTGTTCCGATCCCTCGCTCTGCCCGGCTCTTCTGGACAACGCGGTCTACACCAGCGGTTTCGGTGTATTTACGAAGAATTTTGTGTTCACCGTCCCGTCCCAGGAAGCCTTCGAAGCCCTCAAGGGCACCGGCTTTTTCCTCAGCCAGTTTTCCGGAAATGCGGATTGGAGCTTTGATAACAGAACCTTTGAGGTTGCCTGGCACGAAACCGCAGAAGACGCCGCCTTCATGGTTGTACCGGAGTCCACGGGACCGAAGGTTTACCTCCCCTCCGTGGAAGTCACCAACACATACCTGAAGGAAGCGGCTCCCGTTCCCGTAACCTTTGAAGTTCCTGTTGAAGTAAACATCAGCGGCGCGAAAGACGATACGCCGGATCCGGGCGCCGCCGTCTTCCATTTCAACTGCTTCTGTTCGGATCCCTTCCTCTGCCCGGCTCTTGTGGATAACGCGGTCTATACGAACGGTTTCGGCAAATTTACAAAGAATTTCGTGTTCACCGCACCCTCCCAGGCGTCCTTCGAAGCCCTCAAAGGCACCGGCTTTTTCCTCAGCCAGTTTTCAGGGAATGCGGATTGGAGCTTTGATAACAGAACCTTCGAGGTGGCCTGGCACGAGACCTCGGGCGGCGCCGCCTTCATGGTTGTACCGGAGTCCACGGGACCGAAGGTTTACCTGCCCGCCTTAACAGTCAATAATATCTATCTGAAGGAGGCTCCGGCGCCTGCGGAAACGAAGCCTGAAGAGACAAAGCCCGAAGAACCCAAACCCCAGGAGACAAAACCTGAAGAAAGCAAACCCGAAGAGACAAAGCCTGCGGAGACGGATCCGGGCAAAGCCGAAGGCTCCCCGTCGAAGGCTGCCCTTCCCACATCCGTCCGCAGCGGAGACGCCACCGTTATCACGGTTCCCATCACCGTGCGGGTGGTCCAGGGCGGCAGCGATCCCGTGGGGCCGGCCGTGTTCCATTTCGGCCTGGAAGGCATGGATCCCAAACAGCAGTTCACGTTTATCAATGATGTGGTCTATACGGAAGGCGCCGGCGAATACAGCGGCAGCATTATGTTCTCCGTCCCGAATGACGCGGAACTGGAAAAGCTTATAAAAACCGGTTTTGACGTGCGGGAGCGAAGCGCCCTGGTGGACGGCTGGAGCTTTGCCGGTGAGCTGTATCATGTGGATCTTCAAAAGAGCGGAAATACCGCAGATGCTTCCGTCGGCAGGAAAAGAAAGGTCACTTCCGCGCCGCTTTCCTTCAACGGACTCTATTTTGTAAACTATTATACCAGGACAGACGGCAAAGAAGGACAGGCGCCTGCCGCAATGCTGGCAGCCTGCGACCTCTGGCAGGAAGCCCTCTCCATGAAGAACGGCCTTTACCGGGGAACCGTCACCGCGGACGATCCCGCAGCCGGGCACTGGGAGATCAGCTGGGCTGCATACAAGTCTGGAAATGCCATTGGAAATGCCAGCCTGACCTTGCGCCTGCAGAAGGACGGCATCCAGCACACCGTATTTGCGGATGACGTGCTCCGCGTCCTGCCCGAAGGCATCTACCTGCGGCTGGATACGCTGGCATCAGCCCTGAAGCAGCTGTCCGGCTCCGTTCCGGAAATCCTTGCGGATGTTCCTGAAGGATGGACCGCCTTCACTCAGGAAACCCTCGACGGGCTGGACCTTGATGCGCTCAATGAACTGATACGGGGCATCTGGTGGAACGGCAGCGGTGCGCTGGATGAATTCCCGGTGGAAAAACAGTCCGGCGGATACCTGGTGAATGCGAACGGCAACAACTGGTCCGATGTGCTCTATTCCATTCTCGGCGAGGCGCAGAAGAACCATGGAATCTGGTATGAAGCAGCGAAAAAGGCTGCCGTTTCCGGGGAGATGCTGCAGCTTGCGGCGGATTTTGAAAGCGCTTTTGTGAAGCTCAACAGTGAGCATCCCGACAATGCCCTGCTCTTTGACAACCTGAAGGACGCACTGCCCTTCTCGCTGGAAACCTGGCAGGGAGACTGGCAGAAGCTCTCGGAAGAAAGCTACGCCTTCAAAGATTCCCTCGTTCTGAAAGCAGGAGATCAGACATCCGCTCTTGACAGCATATTTCAGGCGGATGCCGCAGCCGCCGTCACCGTCGCCGCACCTGAGGCAGGGGTAAGCGGAGCCGCTTTCCTGGAAAAGCTTATATCCCTGATTCCGCTGCCGGCATTCCCCGGCGGGAGCGAAGTCACGGAAGAGCCTGTTATCACCGTTACGGATCAGGATTACATTCTCCCCTACAGCGACAAGGTACCGCTCACCGAGACAGATTTACAGGACCTGACCTCCTATGATCTCAGGCTTGCCCGCAACGAAATCTATGCCCGTCACGGACGGAAATTCTCTTCTCCGGAGCTGCAGGCTTATTTCGACGCCAAACCCTGGTACAGCGGCACCATTGAGCCTGACGCCTTCGACGAAGCTGTGCTCTCCCCTCTGGAGCGGCAGAACATTCAGCTGATCGAAACCTACGAGACGGTGAGCCGGCCGTAACGCAGCCAAATAGCGGATTCCTCCAAAAACAGTCCTATGCGTGCCGGAGAGTCAGATAAACCGGGTTCCACCGGCTCCGGGAGCCTTCCTGACTGACTCACTCAGGCCTTGCCGACTCCAGTATTTTCAGGCATTCACCGGCTTCAAGGCCTCTGGCGCTTAGAAGAACCATCACATCATCATATTCCACGGCGATATCCAGCCATGGGTATTCTCTGGTATTCCCGCGGGCATCTGTCCGCGATATCGTCTCCTTCAGGGCCTCTTCCGTAAGCTCCTCAGCTTTCAGAAGAGGCCCTGTGTATCCGTTCTTTTCATACCCGGAAAGACGAAAGATCTGAATGCTGTAATAAATATGGGGATTCTCCTCATCACAGTATTCCATGTAAATCATTTCCGTGCCGGTCTCTCTGGCCGTCTCCCGGTCAAGCCCGTTTACAATCACCGCGTTTGTCACTTCCGTGCCCTCCGGCATATATTCCGGCACATATTGCCCGAATACCGGATCCTGCCTGCACTCCTCAACCGTTCTTTGCCCGCTCACCCGCGGCAGCTCGTCTTCCGGGATACGTTCCCCTGAATGTGCCAGGGAAATGACCGCCTCCATCGTATCCTCCGGAACCTGTATACAGGCATCCAGTATACCCTGGTAAAAGACATAGCCGCCCTCAAGGAGCCTGAGCTGCACGGCAGTTCCATCCTCCAGCAGGAAATACAGATGCTCCTTCTCTCTCTCGTCAAAAATCATGTGCCATTCATCCTTTGCCGGCACATCCTCCCTCGGAATAAAGCTTCCCGCGTTCAGGGCATTGAGGAAGCTTTCAACAGCTTCACAATCCGGATCGATCCTGTATTTTTCGTTTCTTCCGTAAAACCAGGAATCTCTGGATTCCGCCTGCAGCTCTGCAATCCGCTCCTTCAGGTGCAGCCTTTCCGTGTACAGGTCAGACCCCTTATCCAGGGTGATCCCGGAATTGCAGATATAGAGCGTCACATGTCCGGTTCCGGATTTCTGGCAGAGCATAAAGGAAGGATCATACCCTTTTACCGAATAAAAATCCCCCGTAGTGCTCCCGGCCAGGTCCACATAGCCGTCCTTCGGCGTCCACTCATCAATCAGGCCGGTTACCGTCCCCAGATACCTTTCGGGGAGGCCGGGATCCGGCCAGATCGTGTCCATATAGACATAGCAGCGGCCTTCATAAATGAAAAAGCCGACCATGTCCGCTTCTCCCATACTATTCGGAGCCAGTTCCACATTTTTCGGCGGAATGGTGACCCCCTTTACCACTGCCTCTTCTTCCCGTGCCGCCCCGCTTTGCGCAATGGCCGCCGCATTTTCCGGCACATTCCTGACGGCTGAGCGAAGGCCGACAGCCGCTGACAGAACAGCTGCCGCACCGGCAATTATCCATGCGTATCGAAACATCCCTCTCCTCCTTCCTGCAGCAGCTTTTCCTGCAGATGTCAGACTTACCGATGCCCCGCGGGGCGTCATGCTTTGTCTCCTCCCTGCAGCAGCTTTTCCTGCGGATGTCACACTTGCCGATGCCCCGCGGGGCATCAGACTTCGTCTCCTTCTCCCCTTCCTTATGGCCGCTGAATTCAGCACAGGACTGTCTTCGCTTTTCTCCAGCAGTTCATCACTGATCGCTTCCATACTTTTCAATAAGTCATACCTGTTCACGGATAGAATCCCTCCTGTGCAAGCTTTTTTCTCAGCTTAGCCCGGATACGGCTGAGCGAAACCGAAGCATTATTCTGCGTGATATTGAATCTGTCTGCTATCTCTTCGATGCTGTCCAGATAAAAATAGCGCCGGATAAACATCAATGCTTCTCTCTCCGGAAGACCGTCCGCGAATCTGCGGATGCAGTCCCGCAGCTCCCCTGCCACGACCTCATCCTCCACATCGCTCTCCCCCTCCAGGCATTCCGCGAGCTCCCCGAGCACCAGGTCAGCTTCCCCAAAGCCTCTTTTTGCCGTACGCAGCTCCTGATAGCGGTTAATGGCCCGGTTTCTTGTGAGCTTTGCCAGATACAGGCGAAACTGTTTCGGCCGGTTAGGCGGGATAGACGCCCAGGCTTTCAGCCAGACATCATTCACGCACTCCTCGGCATCCTCAGGACTACCTAGGATCCTGCCGGCAATGTTCAGGCAGTATGGGCCGTATTTTTCTTCCGTGCATGCAATGGCTGCCTCGTTTCTCTGCCAGTACAGCTCGACAATCCGCTCATCATCCATGGGCTGCTCCTTTTTCTGTTTACTGTTGAAGGCCTTCACTCTATAAGACAGGAAAAACACGTCCTTCCTTACAGCTTCATTCACTTTTTGTTACTTTTCAGAACCAGGCGCAAATCCGTGAGAAATCATGGATTCAGCTGGCTGAAATCCTTGATTTTTTCTGGATTTGCATCTGGCGAGCACATCACAGCTCCGGAAACGGCGTTTTTTTGCCATTTCCAGAGTCTGGTTCTGAACAGCAACCACTTTTTTAATATAATCAGAGGCAGCCGGTTCCGCGACCCATTGGAAATGAATCGGGAGACCTGCCGCCTCTGTTTTTTCATCCGGAAATTCTATCGGGAAATCACGTCTTCAGGGCAAAAAGGCGAATATCACCGCCACCACAACCGCCGGCAGCAGGTTTGCCACCTTAACCAGCTTTCCCCACACCAGGTTGATGCCCACGCAGAAAATCAGGATGGAACCCACCAGGGAGAGGTTCGCCAGGGCCTGCGTAGTCATCACCGGCTCAATGAGCCGGGAGAGGAGGGTAATTCCACCCTGAAAAAGCGCAATGGGAATTGCCGAAAAGATACAGCCCTTCCCCATGGAACTGGTCATTACCATGACGGGCAGCGCCTTTTCCCATTATAAAACAAGCTTTCAAAAATGCAAGCGGAGAATCCCTTGACAGATTGGTTTATCTATGATAAACTCACATCAGGTGGTTTATATGCAATAAACCAATCCGTGCAGATATTGCTGCCGTTTAAAGCCAGACTTCTGAAACGGCGAAAAGCAGCCATTTTCGGGATAGCAGCGTGCTTGCCGGATGAAAATCTGCGGGAAATCTGTTTGTGCCGCCGGCCAAAGACGGCAGATTGGAGATTCAGATGAATGATCTTGAACTTGGAACCGTACAGGCCCGCTTCGCCGACCTGGTCTGGGCACATGCACCGCTGCCCTCCGGCGAGCTGGTAAAGCTTTGCGAGCGGGAGCTGAACTGGAAAAAGCCCACCACCTACACGGTGCTCAGAAAGCTCTGTGAGAAGGGAATATTTGAAAATATCGGGGGAACCGTCATCGTAAAAATGTCCAGAGAGGATTTTTACGCGGCCCAGAGCCGTCAGTATGTCCGGGAAACCTTTCACGGCTCTCTTCCGGCTTTTATCGCGGCTTTCCTCTCGGGCAGAAAGCTCTCGGAGAAAGAAGCGGCTGAAATACGCGGCATGATCGACTCCTTCAGGGAGGAACGGACTCAGGAACCCGGTTCCTGAAGAGGTATTGACAGAGGAAACAGAGCATGGCGCCGCAAAGCGTCGGTAAGACGGACATCTGCAGCAAAGTCCGCTGCAGGGATGAAGCAGAGTATGACGCCACAGAGCGTCGGTAAGTCAGGCATCTGCAGCAGAACACGCTGCAGGGAGGAAACACAATATGACGCCGCAGAGCGTCGGTAAGCCGGACATCTGCAGCAGAACACGCTGCAGGGAGGAGGTACTGATATGCCGCAGAATATCATCATGCTTTTCGAGGATAATCTTATACCATTCTTCCTGAAACTCCTGAATATGAGCATCACCGCCATCTGGCTGGTTCTGGCTATTGTCCTGCTGCGGCTCATCCTCAGCAGGGCGCCCCGCCGGATATTCTTCCTGCTCTGGGCAGCGCTTGCCCTGCGCCTGGTCTGCCCTTTCTCACTGACAAGCGCCTTAAGCCTCATACCCAGCGCCGAGACCCTGCCAAAGGGCATTGAATATGCGCAAAAGCCCGAAATACACAGCGGCATAGCAGTGCTGAATTCCACCGTCAACCCGGTGATAGCGGAAACCATGGCCCCGAGACCCGTATCCAGTGTCAATCCTGTCCAGGTTCTCGCAGCCGCAGGTGCTTATCTGTGGCTCGCAGGTGCCGTGCTTATGCTTCTCTGGAGCCTGATTTCCAGAATCAGGCTGCATCGGAGGGTTTCCGCATTCCTGGACGGCGGGGAAGGCATCCGCATCTGCGATGATATCCCCTCCCCCTTTATCATGGGCCTGTTTCATCCGGTAATCTATCTGCCCTCCGATCTTCCGGAAAGCGCTGTCCCGGCAGTCCTGGCCCATGAGCGGGCGCATATCAGCCGCCTGGACCACTGGAAGAAGTCCGCAGCCTTCCTGCTCCTGACCCTGCACTGGTTCAACCCGCTGATCTGGCTTGCATTCGTGCTTTTCTGCAGGGACGTGGAACTGGCCTGCGACGAGGCCGTTATCCGGAATTACAGCCGTACGGAACGCACAGGATACTCGCAGGCCCTGCTGGATTTAAGTCTTCCCGGACATTTTCCGGCTTTCTATCCGCCGGCCTTCGGCGAAATCGGTGTTAAATCCCGGATTCGCGCCGTGCTGCGCTACCGCAGGCCTGCCGCCTGGATCATAGCCGTTTCCGTTCTTTTCTGCACGGCATTTATCTTCTGTTTCATGACGGATCCTATGACGGAGGGGAAGGAGACGGAAACCATGACAGCGGGCAGGGAGACAGAAACCATAGCCACCCCCGTGACAGCGGGCAGGGAACCGGAAACCGCATCTGCGGCCGAGAGTCAGTCAGGGAAATCTCCCTCTGAAACCGCACCCGGTTCCTCCAAAACGGCCACGGAAGAACAGGAATACAGAAAAAAAGAAGCCGTGCCGGAGCACAGTTCCTTCAAGTTCACGGGAACCCCCATCCGGTGGTTCGATTTTTCGGACAGCTACCCCACGCTTCCCGAATCCGGCATCACAGCTGAGCTGGACTGCTTTCCGGGCGTCACTTTCCGGTACAGCGGCGATGGGGTTGAGGCCATTGAAGAGGAATCCTCCACTGTGCTGTATACCGCTATGCCTGTCTGGAATATCTACTTTGCCGACCTGAATATGGATGACATTCCCGAGTTATGTTCCTGTGCCAGCATCGGCTCCGGCATTATCAGCGATCAGATCATCGCGGTGGATTACAAAAATCAGGCGGCGGGGCTCCTGAGCGACCGGATGAAATACGATTACCGCCTCTCCATGCCGGAAGGCGTTCCCCAGCTGATCGCAGAGAAATGGGACTACGCTTCGCAGAAGCTGTTGCGAAGAGGCCTTCTTATCCTGGATATGCAGGAGGCTTCATCGTCCGCTCCCGACCCGTCATATTCCTTTTTTCTCCCGCTGGAGCATACTCTGAAGGCCGGACAGAAGCACGGATTGCCCCACGGTGCCGATCTGAACTTTTATCCCATTGACCCGGACCCCGTCCTCGATCCGGTGAAGGGTGTCTATATCTGGAAGGATAAAAAATCACAGTACCCGCTTCTGACCGATTCTTCGTTTACGCTCTATGAGAAGGGGCTTTTCGTCTTCACCCTGAACCCGCTCAGCAGCTACATGGGCTTCGGCAGCTGGACGCAGGAGGGAGACAGGCTCATTCTGACAACGGATGACGGATTATATGAGTACATTTTTACGGCGGAGGGTGACGGCTATGTCTATGACGCCTCTGCCCCGAAGGGCTACACGAACTGGATTCCGGACGGTGCGGTGTTTACCTTAACAACTGTCCCCGAAGGGCAGCAATGATGGAATCAGCGCCTCGCTGCTTTGACAGAGAGGAATTCCTCTGCCGCGGGGTATACCGGGTTTCTGATCGGATAGGCGAGAAAACCAAAACGGGAAACGCTTTCGTGCGTTTCCCGTTTTGGGATTTTTACGTGGCGCTTCAGAACCGGAAACAAATCCCTGAAAAGCCGCATTTTTCTCCGGCGGAATATACGATTCTTAACGGATTTGCAGCTGCGTCTAAACAGATACATTTTCACACACATTTCCTACTGCTGCAGCTGATAGTAATACAGGCAGATATTTTCATAGTGCCCATCCTTCATCAGAAAGCCCCCGGGTATGGTTCCGAGAGGCGTAAAACCCAGCCGCTCGTACAGATGGCGGGCATGTATATTGCTCTCCACCACCGCATTGAACTGGATCAGGCGGAATCCCACGGCTTTCGCCCGGTCCAGGCAGTGCTTTACCAGCAGTTCGCCGATGTGCAGACCGCGGCAGTCCGAGCGGACCGCATAGCTGGCATTGCCGATATGGCCGCATCGCCCGATATTGTTCGGGTGCAGTATATAGAGTCCCACCACCTGCCCCGTTTCATCCTCGGCTACGGCATTGTACGTCTGGGCCGCAAAAAAGGCTTCTCCACTCTCTTCATTTAACAGCTCAAGCTGCGGAAAGGCAATGCCATCCTCCACTACCTCATTCCAGATCCGGATCATGGCCGGAAGATCCTCGCTGCGATATTCTCTTACAAGCATTTTCTCCCCTTTCATTTCCAAGGGATTGTTTATGATAACCCGCTGCAGCCCTGTTCAAAATACGCTGCGGCAGCTGACATAGGTGCAGCCCGATCCGCGTTCACGCAGAATGTCATACAATTCCTTAGGCTTACAGCAGTCTCTGCAGCAAATCCAGCATGTCATACCGTTCCTTAGGCTTTACAGCAGCCTCTGCAGCAGATCCAGCATGTCATACCGCTCCTTAGGCTTACAGCAGCCTCTGCAGCAGATCCAGCATGTCATACCGTTCCTTAAGCTTACAGCAGCCTCTGCAGCAGATCCAGCATGGCGCCAAGGCAGATGGCCGCAGCAGCGGCAGCTCCGAAAACGGCACGGATGCCCGCCGCCCGGAAATGCTTCCGCCACCCATTTTCCTCCGCTTGAAAACTGTCAGCATGCTTTCCCCTGTGCATGATCAGGCCGGCCAGGATAAACAGCACCGCCGCGGCGCCCAGATACATGAGGTTCTTGGCGGTTTCAATACCTGCCGCCGCCGTCTTTCCACCGGTCAGAAAGCCAAAAACAAAGCCGGCAGCCGCAAGCGCCAGGAACAACAGCAGTCCCGTCAGAAAGGCTTTGAGGATATCCCGTATCAGTTCTTTTATCTGCATTCTGAAGATTTCTCCGTATAGATCAATTCCGGTGTACACCCGTAGAAAAGGCCGCAATTCATTACGGAAAGGCTGATTTATAGTAAACGTCAGTTTCCTTAGAATTCCTCATTCATAGAGCCTGCAGGCGACAAAGTGCCCGTTCCCCTGATCCTTCAGCTCGGGCATGGTTTCCGCACATGCCTTTGTGGCATATCGGCATCTGGAACAGAAACGGCAGCCGGGTGCCGGATTCATGGGACTGGGAACCTCTCCCTCCAGACGGATCCGCTGTACGTCGCGCTTCTGCTCTACCTTCGGATCCGGAATGGGTATGGCCGAGAGCAAAGCTTTCGTGTACGGGTGCAGCGGGTTTCTGTAAAGCTCATCCGAGCCGGTGATTTCCACCAGCGTGCCCAGATACAGCACCGCTACCCGGTCGGATATGTGCTTTACCACAGACAGATCATGCGCCACGAAGAGGTAGGTAAGACCCAGGCTCCTCTGCAGCCCCATCAGCAGGTTTACAATCTGTGCCTGAATGGATACGTCCAGGGCGGAGACCGGCTCGTCCAACACCATAAACTCCGGTTTTACGGCCAGGGCCCGGGCAATCCCGATGCGCTGACGCTGGCCTCCCGAAAATTCATGGGCAAAGCGGTTCGCATGCTCACTGTTGAGCCCTACCTGCTCCAGTACCTCGTAAATGCGGTCCCTGCGCTCTTTTTCACCGTGCGCCAGCCGGTGGATATCGATCCCCTCCCCGATGATATCCGATACCATCATTCTGGGATCCAGTGAGCCGAAGGGATCCTGGAAAACCATCTGGGCCTTCTTCCTGAACTCGCTCTTCGCCCGTCCGGACAGCGAGTGCACATCTTTCCCGCAGAAGGAGACGGTGCCGGAGGTCTTCGGATACAGACCGATACAGGTCCTTCCGCAGGTGGTTTTCCCGCAGCCGGACTCACCCACCAGGCCCAGGGTCTCGCCCCTCGCAATGGTAAAGGAAACATCATCCACTGCCTTAAGCACCTGGTTTCTCCCCACCTGGAAATACTTTTTCAGATGCTCCACCGAAAGCATGATTTCTTTTTCGCTGCCCATACTATACCTCCTCCCTGAGCGAAGTTCTGTACTTTGACCTAAGGCCCCGGATGACTATTTTGCAGCCACGCCTGCAAAGGACGCAGCCGTGGGCAAAATATGTCTCTCCCGCCCTGAAACAGCCCCCACAGGGAGGGCTGAAGATATCCGCGTTCCGCTCCATTCCCAGTAATGCGCACCGGTCCGCGGGACAACAGCTATTGCCGGTCCTCTTTCTCATAATCAGGCATCTCAACCTTCGGCGCCAGGGGGTGATGCAGCCAGCAGGACGCCGTATGCCCCGCGCCGAAATCCGCGTTCTCCGGCATTTCCTCCCGGCAGATATCCATACAGTATCTGCAGCGCGTGCAGAAGGGGCAGCCCTTCGGCGGATCAATCAGGTCCGGAGGCGTGCCCGGTATGGATTCAAGCTCTGCTTTGTTCTCATCATCCAGCCTCGGAACGGAACGGATGAGCGCCCAGGTATAGGGGTGCCTCGGGCGGTAAAAAATATCCTCGCTGCTGCCGCGCTCCACGATCATTCCGGCATACATGACGGCGATTTCCCTGGCAATGTTGGCCACAACGCCCAGATCATGCGTGATCAGGATAACGGAGGTTCTGTGTTTCTTCTGCAGGTCCTTGATAATATCGAGGATCTGCCCCTGAATGGTCACGTCCAGGGCAGTGGTGGGCTCGTCGCAGATGAGAAGCTTCGGATCACAGGCAAAGGCAATGGCAATCATCACGCGCTGGCGCATACCGCCCGAAAACTGATGCGGATACTGGCGCACGCGCTTCTCCGGCTCGGGAATGCCCACCCTGCGCAGCATCTCCACGGCCTCCCGCAGAGCCTCCTGCTTCCCCATATGCCTGTGGGCGATCAGATTCTCCATAATTTGTTTTCCCACCCGCATGGTGGGATTGAGCGCCGCCAGGGCATCCTGGAATACGATGGCACACTCTCCGCCGCGATACTGCTCCAGCTTCTTCCTGTCATACTGCACAATATCTTCGCCGCGGTAGAATATGCGGCTTCCGGGTTTTATCTCCCCTGCGGGCGGTTTGATGAGTCCCATGATGGAACGGGCCGTGACGGATTTTCCGCAGCCGGATTCGCCCACGATGGCCAGAGCGCTCCCCTCCTCCAGATCAAAGGAGACGCCGCGCACCGACTGCACCTCTCCCGCATAGGTATGGTAAGAGACGCGCAGGTTCTGCACGGAGAGAAGCTTTTTTTCCGCTCCGCCCGCGGAGCCTGTATTCTTGCTTCCTGCTTCCATAAATGTTTCCTTCCCTCTGAACAGTAACATGTTCTTTATGACGTGCACAATACCATATCCCCGCTGTCTTTATCGTCAGGGATATACCGCGCTGCGTGACAAGCGGCTTACTGTCTCAGTCTCGGATCCAGGGCGTTTCTCAGTCCGTCTCCGAGCAGGTTAAAAGCCATGACAATCACACACAGCACCGCGCAGGGAAATATCAGCTGGTACGGATAAAAATCCATAGTCTGCTGGCCCATGGAAATCAGTACGCCCAGTGAAATCTCCGGGGCCTTCAGGCCGATGCCCAGAAAGCTTAAGCCTGCCTCCGAGAAGATGAATCCCGGTATGGCAGTGGAGGCGTCCAGGATCAGGATGCTGATCATGTTGGGCACATAATGCTTAAAGATTACCCGCATGGGACCCGCGCCAAGCACTTCCGCCGCATAGACATATTCCGACTCTCTCAGCTGCTTGATCATGCCTCTGGTCTGTCTGGCGGTATTGCACCAGGCGGTGATGCTCAGCGCCACAAGGAGCGCAAACATATTGTTCCCGAGGACCATCATGATCAGTATGGTGACAAGGAGGGAAGGCACCGAATTGATAACCTCGATGATGCGCATCATCAGGTCATCCACCCAGCCGCCGAAATGCGCCATCACCGCGCCGTAAACGGTTCCCACCACCATCTTGAGGGCAGTGGCGACCAGGGCAATCAGGATGGAGGCCCTGGCACCCACCCAGATCCTGGAAAAGAGGTCACGGCCCATATTGTCGGTCCCGAACCAGAAGGTACTGTCCGGCACTTTGTTCTT
The DNA here is from genome assembly GCA_946624325.1 of uncultured Clostridia bacterium. Lineage (GTDB taxonomy): Bacteria > Bacillota > Clostridia > Lachnospirales > Lachnospiraceae > Anthropogastromicrobium. The sequence continues at coordinate 16,959 of CAMOSC010000019.1, forward strand.
GGTGCTGAAATTCATGGTGACATAGTCCATTCCCCTGAAGGACGGTCCGAAAACCACCATCACCGCCATGAGCACAAGCACCGCAAGGGACGCCATGGCTACAGGATTCCTTTTCAGACGCCGCCAGGCATCCTTCCAGTAGGAAATGGTGGGACGTGTGATCCGGTTGGCTTCCTCACCGGAATATCCCCGGATAATAAACTTCTCTGCCTGCATTTCTTCCTCCCCGCCGCATCTGTATACCCGCCTCCCGGGCAGGTAACCAGCCAGTCTTCCGCTCTGCCGCCGCTATTCTTTCCGACACCCGCAGGCGGCCGCACCTTTTGGGCTCAGACGCCTCTTTTCCTTCCGACACCCGCGGACAGCCGCGCCTTTGGGGCTCAGGCGCCTCTTTTCCTTCCGAAATCCGCGGGCGGCCGCACTTTTTGGGCTCTGCCGCCTCTGGTCCTTCCATCACCCGCGGACAGCCGCGCCTTTTTGGCTCTGACGCCTCTATTTCCCCGCTCCGGGCATGGAAATTCTCGGATCCACCACCGCATAAAGGATGTCCGTGATAAACAGGACAACTATATAGAGCAGCGAGAGCAGAACCGTCTCGCCCATGACAATGGAGAGATCCTGGTTATTGACTGCCGTGACATAATACTGCCCGATACCGGGAATCGAAAAGATGCTTTCGATGAAGAAGGAGCCCGTGATGCACATGGCTACCGACATGGGAAGCTGGGTCATGACGGGAATAAAGGAATTGCGCAGGATATGCCGCCTGATCACGGCGCCCCTGGAAAGTCCCTTGGACTCCGCCGTCAGGACATAATCCTGGTTGACCACATCCAGCATGGAGGTCTTCAGGAGTCTCGCGTAGATGGCGATATAGCTGAAGCACCCGGTGAGCGTGGGCAGGATGGTATACTTCCAGCCCCCGAACCACAGCTCATCCCCGGAGGGCCAGCCGATGGTGGGGAGTATGCGCAGGGTTCCGGCAAAGATTTTCTGAAGCATCAGGCCAAATATCAGATGCGGTATGGAAATCAGCAGCACCGAAAGCCCTACCACCAGGTAATCGATCAGGGTTCCCCGTTTCATAGCGGCAAGGATTCCCAGCAGCAGGCCGACGCCCACACCGAGGATCATCTGCTGCAGGCCGAGCCTGGCCGATACCGGGAGCCTGCTCTGAATCAGGCCGCCCACCGTCTGACCTGCGTACACAAAGGACTCCCCGAAATCGCCCCGGGCGAGACCCTCCATGGTCAGCAGGTAGCGCTCCAGCACCGGTTTATCCAGGCCGTAGCGCTCGTACAGCCGTTCCCTGGACTGGGGCTGAAGCTTGTCGGCGCGCTGTGTGAGAGGATCCCCGGGGACCGCTTCCAGCAGGAAAAAGGTGGCGGTAGCGATCAGAAACAGCGTCAGGATCATTTCCAGGAACCGCCGGATAATATACTTGACCATGAGTGTGCCTTTCTGTCATTAAGCGTTTACAGGAAACGTCAGGGAAAAGCTGATTCATGCAGCGTTATCCTGGCAGTCTCCGGCAGATCGCACGGATTTTCCAAAAAAACTGACGCTTTGCGTCAGAAATCCGGCGAGGAAACGCATGAATCAGCGTTTCCCTGTAATAGAAGACATTTTGCTACTGAACAGGTGGCATTTTTCGCCTGTCATACAACAGCCGGCAGACACTGCCCCTTTCTTTTGAAGGGCAGCATCTGCCGGCAGGCATTCGGATCTTTCGATTATATCACGCGGGAGGAGAAAGCCGTTCCTTCTGTGCAGAATTAACCGTGATCAGTTCCCCCTGCCCTCGATATGGGTGATATAGAGCTCCTGGCTGGCGCCGAAGGAGGAGGTTCTGAAATCCTTTACCCAGTTCTGGATAAAGTATTCCTTGGTGGTGTAATAGACCGGGATCAGGCCGCAGTCCTCTGCAAGCAGCAGCTCCTCTGCCGCCTTGTAGAGCTCAAAGCGCTTGTCCGTATCGTTCTCACCCTTCAGCTGGTCGATCAGCGCATCGTACTCCGGATTGCTGTAGCTGCCATAGGTGGTATAAATGCCACTGTAGACAGTCTCCAGGTAATCCAGCGGATCGTTGTAATCGCTCCACCAGCCGCTGGTCATGATATCGTAGTTTCCGGCATCGCGCTCAGCGGTGAAGAGGCCGTAATCGCCCACGGTATTCAGCTCCACGGTGATGCCGAGCTTCTGCTGGATAATCTGCTGGATATACTCTCTCTGGGACTGATCCTCCACGGTGGAACCATAGGAAAGGAAGGTCAGTTTGATGTCGGAGAGGGGTGTGGTGATGCCCAGCTCGTCCAGGCCTTCCTGGAACAGAGCCTGAAGCTTTTCGGGCTGGTCGGCATACTCCTCATACTCGGCCTTGATGGGCTCCTCCGCCAGAGAGCGGTAGGAAACATTGTTGAAGGAGATGGCCGGGGAGACATAGGCATATGCCGGCTTATACCTTCCGTACACGGCCTCAACCATCTCTTCGCGGTTCAGGCAGTAGGAGATGGCCTTGCGGATCTTGACGTTCGTCACCAGGTTGTCGGTGCCGCCGGTAGCAAAGTTATAGCAAAGCACCACGGTGCCCGGATAATCGGAGGTAATCAGCTGCACGTTGCCGGCCTCGGCCTCAGCCTGATATTTGATGGAATAATCGCCGGCGGTCTGCAGGACATCCAGCTCGCCGTTGTCAAACATGGTTGACGCGGTGGAATCCTCCGGTACCAGATACCAGTTGACGGAATCCAGTCCGACATTCTCCGCATCCCAGTACTCTTCGTTCCTGGTCCAGACCATTTTGTTGTCTTCCACAAGCTCGCTCATGCAGAACGGACCGTTGTAAACGCAGAGGCTCCAGTCCTTGCCCCAGTTGTCCCCGGCAGCCTCGGCCAGCTCCTGACGCGTGGGATAGAGCGGTGTGGCGACCAGCTTCGCCTCGAAGGTGGGATCCGGAATCTCCAGGGTCACCTCAAAGGTGTAATCGTCAATGGCTTTTGCCATAACGTCATCCGCGGAGCCCTCGCCGGTATTGTACTCCTCGGCGCCTACCACATTGTAGATGAAGAACGCGTAATCGTAACCGATGGAAGGATCCAGCAGACGCTTCCAGCCATACTCATAATCGGCCGCGGTTACGGGCACGCCGTCGGACCATTTCGCGTCCTCGCGCAGATGGAAGGTATAAACCGTGCCATCCTCGGAAACATCGACGCTCTCGGCTCCCGCCAGGATAAAATGCTCGCCCGTCTCATCCGCGACATTGCGGTACAGGCCTTCATAGCAGTCCGCCATCATCCAGCGCCAGCCCATATCCTGCACATCGTAATTGTTGCCAAAGGCGGTAGCCCTGAGGTTCAGGACCTGAGTATCGGCAGACTCCTCAGCCGCTGCCGGTACCGAGAATGCGGAGACAGCCAGAAAACCGGCTGCCGCAAGGGCAAACATGCGATTTTTCTTCATAATCTTTTCCTCCTGAAATGCGGAACAATCTGCGGAAATCCGGCCTTTCCCGCCATGACTCCCGGACAGCTCCTAATCTCTCTTCTCGTAGGACGACAACTTTTTCTCCCCGTACACCTGGATCCTGGTCAGCACGGTGCAGATTATGAGGTAAACAAACGCCACTTCACAGTACAGCACAAAAGGTTCCATGGTACGGGCGGCAATTTTCTGGGCTGCGCGGAACATCTCCGACAGCGTAATGCTGGCTGCAAGGGATGTATCCTTGGTCAGGGAAATGAGTTCATTGAACAGCGGCGGAAAGGCGATACGGAAGGCCTGAGGCAGCACAATCCTTCGCAGGATCTGCAGATAACTCATGCCGACGGTATAGCCTGCCTCAATCTGCCCTCTCGGCACAGCCGTGATGGCAGCCCGCATGGTCTCGGAGGTATAGGCGCCTACATTCAGTGAAAACGCCACAATCGCCGCCGGAAAAGCATCCAGCAGCAGGCCCAGCTTCGGCAAGCCGTAGAAAATAATGAACAGCTGGACCAACAGCGGTGTTCCGCGGATGACCCACACGTAGAAACGTGCGATCTGGCTGAGCACCTTTACATTTGCAATCCGGATTACCGCGGTGATCAAAGCGATCAGGAGCCCGATGCAAAACGATATCAGGGTGAGCGGTATGGTCACCTGCAGTCCCGGCAGAAGAATCTGGAAAAAGGAATCTCCCAGAAGCTTTATGATTTTCTCCATTTGATTACTCTGAAAACGACCCTAACGGGCGGTCATAATGGTATTCGCGCAGCAGTTTCTTACTCCGCAGTATCTTCCTCTGAGGAAGCCTCCTCTGTCTCAATCTCGGTGTCTTCAGATTCAGGCGTGATGTTGCGGTCGAAATATTTCTCGGAAATATCCGCAAGGGTTCCGTCCTCAATCAGGGCTGCCAGTGCTTCATTCAAAGCGTTTAACAGGGCTCCCTCTCCTTTGCGGACAGGAATGGCCGTCACGTCACCCTCGGGATAAACGGCCGCTATCTTCAGTCCCGCTTCCGGCTGGCGGCTCATATAATCCTCAAAAACCAGCTCGGAATTGATGGTGGCATCCGCCCTTCCGCTGACAACCATCTCTACGGACTGCTCAAAGTTGTCCACCGCAATCACCTCTGCACCGTACTCCTCCGCGATCAGCGCGTGGGTGCTGGAGATGGTGTTGGAGGTTGTCATGCCGTCCAGATCCTCGAAGGATGCGATTTTATCGTTGTCCTCCCGGGTGATGATGACATAGTGCACCAGCGTGTAGGGATCCGAGAAATCATAGGTTTCGCGGCGCTCATCCGTGGGGGTTACATCATTGATGATGATATCGAAGCGCTCCGCCTCAAGGCCTGCCAGCAGGGAATCCCAGTCAGCCTCCACAAAGCGCGCTTCCACACCCAGCTGTTTTGCGATGGCGCGGCCGATCTCAACCTCAAAACCGGTCAGCTCGCCGTCCTCATCGTGGAAAGAATAGGGCGGATAGGTTCCCTCAGTGCCGATGGTAATATAACCCGCCTCAAGGATAGCCGCAAGCTGTTCTCCTTCCTCAAGGGCGACGGTCTCTTCTTCAGTCGTCTCTTCCTCGGCCGCAAAACCGACAGTAAACATGGAAAGCAGCATGGAGGCCGCAAGCAAGGTGCTGAAAAGCTGTTTTCTCATAAGCATCTCCCCTCTCCGGTTCACAGCGGAACCGACAATCGCGATAAAAGGATAGATGTTCCTGTTCAGAGCCTTCTTTGCCATTTCCGGAGTCCGGCTCTGAACAGTAACGATTGTTTCTAAAAGGCGGTTCTCTGATCCGCACATCCGTTCCCTTATTATAATTGCTGATGCGGTACTTGTCAAATGGCTTTTGTCTATAGTCTGCTATCAGCCATGCCTATAGCAGGCGGTCGGCTGCCATGCCGACAGATCGCAGCGCAAAAAACATGCGCTGCGATTGTCGCGGCGTTCACAATATGGCAGAACCGCCTGCCCTCATTGTAAAGGGCAGGCGGGCTGCGGCTGAAATTATTCCTGCAGAATCCGGCCCAGAAACTGTCTGGTCCGCT
>CAMOSC010000020.1 GCA_946624325.1 uncultured Clostridia bacterium
GGGCGGAATCTTCGGATTCCGCCCGGCCTGCTGCGCAGGAACCTCTGTATACCTGTTAAACAGTCTTCAAAAGACGCGGCCCTGTGGTGTTTGCCCGACCTGCTGCAAAGGAATCTCTGTATAACCCTTAAACAATCTCTGAAAGACTCTGCCTTATGGTGTTTGCCCGGCCTGCTGCAAAGAAACCTCTGTATAACCGCAAAGACTGTCTTAAAGTACCCGCACCTGTATGCGGGTTACAGCGCGGCCGCTCTGTCGATGCAGGCATCCAGCGCGTCAATCAGCGCGCCGCGGAAGCCCTTCTCCTCCAGTACCCGCACCCCCTGGATTGCCGTTCCGCCGGGTGAGCACACAATATCTTTCATCTCGCCGGGATGCTTTCCGGTTTCCTGCAGCAGCTTCGCGCTGCCGAGGACAGCCTGCTCGATAAACTGGTAAGCCTGTTTTCTGGGCATTCCACGCTCAACGGCAGCATCCGCAACAGCCTCCACGAACATGAAAACATACGCCGGAAGGCTTCCGCTGATGCCTACCACCACGTCCATCAGCTTCTCGCGGATCAGGAAGGCTTTTCCGAAGCAGCCCAGAATCTCAAGAACCTGCTCAGTCTCCTCTTCCGTAATGACCGCATTGGTGCACACTCCCGTGCAGCCCTCCAGGACCATGGCCGGTGTATTCGGCATGGTGCGGACAATCTTGACCCGCCTGCCGAACTGCCCTTCCAGCCAGCCGATGGTTTTTCCGGGAGCGATGGTGATGATGATTTTTTTATCATCCACAAACTCACGGATTCCGGGAATCACAACCTCATAATCCTGCGGCTTTACCGATAAAACTATGATATCGGCGGCCATTGCCAGTTCCCGCGCATTGGGGCAGGGACGTATCCCAAGCGTGCCGCAGGCGGCGTCAAGCACCTCCGGGACCGCGTCGAAGCCCAGCAGATCTTCCGGTCCGTACAGGCCTTTGCGCAGGATCCCGCTGATCATGGCTTTTCCCATATTTCCGACTCCAATAAAACCGATCTTCATCCTTTTCTCCTTCCAAATCGAAGATTAGCAGCTTGACCGAATGGCCACGGCCCCGCCATCCTCCCGTCAGGCCAGCTCCTCCAGTTCCTTCACAAGCCCGTCGAACATGCGCAGCGCATCCTCCACCGGCTGCTCCTGCGTTATATCCACGCCGGCAAGCTTCAGCAGATCGATCGGGTCAAGGCTCGATCCGCCCTTCAGGAATTTCTTATAGTCTTCCACGGCAGATGCCCCTTCCCGCAGGATTCTGCCCGACAGTGCGATAGCCGCCGAAAAACCGGTGGCATACTGATAGACGTAAAACGGTGTGTAGAAATGCGGTATCCGCATCCATTCGCAGGCAATCTCCGGGTCACTGACCATATCCGGTCCGAAGTACAGGCGGTTTAACTCCAGATAGGTCTGATTCAGCAGGTCCGCGGTCAGGGGGATTCCCTGCTCTCCCATGCGGTGTATTTTCAACTCAAACTCCGCGAACATGGTTTGTCTGAACAGCGTACCCTTGAAGGTGTCCAGAAAATGATTCAGCAGGTACCGGCGCTCCTCCGGATCCGTGGTCTTTGCGAGCATGTCCGTAATCAGCAGGGCTTCATTGCAGGTAGAAGCCACCTCTGCCACAAAGATCTTGTAATCAGCCGTCTGGTACGGCTGGTTTCGGCGTGAATACCAGCTGTGGATCGAGTGGCCCATTTCATGGGCAAGCGTGAAGACATTATCCAGCGTCCCCTGATAATTCATCAGTACAAAGGGCTGTGAATCATAGCATCCCCAGGAATATGCGCCGCCCCGCTTGCCGCGGTTCGGGTAGACATCGATCCAGCGGCTGTCGAAGCCCTCCTGCAGAATCTCCAGATACTCCTCACCCAGCGGGGCAAGGCCTTCCTTCACCATGCGCTTTGCCTCTTCAATGGTGTATTTCCTGCTTCCCGCAGCCGAAAGAGGGGTATAGACATCGTACATATGCAGTTCGTCCAGGCCGAGGATCTTCCGGCGCAGCGCAACATACCGGTACATGGACGGCAGCGCCCTGTGCACTGCCCCGATCAGGTTGTCATAGACCTGCTCCGGTATATTGGACCTGTCCAGGTACATGGCACGGCTGGAGGTGAAATTTCTCGCCTTTGAGAAGAAAATCGCCTGTTTTACATTCCCCTCCAGCAGGCCCGCCATTGTATTCCCAAAATTGCGAAGCTGTGCGTAATACGTCCCGAACACTTCCCGGCGAAGCTCCCGGTTGTCCGATTCCAGCCAGGTAACAAGGCTGCTGTTGGTCACGGGTATACGCGTGCCGTCAGAGAGAACCGCGTCCGGGAACGAGAGATCCGCATTCAGGAATACGTTAAAGATCTTATGGGGTGCCTCAGCCATTTCTCCCGCATCGGCCAAGAGCGCTTCCGTCCCTTCATCCTTCGTGTGCGCATTGGTCCGGATCATCTCAAGGATCGGACGCGCATAGGCGGAAAGACCTTCTTCCTTCGCAAGCGCTTCTTTCAGAGCTTCCTCTCCCCAGGAAAGGATTTCCGGGCGGAGAAAAGCAGATGCCGCATCCATGGATATGCCGAGTGATGCCGCCCTGGAAGAAAGGTTCTGATAAAAAGTATTGCTGGTATCCTGGTCGGAACGCATTTTGGCGTAAACCATCAGTCTGCCGAGATTCCGCTCAATTGCGTAGGCCTCGTCCAGGACAGCTTTCAGGCAGGAGAGGGATTCCCGCACTTTCCCGCGGTAAACGCCAAACCCCTCAACGCGTTTTTTCATCTCGGAAAAATGCGTTTCCCACTGATCGTCTGAGGCGTATACGGATTCCAGGTTCCAGGTATCTTCCGTGGCAATCTGTCCACGTTCCAGTAATTCTCCCATTATTTAACTCCTTTATCTGGTAACTCCGGTCCTGAACGGCCGGTTCTCAATCCGGCATACCCGCTTCCACCCAGGGAATCAGGTCTGCCAGATCCTTTTCGACACGTGTCAGAAGCGGCATCAATTCCGGGTCAGGCGGTGTCAGGTCCGGAATCATCACCACTCTGCAGCCTGCGGCCGACGCGGACCGTATTCCGTTCGGAGAATCCTCCACGGCAACGCATTCCTCCGGACGCCTTTCAGCCTGCCCGCAGGCGTACAGATAGATATCCGGCGCCGGTTTTCCTTCTTTTACCATGACCGCGCTGATGATTCTGTCAAAGCAGGCAAAAATCCCCAGACTCCGAAGGTATCGCTCAGCGCGCTCCGGGTCCGTAGCCGTTGCAACCATCGCGCGTATTCCACGCGCGTGCAGGACTTTCAGAAGCTCCACGGCACCCGGCTTGAGCGACAGTCCCTCCCTTGCAATCATTTCCTCCATCAGGACTTTCCTGCGCTGCCGGATGGAAGCGTAATCGAAGGCTTCTCCAAACATATCCCGGAATACGAGCGGGGCAAAAGGTCTGCCCAGGCTGCGGAAAGCGAGCGCCTGCTCCGGCGTGACGTCAAACCCGGCTTCCCGGATCGCCTGCACCCAGCACCTGTTGTAATACTTTTCCGTATCAATCAGGGTTCCATCCATATCGAAAAAAACCGTATCCGTCATTTTTCGTCTCCAACCTTCGCGACGCCGTTACTGCAGCTGTTCCGATTATACCAGAAAACTCAAAAAAATCCACCCTGAAACCGAAAAATCAGAGTGGATTTCACTTTAAAACGTCAGAACCGTCATACCCTGTCATCCTGCCCCGGAGGCTCTCAGATGCAGCACACCGGCATGCCGAAGCAGCTGGAACAGCTCATGCACAGACATGCGCGCAGACAGACGGAATCCATTCCCTGTCCGCTGCCCCAGCCGTAGCCGTCGCTTCTTGTCTGATACCAGGCTCCGCCTGACTCAAGCCGGCTGACCAGGGACCTGTACTGCATATTGTCAGGTTCCATGCGCTCTGCGGTTCTTGCATATTCCAGCGCATTGATCTGGCTTCCGAGGCCCGAGCTGGCAATAGCAGCCAGATAATACCACCTGGCAGTGCGCTCATTCATGCGGGAAAGGACGTTCATGGCCTCCTGGAAATGACCGGCATTGATATAGTTCGCCGCTGCCTGCAGCTCTATAGGCTCATTGCTCTGCTGCCTCTGGCGGTTATAAGAGCCTCCAAAACCCCAGAAATCCCCAAAACCGCCAAAACCGCCGTCATAACCTCCGCCGGGCCCATACCCGGAGCTGCTCTGCCCGCTTCCCTGACCATAAGAAGAACCGCCGTACTGGCGTTCCTTCATGATCTGGTCATAAGCCTGCTGAACACGCTTGAACATTTCCTCGGCCTGCGCCTTATTCGGATTATTGACGTTCGCGTCAGGGTGATATTTCCTGCTCAGGTTCCTGTAAGCCTTTTTGATTTCGTCATCCGTAGCGTCTCTCGACACGCCCAATACTTTATATGGATCCATGCTTTCCTGCTTTACTTTCCGCATCCCCGCTTCCGGGTCTGCACTTCTTCTCCGTTTGCGGCACGATTCCGCCTGCCCGCAGTCTCGGAAAAACCGAGCCATACTCCCGAGTACAGGATATTGCGCAGAATATCCGCGTTCTCCAGAATCGGCAGCGCTTCAAAAGCCCTGCAGCACCCGCCCATCAGCAGTCTGAAGTACTCTTCGGCTTTCTCTGTCAGCACGCCTTCCCGGTACAGATTCTTAAACGGATTATAGTTGCCCGTGGAGAGATCTTTTTCCACATCATCATAGGCATCCATCAGATAAATAAATTTGCCAAGATAATAACCCATGCTGCGGAGCGGCTCTTCCCAGCAGTCTTTCTCCCGCACGTAGATTTCGGCCATTGCCTCTCCGGTCAGTCCCGCAGCTTTTTCAAGATCCGCATCACCGGCCTTCTCGCATCGATGAAGAAGGCGGATATACCGGACAATCGCTTTATGCTGCCTCGGATACCGGGCCGAAAGTTCTTTATAGCGTTTATGATATCTCAACGCAGTGATTCGTGCAAGTGTTTTATGCTCATCCACCCAGTCATCCATCAGCTTGTGGTACATGATCATAAAATTCATATCGGCGGCATATACCGCGGATTCCGTAACAATTTCCCTGTTTTCTTTCTTTCGGCCTCTTCCCAGCACGGAAAAAGGTCTGAGGAGACATTTTCTGTTCACCTCTTTTTCCGTGTCCTCATAGAGTCCCGCATGCAGCAGATAGAGAAATGTCATATCGTAATTGAGCGCTGTGCGGGCAAACAGGCCGTACCGTGAGCCGATCACGCTGCACAGCCCGCAGTAATAGGCTCGATACCGCTCCAGGTCCTTCACCTTCAGCTCCGGCTGATTTACGCGTATGTAACCAAACATTGTTGCGCTCCCCTGTATTTTCCTGCTTCACAACGGCAGTCGGCCAATCTGTGGCGGATCAGCTGTTTTTGACAAATGTGGTATGGCATCTCGGACAGGTAACCTCAATTCTGCCTTTTCCCTTCGGTATGCGGATTTTCTGCCTGCATTCCCTGTTCGGGCAGGTATAGATGTGATAATTGCTGCGCTGCTTATTGATCGAAATAAAGCTCTGAATCCTGCGCCGGATCCCGGAGGATTTTGAGAGATACCACTGGTTCTCGCGGTATCTTGCGGCATGGTTTTTGGAGAACATGCGGAAAATATTCCAGGCAATCCCCGCAAAAATCAGGAGTTCGAGCAGGCCGCTCCTGATAAAGAAGGAGAGAACGATCAGAACCAGCAGAACGATATTCAGATCCCGCGAGAGCTGGTCAGCGCCGTAACGCCCCTGCATGAAACCCGCAAGCCATTCACGGAAACGATTCATAAAATTATTCATAAAGCACCTCCATCCGGGACCTGTTCCCGAGCGGGCTAAGTGCACCCATAAGGAAACCCGGCCCCCGTAATGACCATAGTATACTCATGGTCCGTGAAAAAAACAAGGCGTTTACCTAAAGAATTCATTAAAAGATCATGAAATCCGACAGCTGTGGAAGCTCGCAAGCGGCTTCCACGCACCCGTGCCCGTATGGGTATGCCGGGTTCCTGCGCAAAGAAAAGCTGCCGTTACGATGCGGTAGCGGCAGCTGTTTTTCCTGTTCCTTCTGTTGGATTAATTTCTCTTGAGGAAGGTCGGAATATTGATATCCCTGACTTCTTTCTGGGGCTTCGGGATGTTGAAGCCGGACTCAAATTTCGGTTCCTGTGCAGCCGTGGGATTCGAAACCCTGTAAGCAAAATCGGAAGCCTTCGGTGCCGCGGCCTTCTTCGGCGTGCTGAATGCGGAATCGCCTGCATGGTCCTCCACGCCTGTGGCAATGACGGTAATGGTCACCTCGTCGGCAGCGCTGTCATCATAGGTGGCGCCGAAAATAATGTTGGCGTCGTCCCCTGCCAGGCTCTGCACATAGCTTGCAGCCTCATGAACTTCGGGAAGACTTACATCACCGGCAATGTTGATCAGCACGTTGCTGGCGCCCTCAATGGTCGTCTCGAGAAGGGGACTGGAAACGGCAATCTTCATGGCGTCGATCGCCTTCTCGTCTCCGCTGGCGCTTCCGATACCGATATGGGCAATACCCTTATCCTTCATGACGGTCTGCACATCGGCAAAGTCCAGATTGATCAGGCCGGGAATATTGATCAGGTCCGTAATGCCCTGGACAGCCTGCTGAAGCACTTCATCCGCCTTCTTCAGAGCCTCCGGCATGGTTGTACGGCGATCAACCAGCTGCAGCAGTTTGTCGTTGGGAATAACAATGAGCGTATCCACGGCGCCTTTGAGTTTTTCAATACCGGCCTGCGCGTTATTCATGCGTGCACGGCCCTCAAAGGTAAAGGGCTTCGTAACGACACCGACAGTCAGGATGCCCATCTCCTTGGCGATGGAGGCAATAATCGGAGCCGCTCCGGTTCCGGTGCCGCCGCCCATTCCGCAGGTGACGAATACCATATCCGCACCCTTCATGGCTTCCTTGAGGTCGTCCGTGTTTTCCTGAGCCGCTTTTTCACCGATTTCGGGCTTGGCGCCTGCGCCAAGGCCCTTGGTCAGCTTCTCGCCGATCTGGATGGCATTCGGAGCCTTGCAGAACTGCAGTGCCTGTTTATCCGTGTTCACACCGACAAACTCCACACCGACAATATCCTCATCCACCATACGGTTAACCGCATTGTTTCCGGCTCCGCCGACACCAACGACAACAATTTTTGCTGAACCCTCGGATTCGTTCATTTTAATTTCCAACAAGACCTTGTCCTCCTGATATTCTGATCCTAACAAGCTGTATAACGAGCACACCCGGACGCCCCGTTCGGGAAATTTCCTGTCCGGCGGCTTATGTGTAACAATGTTTTGCTTTTGCCTCCCCATGCGGGTTCTCCCCTGCATGTGAATGTCACATAGCTTTATTTAGTATACAATAGGATCGATTAAAAAGCAAGAGTCATTTCTATCGTCAAAACAAAAAAACAACAGCTCCAAAGGGCATGCATTTGTCCAATTCTTCCATACTCTATTCCCGCTCAAAGAAATAGCGGTCCGCACTGCTGTACTCCTCCAGATGGAGGGTTCCCTTCAATCCGACGAGCTCTCCCCGCATATCCCGGAAAGCCGCAATCTTCTCCTCCATATCCCGGTAAGGCCCAAGCTTCACATCTATCATCCCGTCCTGCAGTTCATAGGTGCCGTCAGTCCCGCAGCGAAACCCGTCCGCCTCAATCCCATATGCGGACAGCAGCCTGAGGATGGACAGGATCTCATTGATATCTGTCCGGTTTTTCCAGCTGATTTTCCCATACAGTACGGGATGATCCGCCTCAAGCCCCTCAATCAAAGGGATTCCGTCAATGGCATCCCCCGAATGCTTAACCGCATATCCGTCCTCATCAAAATAGAGGCAGCGGTCCATATAGCGCAGACCGCCCACAATCATCTTTTCCTGTACGCGGATCCGGACCGTATGATGATCCGGGAATGATAATTCATAAGCGGCGATCATCGGAACTTCTTTTTTCTGTTCCGACCCGTCCTTCAGCAGCGCATAATAGTATTTCCGATCCAGGCTGTCCGGAAAAATCAGGCTCACCACGATCTCATCCGTCAGGTTCTCATTTCCCTCCACCCTGAACTCCGTCAGGACAGTGGCAAAAAACAGAACGGCCGCCGCCGCCAGCCCCAGAAAGAGACCCAAAAACACCCCTTTCACGATGCGCTTGCGCCTGCGGTGACGCCTGAGCCTTTCCTGCAGGATCGTATCCGTATTCCCTGTAGCGCCCATCCTGCCTCCTCCCGCTTCCTCCGGTCCCGTTTCTGCCCGTTATTCCGGATTCGGCCCGCCTTCCGCGCGGCCATAATGCCGGACTTCTATCTTTTGCTGCCGTTCAGAGCCAGACGCCGTCAGTCCGGAAGCCTGTGTACCAGTTCCTTGAACAATCTCCCGCGTTCCTCGTAATTTTGAAACATTCCCCAGCTGGCGCATGCCGGAGACAGCAGGACCGCCTCTCCGGGCAGAGCCTTTGCCGCACATTTGTCAACTGCTTCTTCCAGGCTGTCGGCAAATTCATAGGCCGTGAAGCCGTGCCGCTCGCAGCAGTCTGCGATTGCCCCGGCCGTAGCCCCGATCAGCACCAGGTATTTAACCGTGCTTCCGAACTCCTCTATCCAGCTGTCATACTCAGAGCCCTTGTCATATCCGCCCCCGATCAGGCAGGTGGGTACGGTCATTGCCCGGATTCCCTGGATCGCCGCGTCCGGGTTGGTTCCTTTGGAATCGTTGTAATATTTTACCCCGCGCTTTGTAGCCGTGTATTCGATCCGGTGTTCGACAGCCCGGAATTCCTTTGCCGTATCGGCTATCAGTTCATAACCGATTCCAAGGCAGGAGGCAATGGCTGCCGCCGCGAGGATATTCTCATAATTGCAGCGTCCTACCAGATGGAACTCCCCCGTCTGTCCAAGGCAGAATTCCTTTCCGTCCCTGCGCGCGATCAGCTCGCTTCCCCGCAGGAAGAATCCCTCCTCCAGTTCACTTCCTCCCGAGAACCACACAACCTTTGCCGGGCAGCTTTTTTCGCCAAAGGTCCGCAGCACGGGATCATCATAATTCAGTACACAGAAATCGTCCTCTGTCTGGTTTGCGGTAATGGACTCTTTTGCCGCAATATAGTTCTCCATGGTTTTATGCCGGTTCAGATGATCCGGCGTAATGTTCAGGATCGCGGACACATGCGGTCTGAAACGCACGGCGGTTTCAAGCTGGAAGCTGCTGATCTCGGCCACCGTAAATGTATCCGGAGCTGTAAGCAGTGCTTTTCCGGTATAGGCCGTACCGATATTGCCCACGACAAACGTCTTCTCCCCGCCGAAGGCTGCCCGCAGGATCGCACCCGTCAGGGAGGTGGTGGTCGTTTTTCCGTTGGTTCCGGTGATGCCGACAACCGTTCCGCGTTCATACTTCCAGGCCGCCTCAATTTCACTGATGACCGGAATTCCGAGGTCCTTCAGCTTCTTCGCGAAAGGAACGTCCGTCGGGATGCCTGGACTGATCACGCATTCCGAAATTTCCGCTGCAAGCGAATCTGTCAGTTCCCCCAGAAACAGTTCCGGTTTTTTCCCGCAGCTGAATTTCCCGAGAATCGATTCCCTGTCCAGTGTATCGTTTCCGTCGTACAGAATCACTGCTTCCCCCGCTTCCAGCAGCATGGAAGCCGCACCGATTCCGCTTATGCCGCAGCCTGCAACCAAAACCTTCTTATCCATATATTCTCCTTACCTTGTACAAGCCTATATCCCACATTTTTCAAAGCGCCGCATAGCCAAGCAGGCACAGCAGCAGCGTCACAATGGTAAATACCGTCACTACCCTTGTCTCAGACCATCCGCTCAGTTCAAAATGATGATGGATCGGTGCCATTTTGAAGATACGCTTTCCGCCGGTTTTCCGGAAATAGGTAACCTGGATTATAACGGACAGCACCTCAACCAGATAAATCAGGCCGACAATCAGAATAAACAGCGGCATCTTCAGCACGCAGGCGGTACCTGCCACAAAACCGCCCAGTGCCAGGGAACCGGTATCCCCCATAAACACCTTGGCCGGATAGGCATTAAAAAGCAGGAATCCGCACAGGGCACCGGCCACCGCCGTACAAAGCGGCGATATCCCGGGCATACCGGCCGCGGAAGCGGCAAACGCGAAAAACGCCGCGACCACTACCGTTACGCCGGAGCAGAGTCCGTCAAGCCCGTCCGTAAAATTCACGCCATTATCGGTTCCGAGAACTGCCAGAAAGCAGAGCGGGATATAAAGAATACCAAGTCTCAGGGTTCTGCCCCCGGTAAACGGAATCATGATTTCGGAGCCGATACGGCCCGAGAGCATGCAATAGGCACAGAAAACCGTGGTGATGACAAACTGCAGGGCCATCTTCTGCTTCGGGTTCAGTCCTTCCGAATGCTTTTTTGCAATTTTGATATAGTCGTCCAGAAAACCGATCACCCCAAAGCCCAGACACAGAAGCAGCACGGGAAATATTTCCGGATGCATCACGCCGAAGATGATACCGCAGACCAGAATCCCGCCGAGGAAGGCAATTCCGCCCATCGTCGGCGTCCCCTGCTTTTTCAGATGTGCCTGCGGTCCTTCCTCCCGGACCTGCTGGCCGAACTTCATCCGGTGCAGCACCGGAATCAGGAAATGGCACAGCACTGCGCTGACCGCAAACGACAGAAATGCGGAAAGAATACTTTCATTTACAATACCCACAACCGTGATTCTCCCTTCAAACCGATTTAAAGTTTTTTTGGTTACTGTTCATTTACATTTTTCGAACTGTTCCTAAACTCCCGGGCAAGCGGTTTTACTCCGAAAACAATACAGGCATATCCGGAAGCGCATCATTCGGATTGATCACATTCTCAGGATTGATGATCAGGCCGTTATACATGCCGCTGCCGTCGTCTGCAGGCGGAAGCGGGCCCGGGGAGCCGTTCTCCCCTTCCATAATGGCTTCGCCGTTCTGCCAGGCCTCATCAGCCGGCTCCGTATTATAGCGATACTGATCTACACCCTGGCCATACTCTGAATAAACGCCGATATAATCCAGGATACTGCCCCAGATATTACCCGTCAGTTTCTGCGCCGGCATACTGTCTGCCTGGAGCTCGCCCCCGTATTCATCGATTGTGACATACAGCACAAGCTCGGGATGCTCCTGCGGAACCGCCGAGATAACGGATACCAGATACTTTTTCGCAGAACGCGGAAGCTTCTCCGCGGTACCGGTTTTTGCTATAAAGCTGTAGCCCCGCAGCTCTTCGCCGTCGGCGTACTGGATGCTTCCGCCTGTTCCCGTCTCGGAAGCAACCGTTGCCCGGAGGGCATCGCGCACCTTCCTGCTGGTTGCCTCACTGACGGTCTGGCGGAGAACGACCGGCTCCACGGCTTTCACGGTGGCGCCGCTGCTGTCAAGGATCCGTGATACGACGTACGGCCTGTAATAGTACCCGCCATTGATTGTCGAGCAGAAAGCGCTGGCAAGCTGCAGCATGGTAACGTTATAGCACTGGCCGAAGGCGTTCGTCGCCAGCTCCACATCATTGAGCTGGCTCTCATTGTACAGCAGTCCTTCACAGCTGGCTTCCCCGGGCAGATCGACGCCCGTTTTCTGACCGAAATTGAAAATCTGCTGATACTTCGCAAATGCGGTCCTCCCAAGCGCCTGCCCGATCTGGATAAACGCCACATTGCAGGAATTGGCCACAGCCTGTACGGCATCTATTGCGCCGCACCCGCCCAGGGGATAATTATGACACTTAATGGAATAATTTGCAACCTGAATCGCGCCGTCGCAGAAATACGGCGTATCCTCCGAAATCACATTTTCCTCTATGGCCGCGGCATAGGTCATAACCTTGCCGGTGGAGCCGGGTTCGTAGGAATTGCTGATCAGGCTGTTTCGCCACATCTCATTCAGCTTCTGGTCCTCTGTCGGAAAGGCTTCCATATCCCATTCCAGCTCGGTTCCGGATTCGGCCGCCCTGTTTTCGGCATCCTCGTAATCCTCCTGATTCTGCCGGAAAAACGCAATCTGCTCTTCCGTATACAGTCCGGAAAGATCGGTCGGCCTGTTTATGTCGTAATCACTGTCCGAGACAAAGGCCTTTATGGCGCCGCTGTTCGGATCCATAGCCAGAATATTGACGGATTTCGCACTGTTTACAAGGTTCCCGTTCTCGTCCGTCTCGGCATACCATTCCTCGAGTTCACGCGCGATCATCATCTCCAGATTGACATCCAGCGTGGTGACGAGCGTATCTCCGTTCTTTCTCGTAACAACGTCTCTCTCCAGGTCCGCATTTTCATTCATGTACCCGTACTGGCGTCCGTTAATGCCCTTGAGTTCGTTGTCGTAATACTTTTCCAGTCCCCAGAGGCCCTGCAGGGTATCGATCGTGCGGAAACCGATCAGTTTGCTCGCCACCGTCCCATAAGGATAGATCCGGCGGGCTTCCGGCTCAAAATATACGCCGATCACCCTGAGCTTTTTCTTTTCTTCGGCAGCCGGTTCCGCTCCGCTGTCTTCACCTGTCTCAGCCTCCGGATCCGTCTTCGCGGTTCCGTTGATTTTCGCCTGTATCCGGTAGAACTCGGCTCTCTGCTCTTCCTCAACCTTTGTTTTTCCGAAACGGTAATAATTCAGATTCCGGTTCTCTTCCAGTCCTTTTCTGAGGGCATCCGCGTCCAGGCCAAAGCAGCCGCTCACCACCTCGATGGTTTTTTCCAGGGAACCCGGATACATCCGCTCCGTCTCGTAAATGTTTTTCGGATCCAGAAACAGTATGTACACATAGTAGCTCGTGGCCAGCGTTGTCATGTTTGCATCCAGAATATCTCCGGGCCTTGCGACTTCCACCGAAGTGTTATAGTTAAACTGGTTCAGCGCACTGCGCAGGCTGTCGTCGGTGTTGGAGGTTGCCTGGAGGAAAAAGCGGACCGCAAGAAACACAAAAAGCCCTATCAGCAGAATTAAAAGGAGCCAGATCCGTCTGCTGATCTGGCTTAATAGCCTCCCTGTACTCTGTACCTGTCCTTTTTTCGTCTTTTTCCGGTTACGGTTCGGGAATATCTTCATTTTGAATCACGCGCTCACTCTCTGCCTTCCGATAGGAAATCACCTGTTTCCCGGAAGGAATGTGCAGGCCCAGACGCTCCGCCCTCTGACGGATCTGCACGACATCTACCTCTGCATTAATCTGGGCTTCCAGATCACGATTCTCTTCAATAAGCGTTTCCAGGGCAATACGGCGGTTATTAACCATGCTGACCGTAGTATGCAGGACCGACTCGCAGTAAACAATCATAACCGCGGAGCAGAGAATTGCCACGGCGGCAACCGCGATTACGATCAGCTGTGCCAGAGAAAAGGCACGGGCTCCGTTGTGCTGCGCTTTGATATTCTGCTCAATCCTGAATTCCCGGTCCGCTTTTCTCCTGCCGGCAGCCAGTTCGCTCCGCTGCCGGATCCGGGCGGCTTCATAGCGGCTGACTGCGCCGCTGCCGGTTGCTCTGTAGGTTTTCTGTCCCCGGATGTTCTCTTCCGTACGCATTCAGCCCCTCCTTCCCGAATTCTTTCCGATCAGCTGCCTGAGAAACCGTTTCCAAACAGCCTGTATATTTTACCTGTCCGACGGACAGACCCGATTCTGGTTTTGTCCGCGGCAGACGCTTTGCCGGAGCCTTTGCCCGCATGCCGCAGCAGCCGCCGCAGCTCCTGAGCTCAGGATGCCCTTTCGAAGATCCTCAGCTTCGCACTCTTGGACCGCGGGTTTTCCTCCTGCTCCTTTTCCGAAGGAACGATGGGCTTTCTGGTTATAACCCTTCCCTCCGGTTTTCTTCCGCACACGCAGACCGGAAAATGCGGCGGACAGATGCAGGGATTTTCCATCTCCCGGAAACAGTTTTTCACAATCCGGTCTTCCAGGGAATGGAAGGTGATAATGCAGAGCCTCCCGCCCGGCGTCAGCCGTCTGATCATCCGCTTCAGCGATGCCGCTAGAACATCCAGTTCTCCGTTGACCTCAATGCGGATCGCCTGGAAGCTCTGCTTTGCAGGGTGCCCGCCGGTGCGGAATCTGGCGGGAATGGAATCCCTGATCAGTTCTGCCAGTTCGCCGGTTGTCTCCAACGGCTTCTGCTCCCTTGCCCGTACAATGTTCCCCGCAATATTCGGCGCAAACCGTTCCTCCCCGTAATCCCGCAGGATCCTTATCAGATCCTCCCGGCTGTATTCATTTACGACCGTGCGCGCCGTAAGGCTTTTTCTGCGGTCCATACGCATGTCAAGCGGTGCGTCCTCCCTGTAAGAAAAGCCTCTCTCCCCGGCATCCAGCTGATAGGATGAAACGCCAAGATCCAGCAGGATCCCGTCCACCAGCTCTATGCCCAGCGCATCCAGCACCTGATCAAAATGCACATAGTTTTCGCGGACCACAACCGCATGCTCACCGAAGGGACAAAGCCGCCCGGCGGCAGTCGCCACCGCATCCTGATCCTGGTCGATCCCTACCAGACGTCCCCCGGAAAGGCGTTCGCAGACCGCGAACGCATGACCCGCCCCGCCGACCGTTCCGTCCAGATAGATGCCGTTCTCCCGGATATGCAGGCCTTCCAGCACCTCCGGGAGCATGATTGATGTATGATGAAATTCCATGTTGTTCTCCCGGAAGGTCATTACAAGCCATACTGCCCCATAGCCGCAAAAGCTTCGTCAATATTATCCGGTGTATTGATTGCTTCCCAGCGTTCCTGATCCCACATCTCTATTCTTGTACCGATGCCTACCAGGACGATATCCTTGCTGAGATTTGCATAGGCGCGGAGGCTTTGCGGGACGAGGAAACGGCCCTGCTTATCCATCTCGCAGTCCTGGCTGCCGCCGATCAGGATACGCTTGACCTGGCGGACTTTTGGGTTCGAAATATCGGGAATGGCATTCAGCTTCTGTTCAAATTCTTTCCAGACGTCAAGCGGATAAATGCAAAGGCAGTGATCCACGCCCTTACTGATCTGAAATTTATCTCCGAGGATTTCACGGAACTGCGCCGGCATGATCACCCTGCCTTTGGGGTCAATATTGTGATAGCATTCGCCGTACAATCCGCCGTCCACAGCAGTTCCTCCTTCCCTGATTTATGTAACTGTTCAGAGCCAGACCTCAGAAAGGCTGAAAAGAAGCCTTTCTGAGATTGTGGCGTGCTCGCCAGATGCAAATCCGTGTAAAGTCATGGATTTCAGCCGGCTGAATCCATGACTTCACACGGATTTGCGCCTGGCTCTGAATATTTGCATATTTATAAACACAACCCACTTCGATTCATTTTCGTGGCACTTTCTTGCACTTTCATCCACTTTGAATCTATTTTACCTCATGAAATGCAAAAAGACAAGCCTTTTTTCGGGGGAATTGCAGGTTTACGGGATTTATTTCACATACAATCGCAACTTTTTCAGGATCCGGTCTCTTCCCGGAGCTTTGCGCGAAAGCGCTTGTATTTCGCAGGAAATTATGATAAAGTGTATGTTGTTGCGGAAGCATGCCGTCAGAATCTTTCTGAACCGCAGATTCCGTGTCTGCCGCATATACGGCAGCGGAAAGGATATGAAACCTATGAAACTCGGAATTGTGGGGCTGCCGAATGTCGGTAAAAGCACCCTTTTTAATTCGCTCACAAAAGCCGGTGCGGAGGTGGCCAACTACCCCTTCTGTACCATAGATCCAAACATCGGTGTGGTTCCCGTACCGGACTTCAGGCTCGGCCTGCTTGCCGCCATGTATCATTCCGCAAAGGTCACGCCGGCCGTCATTGAGTTTGTCGACATCGCAGGACTGGTGAAAGGCGCTTCCAAGGGAGAAGGTCTGGGGAACCAGTTTCTTGCAAATATCCGGGAAGTGGATGCGATTGTCCATGTGGTCCGCTGCTTTGACGACGCCAATGTCATACACGTGGACGGCAGCGTCGATCCGGTCCGGGATATCGAGACGATCGAACTGGAGCTGATTTTCGCGGATCTTGAAGTAGTGGAACGCCGGATGTCCAAAACAGGGCGCGGCGCCTTTAATGACAAATCCCTGGCAAAGGAACTCGCCTCCCTGAAAAAGCTCCGGGCAGTTCTGGAAGACGGAAAGCAGGCCAAAACGCTGGAACCTGAGGATGATGATGAAGCGGCCCTCTTCGCAGAGCTGAACCTCCTCACCTCCAAGCCAGTTATTTATGCCGCGAACGTGTCCGAGGACGCTCTCTCCGATGACGGGGCATCCAACCCCTATGTGCAGAAGGTCCGTGCCTTTGCAAAAGAAGAAGGCAGCGCCGTTTTTGTAATCTGTGCGCAGATTGAGCAGGAAATCGCAGAGCTGAGCGACGAGGAGAAAAAAGAGTTTCTCGAGGATCTGGGCCTGAAGGATTCCGGCCTCGACCGCCTGATTGCCGCAAGCTACTCGCTGCTCGGTCTTATGAGCTATCTGACCGCCGGCGAAAAGGAGACCCGTGCCTGGACAATCCCGATCGGCACGAAGGCGCCTCAGGCTGCCGGAAAAATCCACTCGGATTTTGAGCGCGGCTTCATCCGCGCAGAGGTGGTGAACTATCAGGACCTTCTGGATGCAAAGTCCTACGCGGCCGCAAGAGAGAAGGGCCTTATCCGCCTGGAAGGCAAGGATTACGTCATGCAGGATGGCGACGTTGTCCTCTTCCGCTTTAATGTCTAAATAGCAAAACTGTTCAGAGCCGGAAATACCTGCATTTTCCTTTTCCGGAATCGGGCTCCGGACAGCCGTCATAAAATGAGATGCAATCATAAACGCCGGGCTTCGAATCCCGGCGTTTATGATTGTGCGCGCAGCAATGAGCCATGCGGTAGAAAATGACATCACTGGCACGGGGAAGCTGCTTTTTAGCTTGCCCGGGACTGTGTTGGCATTTTCTACCATACGGCGAAAGCCGTGACAATCGCAGCGCATGCTTTTCGCGCTGCGATTTGTCGGCATGGCTCAGTTCTTACAGTAAATCAGGAGGGATTATGGCATTCAGCAAAGCGCAGCAGCTTGCAATATCTTTCGGGGAAGGACCGGCCCTGGTTCTTGCAGGCCCCGGGTCCGGCAAGACCACCGTGATCACTCACCGGGTCCTCCGCCTGATCCGCGACCGCAAAATCCCGGGGACCAATATCCTGGTCATCACCTTTACCAGGGCTGCGGCAGCCGAGATGAAGGCCCGCTTCTGCACGCTGTCCGGAGGCGATGCCTGCGGCGTCACCTTCGGCACTTTTCATTCGGTATTCTTCCGCATCCTCCGCTATGCCTACAGATACACCTCCGCCAACCTGGTTTCCGAGCGAGAGCAGTTATCGCTTCTTCGTGAAATTCTGGAGAAACTCCAGCAGGGTACGGAAGATCCGCAGGAAATGGCTTCCGCGCTTCTGAGCGAGATTTCCACCATCAAAAGCAACGACCTTTCGCTGGAGCATTATTATTCCAAAAACTGCCCGGAGCAGACCTTCCGGAAAATCTACAGGATGTACACGGATAAACTGTCATCCCTGAACAAAATGGATTTTGACGACATCCTGATCCTCACCCGTGATCTGCTGAAGGCCCGTCCGGATATACTGGACGGCTGGCGCAGCAAATTCCGTTATATCCTGATTGATGAATTCCAGGATATCAACGCCGTCCAGTACGCTGTCGTCAGAATGCTCGCCGCCCCGTCGGATAATCTTTTCATTGTCGGGGACGATGATCAGTCCATCTACCGCTTCCGCGGCGCGCGGCCGGAAATCATGCTGGGATTTGAGCGCGACTATCCTCTGGCAAAGCGGATCCTGCTGGATATCAATTACCGCTCCGATGCCGGAATCGTAAGGCTGTCCAATGCCCTGATCAGCCATAACGAAGCGCGCTTTTCGAAAGCCATCACGGCCAGCCGTCCGGGAAAGGAGCCGCTTTCGTTTTCTGTCTGTGACGATGCGGGCGAACAGAACCGTCTGCTCACCGCTCAGATTCTTGCCCTGCACCGCGGCGGCATTCCCTATCGGGATATGGCCATCCTCTTCAGGACCAACCTCGGCGGGCGTTTCATCACGGACAGTCTGATGAAGTGCAACATTCCCTTTTATATGCGGGATACCCTCCCGAATCTCTATGACCACTGGATCGCGCAAGATATCCTCTCCTATCTTGAAATTGCGGCGGGAAGCACTTCACGCGCCCTGTGGCTGCGCATTATCAACCGGCCGAACCGCTATGTCAGCCGTGACGCCTTCACACCCTTTTCGGATATTTCCGTCGAAAAACTGATGCCCTACTACAGAGACAAGGACTGGATGACAGACCGTCTGGACCGCCTCGGCTACGATATCCGCATGATGGGGCGCATGCGTCCTTATGCCGCAATTCATTATCTCAGGAAAGCCGTACAATACGAGGATTATCTGAAAAGCTATGCCGAGGAGCGCAAAATGAATCTCTCTGAACTGATGGACGTCCTGGAAGCGGTGCATGAAAGCTCGAAGCCGCACAAAACGCTGGACGAATGGAAAGCGTTCATTCAGACCTTCACGGAGGAACTGAAAAACCAGGCGGCTGCCAGGCAGGAGCCGGAAAACGCCGTAACGCTCTGTACCCTGCACGGCGCCAAAGGTCTCGAATATACCGCGGTGTTTATTCCCGATATCAATGAAGATACCATCCCCCACAACCGGGCCGCCCTTGATGCGGATATAGAGGAAGAGCGCCGGCTGTTTTATGTCGGCATTACCCGCGCAAAGGATTATCTGTTTCTCTCCTGTCTGAAGCAGCGGCTGAACCACCGGAAGGATCCGAGCCGGTTTCTGGGTGAAATGGGGCTGTTATCCGTCAACGAACCCGGAAAACGGTAGTCAGAAGCTTCGAGCCATGCCGACAAATCGCAGCGCGAAGAGCGTGCGCTGCGATTGGCACGGCTCTGCCGTATGAAAAAAATGCCAGCGCTGGCACAGGTAAGCTTAAAAACAGCTTCCCGTGCCAGTGCTGGCACTTCTACCGCTTGGCTCATTGCTTTTTGCCGGAAAATCTCCTTCACCGGCACAGCGCCCGGTATTTACTCATCCTCAAAATCCTCGCCTACCAGCTCATCATACTCCTGGCTGTCCAGCCATTCGTCGAAGGCATCCGAGACGACATCATACTCCTCATCGGATTCGATATTCTCGAGCACCGGATCGCCGTCCTCTCCCACATGGAAACGGTACAGAAAAACTTCTCCCTCCTCTGCCTCAATTCCTTCAAGCGGGAGCAGCGCTATATAATCCTTACCGCCCGCGGTAAAGGTGGTAACCACCGCGCATTCCAGCTCAGAGTCGTCCTCCAGCGTCAGTGTCATGGTGTCCTGATTCTCATCGATCTCTTCACGGACTTCCTTCATACCTGTATTTCCTCCATTGATGATCTGCCGGCTGCAGCTTATGCCAGGGCTGATTCCAGCTTCTTGACCGCCTCGCCAAGGCGCCTCAGGGATTCCGTCTTTCCGAGCACCTCCATCAGTTCCGTAGCACCTCCCGGAGTCGTCTGCTTTCCGGAAAGAGCCGTGCGGATCGGCCACATCACAAACCCGGTCTTGTAGCCCTTCTCTGCCGCGAATGCCGTAAGCCCTGCGAAGAGTGCGTCATTGGAATAGTCATCCATTCCTTCCAGAACGGGCAGCACTTCCTTCAGAAGCGCCAGGGACGATTCCGGTGTGGTTTTCATTTTCTTATGCGTGTACATGGATATATCGTACTCCGGAACCTCCTCAAAGAAATCCACCAGCTCCCTGATATCCGGGAAGGTTTCGATCCGGGTTTTGACCATGGCGGCAATCTTATCGTAACGGCAGTCCCGCTTCACGTATTCCTTCACATAAGGCATGGCCCTCTCCAGATAGGCGGCCTCATCCATCTCTTTGATGTACTCCCCGTTGAGCCAGCGAAGCTTCCCGTAATCAAAAACGGCGGGAGATTTGCTCATCTTGTGGTAATCGAACTTTTCGATCATCTCCGCAAGGGTCATCTTCTCCTGATTGTCCTCCGGGCTCCAGCCCAGAAGCGCAACAAAATTAATCACCGCTTCGGATACGAAGCCCTGCTCAATCAGATCCTCAAAGGAGGAATGTCCGCTGCGCTTGGAAAGCTTTTTGTGCTCCTCATCCGTGATCAGCGGGCAATGCACATATGTGGGGATCTCCCAGCCGAAAGCCTCGTACAGGCGGTTATACTTCGGTGAAGAAGACAGATATTCATTGCCCCTGACCACATGCGTAATCCCCATGAGATGGTCATCCACGACATTTGCGAAATTATAGGTGGGGAAACCGTCTGATTTGATCAGAATCATATCGTCCAGCTCGGCATTATCCACGCTGATGTCGCCGTAGATTTCATCATGAAACGTCGTCGTCCCGGTACGCGGGTTATTCTGGCGGATGACAAACGGTTTTCCGGCCGCAAGATTGGCCTCAACCTCTTCCTTTGACAGGCTCAGGCAATGCTTATCGTAGATGCTGATCTCCTTGTCATTGATAACCTGGTGCAGGGTTTCCAGCCGTTCCTTCGTGCAGAAGCAGTAATAGGCTTCTCCCTTCTCCACAAGCTCTTTCGCGTACTTCATATAGAGCCCGCTGCGTGTCCGCTCGCTCTGGATATAGGGTCCGCAGCCGCCGTCCTTGTCCGGGCCTTCGTCATGCTTCAGGCCTGTCATCTGCAGTGTGTGATAGATAATGTCTACAGCGCCTTCCACTTCACGCTCCTGATCCGTATCCTCGATACGCAGCAGGAAATCGCCGCCTTCATGCTTGGCGATCAGATAAGCGTACAGCGCGGTCCTCAGGTTTCCGACATGCATCCGTCCCGTCGGGCTGGGTGCAAATCTGGTTCTGACTTTGCTCATGTTTCCGGTTTCCTCCTGAATTGTCTTAAAGAACAGAAATATTTTCGCCGATCAGCCCGTTGAAAGCGCCTTCGATATTCGCTTCCGGATGGCCGATCAGCCACTTGTTGACATGGGTGCGGAGCCTGTCCTCGCCTGCCGCGTTTTTATCAGGCTCACAGGGTTCGTTGGTTCCCTTCGGCAGTATGACCACATTTCTGAACCCGGCGCCGTTTACGCCGCAGGGCGCGTAATGCAGGGTGGTTTCATACATCTGGACAACCGTACCGGCCTTCACCAGGAATGCCTCGCAGAGGGATGTATCGTAGGTGAAATCGTCCTTCACATCCTGCAGGGCTCCCACGATCAGAATCTGGTCTGTAACGCAGACATTGATTTCCGAATTCCGGTGGTACTCCAACGCATTCAGTTTGCTGTTATGGCCGTTGCAGTAGCCAAGCTGTATGGGCATTTCACCAAAGAAACGGAAGCCGAAAGCCTTCGCGGCATCCGTGGCCTCCAGTTCCGGAACGCTTCCCACATAAACCACGTCATCCGGAACGGGCGTATTCTCCATGGCCTTCAGAAGTTCCGTGAGATCGTATCCCTCAATAACCTTCCCGTAACGGCGGAATGCCGGATCTGTAACCTGTTTGATCTCGATCATTTTAAAACCTCCTTTATCCCGGCAGCCCCCGGAGGCAAAACACCCCGGGGGCTGTGAATGTCTGTTATGAATTAATCCCAGTTTGCAAACGGATTCTCGGACGGATACATCATGCCCTTGGGCTGGTTGAAGCCGATATCCTTTACGCCGAGATACTTGAATACCTCGAAGAGGGCTTTTCCGTAATGACCGAAAGCAACAGCTCCGTGATGCGGATAATTCTTCTCGACCAGTACATGGCGGTAGAAGCGTCCCATCTCCGGGATTCCGAATACGCCGATTCCGCCAAAGCTCTTGGTCGCAACCGGAAGGACCTCGCCCTCGGCAACATACGCACGAAGCTTCGCATCGGCAGTGCTCTGCAGGCGGTAGAAGGTGATCTCGCCGGGAGCGATATCGCCCTCAAGGGTTCCGTAGGTAACGGCTTCTCCAAGGCTTCTCGCCATGATCTTCTGGTTCTTCATCTCGCAGGCGCCCAGCTTGCAGGAAGGTGTGTTGCCGCAGTGGAAGCCCATGAAGGTATCGGTCAGCTTATAGTCATAAGCGAACTTGCCCTTGATGCTCTCCTCGTACATATCCTTCGGCACGGTGTTGTTGATGTCAAGCAGGGTAACGGCATCGCCGGAGATGCAGTGTCCGATGTACTCGGAAAGAGCGCCGTAGATATCAACCTCGCAGGATACCGGGATCCCGCGGCCGGTCAGGCGGCTGTTCACATAGCAGGGAACAAA
>CAMOSC010000021.1 GCA_946624325.1 uncultured Clostridia bacterium
TTTTGTACTTTGACCGAATGGCCGCGAATGATTATTCCGCTGCCGCATCTGCAGAAAATGAAAAAGGAGACAGGTTCCCAGACCCAGGTTTCCGGGTGGGAACCTGTCCCCCCATCTTTCAGCTACATCCGCCGCAGCTCCGAGAGCGCCAGCGGCACCGAAATGATTAGCGACAGCACATCCGCGCAGGCCTGGGTCATTTCCACGCCGGTCAGGCCGAACAGGCGCGGCAGGATCAGGATCAGCGGGATAAAGAATATACCGTTGCGGGCGGAGGCCGTGATGGACGCCTTCAGGCCCTTCCCCATGGACTGCAGCATCATGTTGGTCATGACAATGAAAGCCGTAAGCGGAACCACCGCGGCCTGGAAGCGCAGCGCAGCGGTTCCGACCTTTACCACCTCCGGGTCGTCCCTGAACCACTGCACAATCTGCGGCGCGAAGATCTCGCAGAGAATGCCGACCGCCAGCAGGAAAACAGTCCCGTTCTTCACGCAGAAAATGAAACCCTCCTTCACGCGGCCCGTCAGCCTGGCGCCGTAGTTGAAGGAGCAGACCGGCTGATAGCCCTGTCCGAATCCGATCAGGGCGGAGGAAATCAGCATCATGACCCTGGTAACCACCGACATGCCGGCAATGGCCGCGTCCCCGCCCATGGCACCGGCGGTGGTATTCAGCAGGAGCGTGGCGATAGCCGCCAGGCCCTGGCGGAAGAGGGAGGGCGCTCCCCCGTTTACAACTTCGAACAGATAGTGCGGCGTAAGGCGCACATTCCTGATATGCAGCCGGATATTCTCCCCCTTCGTACTTCCCACAAGGAGTACCAGGAAGCTTGTAATCTGCCCGATGACCGTTGCCGCCGCGGCGCCAGCCACGCCCAGGTCAAAGACAAAGATCAGCAGCGGATCCATGGCAATGTTCAGCACGGCGCCGCAGAGCAGGCCGACCATGGCGTACATGGCGCTGCCCTGGAAGCGCAGCTGGTTGTTGATGACAAACTGCCCGCACATAAACGGCGCGCCGATCAGGATGATGCGCATATAGCTTACGGTATCCGCCATGGTGGTTTCCGTTGCGCCGACAAAGCGGGCGATGGGCTCCAGGAATATCATTCCGAGCGCCGCCAGCACAAGGCCGATGAGCAGGGAAAGGGCAAAGCCCGTGGAGGCCATCTCGTTTGCCTCCTTCTGGTTTCCCGCCCCCAGCATTCTGGAGAGGTAATTTCCCGAGCCATGTCCGCAGAAAAAGCCCAGCGCCTGGATGATGGCCATCACGGAGAACACCAGTCCCACGGCCGCGGTGGCCTGGGTGGAAAGCTTTCCCACAAAAAAGGTGTCTGCCGTATTGTAGATGCCCGTCACCAGCATGCTGATGATGGTGGGGATCGCAAGCTTTGTGATCAGCTGCGGTACGGGCGTCTCCGTCATCTGACGGTAGCGCGCCATGTTTTTTTCTTCAGGATGTCTGGGCTGATGTGCCATGAAATGATTATCCCGCCTTTCCGCAGCTGTCCGGAGCGTTGCTCCCGGCAGGCTGCATCTTTTTTTGCCCCGGTGCCGTTGTGCTCCGGGGAAATCCGTTCTGTCTGTCCGCTGTTTCCTCCGGGCAGGAATCCCGTCCGGCCGGCAGAAAGATGCGCGGCCGTGGAAATATCAGTATACCACAAATCCGCGGATTCGGCAAAGGGAAAGCTTTATCCCGTACAGGCTTCCCCGCATCATCCGGCTTAAACGGTTTTCCAGTCAGAGACGATTCCACGGATTGTTCCGCAAACAGCTCACCCCACGCCTGTCCCGTCGAATTCCGGAATAAAGCTCTCCTTCGCGGTCTTCCCGCTCTGGATAAAGCCGTTTGTCACGCCGATGGACAGCGCATAGTCCACCACCTTCTCATACTCCCGCTCTGTCACGCGCCTGCCAAGCTCCGGGAAATCCTTTTCAATGCCCGGCATGGGCGTGTACTGGTGCAGGATGCTGATAAAGATTCTGTCTCCCCAGGTCTCATGCAGGAAGCGGATCACCTCTTTTGCCTCCTTCGTATGTCCGGGCAGCACCAGGTGCCGTACGATCACGCCGGACTGTATGATGCCGCGCGCGTCAAAGGACGGAGGGCCGGCAAGCTCCACCATTTTCTGCAGGGCAGCCTCCGCCGCAGCCGGATAGTCCGGTGCGGCAGAAAAAAGCGCCGCAAGCTCCGGGGACAGATATTTGAAATCAGGCAGGAAAACCCTGACCAGGCCCCGCAGCCCTTCCAGCGCCTCCGGAAGCTCATAGCCGCCGGAATTATAGACGACCGGAATGCTCAGTCCCCGCTCTTTTGCCATCTGCAATGAGCGGATCACTGCCGGAAGGAAGTGCCCGGCCGTCACCAGATTAATATTGTTGGCTCCCTGTCCCTGCAGGTTCAGCATCATCCCGGCCAGTTCATCACAAGTTACCTCTTCTCCCCGGTTTCCCAGCGCAATCTGCCGGTTCTGGCAGTACACGCAGCCAAGCGGGCAGCCCGAAAAAAAGATTGCCCCGCTTCCCTCCTTCCCGGAAATGCAGGGTTCCTCCCACATGTGCAGCGCCGCCCGGGCCACCCGGGGCCAGACACCGGAACGGCAGCGCCCGCTCTGCCGGGTTCTGTCCGCGCCGCATTTCCGCGGGCAAAGTCTGCAGGAGCTTCCAGCATCTGCCGGTTCCCGGTTCAGGTTGTTCATTGTATTCATGTGCAGTTTTCGTTTCCTATAATTTTACATTTCCTCTATAAGGAACTGTCCATCAAAATCTCAAAAAAATGTTTATCTGAATTACGCTCTGGCTGTCTTGTCGTCTGCGGCGAACGCTTCACCGGAGCCTTTGTCTGCATGCTTAGGAAGTTGGCGATGCCCGCGCCGCCGCCTTCCTCCGCCCTGCTGGCCGAAATTTATACTTCGCTTCTTTCCCGAGTGATTGTTACTGTTCAGAGCCAGCCTCCGGAAATGGCAAAATGCGCCATTTGGGGAGTTGCGGCGCGCCCGCCGGATGCAAATCTCATCAGATCATCATGGCAAACAGTGAAGCGCCCACGACCGTCAGCAGTCCGGAAATGACTATTGCCAGGCTGCTCATGGCGCCTTCCAGCTCACCCCACTCCAGAGCCTTGGCGGTTCCGATGGCGTGGGAAGCGGTACCCATGGCAAGTCCCTTTGCCACCGGATGCGTGATCCTGAACAGCCGGCAGACCAGCTCGCCCGAAACGTTGCCCATGATCCCGGTCAGGATAATCACCGCCGCCGTGATGGACGGATACCCGCCCAGCTCCTCGGAGATACCCAGTCCGATGGCCGTTGTAACCGATTTGGGAAGCAGGGTTACGTAGTCCGCATGGCCGAGGCCAAAGAGCAGCGCCAGCAGCAGAATGCTCAACAGACTGGTCAGGACTCCGGCGGCGGAGGCAATCAGGATTGCCCGGATGTTCTTCTTTAACGCCTGAAGCTGGCTGTAAAGCGGTACCGCCAGACAGACAGTGGCAGGCGTCAGCAGCCAGGAAAGATACCCGGCGCTGGCCATATACGCACTGTAATCAATACGGAAAATCAGAAGCACGGCAATCACGAGCACGGCCGCAATCAGCAGCGGATTGAGGAAGCCTTTCCCCAAACGCTTCTTTACATACATGCCGATGAAATAAGCGGCCAGGCTGATAACCACGCCGAAAAATCCGGATGTGCGGATGATCTCACTCATCACCCTTCTCCTCCTTTCCGGTAAAAGCCTGGGCCGTAAGCCCGGTAGCGGCGATCACCAGCACCGTAACCGCAAGTACGGCGATAAGGGCCGGAACCAGAATGGGCTGAAGAACGCTCCAGCTTTCGGCAAGTCCCGCCGCGGCCGGAATAAACATAACCGGCATGATCTCTATCAGGAGATCCGCCGTCTCCTTTACCTGCGCCGGCTTAATGACACCGGCAAGCAGCAGACAGAACATGAGCACAAGCCCGTAAATGCTTGCCGGAACCGGCAGCGGAATAAAATGATGCAGCAGCTCCGCCGCGCAGGTAATGGCAAGGATGATGCACAACTGACGTAAATACCGCATACTTTCCCTCTGTTTATTTGTGACTGTTCAGAGCCGGCCTCCGAAAACGTCAAAACCTTTCTTCCACGGCGATAATGCCGGAGCAGCCCAACAGCCGTGCTTCCTCCTCATCATGCGTAATCAGAATGACGGTTTTTCCGGCTGTCATCTCCCGGACGCGGCTGATCACCGCAAGCTTTGTCCCTTCGTCCAGTCCCTTGAAGGGCTCGTCCAGAAACAGCACGTCCCAGTCCGCAAGCAGCGCACGAAGCAGGCTCACCCTGCGCTTCATGCCGCCGGACCAGGTACTTACTGGAGCGGGCGTCACGGGCAGTCCGAAAGCCTTCAGCGCTCCGGTAAGCTCCGTATCCATGGTCGAGGCCGCCGAAGTGCCTTTTGTCCGGGCGGCTGTGCTCTCCAGCGCCAGGATTCCGGATGCCTTATTCGGCACGCTTCTATCCGTTCCGTATTTCCATGGGGTTATGTTTCTTCCGCTGCTTCTATCCGTCCCGTACTTCCACGGACGTATTTTTCTTCCGCTGCTTCCGTCTGCCTGCACCAGAAGAATATTTTCCGCAGCACTCAGATACGCACACAGGCGGTCCTCCTGGAAAACGGCGGAAAGCTTCGCGCCTTCCAGTCCGGCAACGATTCCGCCGTCAGCTTCTTCCAGCCCCGCAAGGATGCGGAAAAGCGTGGTTTTTCCGGCACCTGAGGGGCCCATCAGTGCCGTAGCGCTGCCTTTCGGAATATCTGCGGAAAAGTCTTCGAGCACCGTATTGCTTCCAAAGCGCTTTGTCAGGTTCCGAACAGCGATTACGGCAGGCACCTGATTGCCCGCCTCACGCTTCAGGAAATCAGCCCCGCCGGTTCCGCTCCCCGCGGCTGCCTTATCATCTTCGGCAGATGTACCTGCCGTCTCCGTGCGCCTGGCCGTTCTCATTTTCGTGTCAAAGGCAGTTTCCTTATCTTTATCCTTTCCCATCCCGGCACCGCTGTCGGCAGCGTTATTTTCCGTCAAATCATTCACAGGCACGGGGGCTGCGCTTTTATGAGGATGGAAGAAGCCTTTATAAGTCCCGCCAACGGACCTGATCCTTTTCTCCGCCGCCCCTGATATCCGCGCAAAGCCTCTTGTGCACAGCTGGCTTAACGCCACGATCACCACGGTCCAGGCCAGCAGGTCCGGCGTATCCAGATAAACCTTTGCCTGCTGCAGCCGCTCGCCGATGGAACCCGACGGCATACCGATCACCTCGGCGGCAATGCCCGATTTCCAGGCAAAGCCCATGGCCGTGGAGGCACCGGCTAGAAAATACGGAAAAACGTGAGGCACATAGATAAACCTTACGCGACGGAAAAAAGGCACCCTGAAAAGCATGGCCATTTCCGGAAGCTCCCGGGGCATGGCCAGGATGCCCTCCAGGACGTTTGTGTAAATGACAGGCAGCACCATCAGGAAGGATATGAACACCGCCAGATGCCTTGAAGGCAGAAAAAGGAGGGTCAGAATGATAAAGGATGCTACCGGCACGGATTTTACGGTCATCATGAGCGGGGCAAGCAGCTCGCGGAAGCGCCCTGCACCGGCCGAAAGCACCGCAGCCAGCACACCGGCGGGCACCGCGGCCAGAAACCCTCCCAGAATCCGGAGCAGGGAATGCAGCACGGACATCCAGAAGTCCTTCTCACGGATCAGCTCAAGAAGACGAAACAGCACCGTCAAAGGCGGCACCAGAAACAGTTTCTGGTTGATTATAAGGCTTGCCGCCTCCCAGACCGCCAGCCAGAAGAGGATCGCCCAGAGGCGCAGCCTTCCGTTTGTTTTCATATATCGTCTCCCATGTACCTCAGTACACAAAGTGGCGTAAAAAGCACCACAGGGCTGTGTGCACAAAAAGCGCGCACTCCCGCTTTAAGCTCTCCGCGGAATCGTTTTTTCAGGATAATCGCTGTTGACCATGATATTGCTTTTTTACCGGGAAATCGCTGTAGACCGTGTAATTACCGCCGGCCGGATAATTGCTGCTGGTCGGGTAATTGCTGTTGGTCGGGTAATTGCTGCTGTCCGGGGAATCTCTCAGGAAGCGCCGGTTAAAGCAGCGCTTCTTCAGTACGACGGATCCAGCCTGGTATCCAGCTCCTCATCTTCGATCAGCACCCGCAGATACAGCTCCCGTCCGGGCTGCAGGTCTTCCAGAAGCTCTGCCTCCCCGCCGTCGCGGCTCTCCACGTACAGGTAAGCCCCACGTTTGACAGCCTGCATGGCACCGTCCGGGCTTAACCACACAAGCTCCTCGCCGCCGCCCAGGTAATGACCGTCCTTATCATAAAAAAACCGGACATTCCCCTTTCGTTCACGCAGACACAGGATATCCTTCTTCTCCGTTAAAGCCCCGTTCTTCATGAAATGCGCGCTGCCGTTTTCACCCAGCGTTATCGTGATCAGCCTCCCGCTTATCCCGCTTAAAGTCAGGCAGGTCATGCCGCCGTATTTTTCAACGGAGCCGCCGGCCAGCTGCAGCGGAAGAAGCTCTGCGGGAACATCAAAGCTGCGGCTCTCGCCTGTAAAAAGATTTTCCAGGTTGAAGCGGTTTTCCGTAAGCTTCTTCAGGTGCCACGGCGTGCTTCCCTGTGCCGTATTATCCAGAACACTCCCGTATTGAATCAGGATATCCTCCTCCGGATATGTCTCAAGAATCCGGAAGTTTTCGTCGCACAGGCAGCACTCCATCTCTCCGTTCCGGTGCATGAAGCGGAAAAACAGCCTGCCATGCGCTTCGTCCGCTCCCTCCAGGAAGATATAGCGAAAGCCGTCCGCTTCGGGATTGAGTTCCTGCAGCATCCCGAGATCCATCACCCGGTTCCCCTGCCAGTCCGTCACAAACCATTCAGAGCCGTCCCATACCAGAAGACTCTGAAGAGCGCCTGTCAGATAGCAGTCATTTTCCATTTTCCAGAGCGTGTTCCCGTCCTGATCGACTGCTGTCAGATAACCGTCCGTACCCGCATAGACAATCAGTCCCTCCCGGATAACCGCCGGGCTCCCGGGTACGGTCATAAAAAGATTCAGCTGCTCATCGTAGACCGTGCTTTCCTGCCGGTCAGCATTCCCCCCGTAGCAGACAATATAACCATCCATTGAACCGAAGTAGGCATTCTCCGCTTCCTTCAGAAGCGTCCCGTCCTTTGCGTACAGTCTCGCAAAACCGTCCGGGCTGCTGTTGCAGACCCAGTATCCTCCGGGAAGCTTCTGAATGCCGCCCCTCTGCGGCGGAACCAGAAAACGGTCCTCACCGGGCAGATACAGTCCCGAGGAAAAGAACATGATGGACGGATCCTGCGCAAAAAGCGAATTTTCCAGGGCATAGACAACCACGGGTTCATTCTTTTTCAGGATGCAGACCTCCACCGGATCCAGCGCGGTCACCTCATAGTCCGTCTGCGCCAGGGCGGCGGAATCCATGCGGCGCATCAGATGCCCGTCCCTGTCGAAAATAAGCAGGCTCCCCGCGTTAAGCGTTACGGCCAGGCACTCGTCCTCCCCGATGGGAAGCGGCGCGTCTGTTTCACTGTCCGCATGAATTGCGGAGGGTACCGTTTCGGGATCCAGGGGCACATAGCCAAGGTCAGCGATCAGCTCCTGGCCCTCTTTGCCCGTCAGCCACGCAAAAATCTGCCTGGCAGGCGAGCCCTCCGGCTCATTCTCCCTCACCGCCGTATAATATCCGGCAATATACGGATAACTGCCGTCTGCCACCGACTCATTCGTGGGCAGGATTCCGTCCACCGACATAAAGCGCAGGCCCGGTGTCTTCTGCATCAGGCTCGCATAATAATAATAGCTGTACCCCAGCGCATTTGCCTCATTATTGTAGGACGCCACGGCATGAAGCAGGTCCATCATGGTCATGACCATATACTGCTTCGGATCCATGAGGGCGGTCTCCTTCATGACCAGGGATTTCATGGCGGTCTGGCTTCCCGCGTTTTCATTTCGCTGGAAGGGGATGATATCCTTGTCCGCCCCGCCAAGCTCCGACCAGTTTGTGATTTTGCCGGAATAGATCCCGACAATCTCCTCTTTTGTAAGATTCCTGACCGGATTCTCCTCATTGGTCATAAATACAAAAGCATCCCAGGCTATCGGTTTGATGTCAAGCTTCACATCGGACTTTTCAATGGCCGCTTCCACCGCCTCGTTTTTGTCCGCGACGATCAGCAGATCCGCCCTGCCCTCCAGAAGATTCAGGTAGGAATTGGTGGTTTTGGTATGAACCACCGCCTCATCCGCCTCCGCCTGGGAGGCTCCGGTAAACAGCCGGTAAACGGCCTGGGAGAGCGGCAGGGTGGCGGTGGAGCCGTCAACCTTCGGATAATTTTCGGCCGTAATGGCGGGCGTCTGATTTTCCTCCGCCCATGCGGGCAGGACAGCTAAAGAGCAGCACAGCAGCATACCCAGAACAAATGTCCGGAATCGTTTTCTTCCCCGCATGATTACTCCTCCCTGAAAGCACTTTTTTCAGATGCAGACTTACCGGCGCCCTGCAGAGCGTCATATTTTGTCTCCTCCCTGAACAGAGTTCTGTGCTTTGACATAATGGACACCGGATGACTATTTTGCAGCCGCGCCTGCAAAAAACGCAGTCATGGGCAAAAAATGTCCCCTCCCTTTTTAAAAACAGGCAGTCCCTTGGGACTGCCTGTCAGAAGTTGATGCCGGGCCTCAGGTGAGGCAACACTTCCATCAGCGTTTCCTGACTTCAGCCGGTAAAGGTTTCTTTCTGTCTCAGTTATTAGGACATCCTGCCGCAGCGGATTATCACCCCAGTCTCCCGGGCAGTTATTCCGCCGTGCTCTCAGACTCAGGCTCCTCCTCCAACGCCTCCGCACCATAGTAAAAATCCGATTCCGGAAGCGCTCCGCCCACAGCCTTCGGATTCTGCTCATACAGTACCGACAGATATCCTGAGAGCTTTTCGTACATCTCCTCGCCGGTTATGCAGACAATATTGCAGGCCGGCAGGGCTTTCTTTGCAACGCCCTCCGGGACAATCTCATAACCCCCGACCAGGGCTGCCGCTTCATCCGTATTGGCATTCACGAAATCCACGGATGCGCCGTAGGCCTCCAGGAAAGCATCCACCGCTTCGGGATTCTCCTCGGCGAACTCCCTGCGGGCCACCACCACGCCGGTGATCATGGAAGAAGGCTCTTCGGCATCTGCCTGAAGCGCTTCCCACTCCTCTGTCAGATCCAGCGCCACGCGGATGGAATCATCCTTCATCTGTGCGGTGGTCACAAAGGGCTGCGGCAGCATGGCAACCGCGCTCTCATCCGCAAGCAGGGCCGCGAGGCATTCCGCATGCTCGCTCTTCCATTCAATGGTGACATCCGTCTCCGGGTCAATGCCGCTTCCGGAGAGAATATAGTTCAGCGCATACTCGGGCGTAGCACCTTTTCCGCTGGCATAAATGGTTCTGCCGGCAAGATCCGACACGGACTGGATGCTCTCATCCCGGTCCACAATGTAAATGACGCCCAGGGTATTCACGGCGAGCACCTCTACGCCGCCTTCCGTATTGTTATAGATAACGGAGGCCAGATTTGCCGGAACCGCGGCGATATCGGCTTCCTTTTTCACCAGCATGGGCGGCACTTCGTCCACGGCGCCGACAATATTGAACTCCCACGGTGCATCAAGGGCGCCCGAATCCACCTGGTCCATCATGTAAACCATACCCATGGCTGTGGGGCCCTTGAGAGCCGTTACATGGATGGGCACATCCGGTACTTCTATATCCATTCCTGCAGAGGATAGCGTTTCGGCAGTAAGCTCCGCCTCCGTACCGGTCTCCTGCTCAGCGTACACGCCCGTTGCAGGAACCGCCAGCGCCGCAAACATGATGGCTGCACTGAAAACGGAAAATATATTTTTTTTCATTATAACATCCTCCTTATAGCATAGAAAAATCTTCTGACAACTGTTATGGATTTAAAACAGTTGCACATCTTGTTGTCAATCTCTTCAATTGTAAGCTGAACCGTACGAAATAGCAAGCGCTTTTTTCCTTACGTTTTTGTACTATTCCGGCTGAATCCATGATGTCCCTCAGGTTTGCACCTACTCCTGAGCGGAAACAAATCCTTTTCAATCCAGTCCCGCTGTGATATACTGTTAGCTGTGTTCCGGAAAAATGGTTCAGGCGTCAAAAGGGCTTTGCCGGATTGTCCCGTGAAAAGCGCTCCTCTGTCCGGTCTTTAATTCTCATTTCCCGGAGGATGAAATCATGCTGAATATCTTCTTTGGAGACATGCCTGAGGCAATCTATAATACAGATGTATATTTTCAGAATGTCTATGAGGATGAATGGATTACCGATGATTTTGCGAAGGAAGTCATCCGGAAAATCGACAAATCTGAAGTTCTGGATGTTCAGGCAATACGCAGCCCTGTGCTGGGTATTATTTCCCCCGAACGCCTTTCAGGCGGCACCAAAACCCTGCTGCTGATAAAAAACTGTCCTGACCTGGTTTTTAATGCTTCCACCTGCGGAGATAACTGTGCGAGGTTTATCCTGAAGCTGGCAAAAAACAGAGAAGTAACCATAAATCTGCGGCACATCATGAATTTCGGGAAAGTCCGATTTACCGCCAGAATACTCAATGACGGGACAATGGTTCACGGAATGGAGGAACTGCTGTTTGCCGGAGCCAGGTACGTTTAAAAGGAGTCCCATGAAAGGAACCTATAACATTACCGTTAAAAACCGCCGCGTGGTTTTTTCTCTGACCGTAGAGCGGAATATCACCGTGATCCGCGGAGACAGCGGCACGGGAAAGACAACGTTAGCCGTATCTCTTCAGAATTATGAAGAGCTCGGCACCAAAAGCGGGGTTTCCGTAATATCCGATAAAACCTGTCATGTGCTTCGCGGCAATGACTGGGCGGACAGGCTTGAAAAATGGTCGGACAGTATTGTCTTTATCGACGAAGGAAACGAATTCATACGGTCCCGGCAATTTGCCCTGGCAGTCCGTAATTCCAACAATTATTATGTTCTTATCACCAGAGAGAATCTGTACCAGCTTCCCTATGCCGTTTCCTCAGTTCTTGAGCTCAGAAAAACAACCAGCCGTTTTAAGCGGACCTATAACAGATCTTACCCCTATTATGACCATATAGATCATTTTCTGCCGGACATAAAGGGAAAGCGCATCATCACCGAGGATTCCAATTCCGGATATGATTTTTTTGCCTGGATTGCGGATAAAAACGGGACAGCCTGCATCCCTGCAAGCGGAAAATCCGGTATTATCCGGATGATGGAACAATATAAATCCGAAGACCTTATTATCGTTGCTGACCAGGCCGCATTTGGCGCCGAAATGGAAAATGTCTACCGTTTTCTTGTCCTGCATCCGGAGAATACAATCCTTTATCTGCCTGAATCCTTCGAATGGCTGATCCTGAAAGCCGAAATCACTGCGGATGAGGAAATCCGGAGTGTACTGTCGGATCCCTCCGACTATATTGACAGCAGGCTGTTTTTCAGCTGGGAACAGTTCTTTACGGACCTGCTGGAGAAAAAAACACAGAATACCTATGCCCAATATCACAAAAGCAGGCTGTCCCCATTCTACCTGCAGGATGAAAATGTCCGGAAAATCCTTCGGGTGATAGAGGGCGGCAATACTGTTCCGCCCAATCAATAAAGTCAAGATTGAAGCATATCACGATAACCCGTTAGCTGAAAGGAAGAGAGTATGAAGAACTATTCAACCGGAACCAAATGTGTACAGGCCGGATACCGGCCGGGAAACGGCGAGCCCCGCCAGATCCCCATTATCCAGTCCACCACCTTCAGATATGAGACCAGCGAAGCCATGGGAAAGCTTTTTGACCTGGAAGCGCCGGGATATTTCTATACCAGGCTCCAGAATCCCACCAACGATTACGTGGCGGCCAAGATCGCGGAGCTGGAGGGCGGAACCGCCGGTATGCTCACCTCCTCCGGACAGGCGGCAAACTTCTTTGCGCTGTTCAACATCTGCGAGTGCGGCAGCCATATCGTCTCCTCCTCCTCCATCTACGGCGGAACCTTCAACCTGATCTCCGTGACCATGGCCAAGATGGGCATTGAGGTGACCTTTATCTCCCCGGACTGCACCGAGGAGGAGCTGGACGCGGCGTTCCGTGAGAATACCCGCGCGGTCTTCGGCGAGACCATCGCCAACCCCGCGCTGACCGTTCTGGATATTGAAAAATTCGCCCGTGCTGCCCACCGCCACGGCGTACCGCTGATTGTGGACAACACCTTCCCCACGCCGGTAAACTGCAGGCCCATCGAGTGGGGCGCGGATATTGTCACCCACTCCACCACCAAGTACATGGACGGCCACGGTGCGGCCGTGGGCGGCGCCATTGTGGATTCCGGAAGGTTTGACTGGATGGCCCACGCGGACAAATTCCCCGGGCTCTGCACGCCGGATGAATCCTACCACGGCATCGTCTATGCGGAAAAGTTCGGGAAGGAGGGCGCCTTCATCACCAAGTGCACCTCCCAGCTGATGCGCGACTTCGGCTGCATCCAGTCCCCGCAGAATGCTTTTCTCTTAAATCTCGGCCTGGAATCCCTGCATGTGCGTATGCCGAAGCATGTTGAAAACGGCCAGGCGGTGGCGGAATTCCTGCAGACGCAGCCCGCGGTTGCGCATGTGAGCTATCCGGGACTGCCCTCCGACCCCTACTATGCGGTGGCGCAGAAATACCTGCCGAAGGGCGGCTGCGGCGTGGTGTCCTTTGAACTCAAGGGCGGCAGACCGGCGGCGGAAGCCTTCATGAAGGAGCTGAAGCTGGCAGCCATTGAGACCCATGTGGCCGATGCCAGAACCTGCTGCTTAAACCCCGCCACCTCCACGCACCGGCAGATGAACGACGAGCAGCTCAAAGCCGCAGGCGTTCCCGCCGGACTCATCCGCATCTCCTGCGGACTTGAGGACAAGGAAGACCTGATTGCGGATCTGCAGCAGGCGTTTGAGGCGGTTGGAAGGTAAAGGAAGCAGAAAAGGAAGACGTAACTCTTCCCATCCGGTTCCGAACCGAAGAATCAAAAATCCCGGACAGATCTGTCTCTGTCCGGGATTTTTAGCGCGAAGCAATGAGCCATGCCAATCACAGCGCATGCTTTCGCGCTGCGATCTGTCGGTCAGGCTTGCCGTAAACGGATCGGGTGGGCGAATGGTTTTCCCGCCCATCTGATATACCAGCGTCAAAGCATTCGTCTGCGACAGGCTCTGATACCAGTGGATGAGCGGCTTCATGCAGCGGCAATGCCGTCACTCAGCACGACAGGAAGCCGTGAATCGCCTTCGCCCCCTCATAGCCTTTTCTGTACAGCCCTTCCAGCTGCTCATGATCCTGTGAGAGGGTTTTCAGCCCGCCGATGGAATCCGGGGCTACGATCAGGATATTTCCTTTTTTCTCTTCCTCCAGGATTTCGCGCAGCTGTCCGTTATAAACCTCGCCGCGGACAGCCAGGGCCTTTGCGGCATTCGGAAAACGGCGCTTTAACAGCCTGGACATTCTCGCATCCTTCTCCGTACTCCGGAACATATCCTTCGGCCTGGTCAGAACCACCACAATCCTCTCGCACCCCGCCGCGACGGCCCTCCTCCAGGGAATCGGATCGGTCATGCCGCCGTCATAGTACAGGCCTTCTCCCACCGGATAAGCCCGGTTAATCACCGGCACGCAGCAGGAGGCCTTCAGAAAGCCATACGCATTCCTGCGGATATCCTTTTTATGGAAATACACCGGTTTTCCCGTACGGGCGTCCGTCGCCACAATCTCAAAGTCCGCCGGATTGTTCATCATGGCATCGTAATCCAGCGGATACTCGCCGCCCTCATTGCTCAGCGTACCGTAGATATAGTCCAGGTTCAGGAAGGAGCCCGTCTTTATCAGGTTGGAGACCCCCATGTACTCCTTCCGGAAGGCATACTCGTTGTAAAACACATAATTCCGTCCCCGCTGCCCCGCAAGGTAGGAAGCCCCGTTGGCGCTGCCCGCCGACACCCCCGCAATGAAATCGAAACGGATTCCCGCATCCATGCAGTAATCCAGCACGCCCGCGCCGAAGATCCCTCTTGTACCGCCGCCTACATCTACCAGTCCGATCATCTCATCTGTCCTTCCCCAGATCCCGGAATGCTGTGCATCCCATATCCGCATCCTTTGCGTTTGCCATAAATAACTCACAAAAGGATATTTTACAACCGAACAGCTTTTTTGTAAACAGTTCCTTACTCCGGAAAACGTTCGGTGGCGTGGGCCGTAGTGTCGTGGTACAGGAAGTACCGCTCATATTCCTTAAACTCATAAAACGGCTTGAAGGACAACGTATCGATGCCCTCAACCGCATAGTGCAGCGGTTTCCCGGCCACCGGCCGCATTTTCGCGGGGAGCTTCCGGATATTCATGTGATCGTTGGGCGTCTGGATTCCGGTATAGACGGCGCCAAGCACCACGGGACCGTGCAGGAAAGCGTTCGGCCCCTTCAGCATGGGATCGAAGGAATGCATCCAGAGCTTCTGCGGCAGCGCGCACGCCACGCGGTCGCCGTCGTTCCAGATGCGGTCCACGCAAAGCCACCCGGCGGCATCAACCAGGGCCTGCATCTCTTCCCCGTTTACGCGGATGCGCATGGGACCGGCTGCCCACTCCGGCATGCGCAGCTTCAGGCTGAAACGTTCCGGGGCCTCCAGCTTCAGGCTGATGACCGTGTCGTCCGCACACGGGAATTTCGTTTCCTGGGTGAGATGCACCGTCCGGTCTCCCCGCCGCCATTTCAGCGCGGACGGCGTATACTGCGCCACATACAGGCTGTCCTCATCGTGGAAATAGAGTATGCGGGGAAGCTCCGCCACCAGAAGCGGCCGGGTGCCGGTGCAGCAGGTCCAGTTATCCTGCCGGTTAATCTTCTGCGCGCCGTACATGTTGTAATCCGAGTAGTAAATCACCTTCCCCTCCGGCGTCATGGGGATGGTGGCGATGACCGCATTGTAGATCAGCGACTCAATCCAGCCGCTGTACTGAGCCTCGCCGGTAAAGCGCGTGAGATATTTCGCCACCCGGAAAGCGGCATAGGAGCCGCACTGGGTCTCAAAGCTGTCATGCCCGCAGCGGAGAGCATCGATAATCCGGTACTTCGGCATCAGATGCTCGAAATTCGGTCCGAACCCGCCGGTAGCCATCAGCTCGGTTTCCTTCATAAAACGGTAAAATCTGCGCAGCGCCAGCAGATACCGGGGATCCTTTTTCAGCTCATAGGCCGCGGCGCAGCTGTTGAAGGAATTGACATGGCTGTAGGCGTGACAGAATTCCGAATAGAGACCCGCCTCCGGACGCTTTGAGAAGGGATCCCGGTCCTGATAAAACAGCTCCCAGAATTCCCGGTACTCAAAACGGCCGCCCACCTCCACCGCCTTTTCCAGGCCAAAGAGCGCCGCCGCATGGTAAAAAGCCTCCGGCAGCGTATACCATTCCGTCGTGTTGTCGCCGAAGCGGTTCTCCGTCCCGAAGTTTTCCTCCGCGAAATCGACAAGCTCCGCGGCATGCCGGCGCGCCTGC
Source organism: uncultured Clostridia bacterium (assembly GCA_946624325.1). Classification (GTDB taxonomy): domain Bacteria; phylum Bacillota; class Clostridia; order Lachnospirales; family Lachnospiraceae; genus Anthropogastromicrobium. The sequence continues at coordinate 15,674 of CAMOSC010000021.1, forward strand.
GAATATGCGCAGTAGGTGTGCAGATCGCACTGAGCTTTCAGGAGCTTCTCCAGCGCGTAGAAGGAATGGGCGTTTAAGAGCGCCCGGTCCGTATCCTTCGCAAGCGCGATGCAGCGGAACAGCTCATCGCAGACAAACACCGCCTTCTCACGGAAAGCCTCATCCCTGCTTATGGCGTACATCCGGCTCCAGGCGCTCAGCCACTGGCCGATATTGCCCATGCCTCCGCCCAGATACCAGCCCGTATAGGGCTCCCCCGGCGCCGGCAGGCCTGCGGCCTGGCGCATATACTTTAAGATACTGTCATTGGACATGGACAGGTAAAACTGCATGGTTTCCTCAAGGGCATCCTTCAGCATACCATCCGAGAGTGTTACGTCCTGATAATCAAACCCTTTCATTGACTTACTCCTCCCTATCTGCGCCTGGCTCTGAACAGTTACGTTATTGTTTACAAGGATGATGCCTCCGGCAGCCGGCATGCAAATTACCCCACCAGCTTCAAATCTTCATCCTTTACCCAGCCAAGCTTCTTTACCCCCGCATGAATCAGCAGGGAGAGCAGCGCCGGAAGTACAAAGGAGATCAGGATCAGCCCGATCCAGTCAAATGCGGTGATTGAAGCCTTCAGTCCCGCCTCTACATCATTTACCCAGCCGGTATAAACCCCGATCTGTCCCACCAGGCCGCAGGTGCCCATGCCGGAGGAAACCGGCGCACCGTCCATGCGCAGCTGAAACAGGCAGGTGGCGATGGGCCCCGTGATGGCGGAAGCCAGCGTGGGAGCAATCCAGATGCGCGGATTCTTTACAATATTGCCCATCTGCAGCATGGATGTGCCGATGCCCTGGGAAACCAGGCCGCCCAGGCCGTTGACCGAAAAGGAAATCACGGCAAAGCCGATCATCTGCGCCGAGCAGCCCGCAACGGCGGCTCCGCCCGCAAGCCCGGTCAGGCCGAGGGCCGCGCAGATGGCCGCGGACGAGATCGGCAGCGTCAGCGCCACGCCCACAAGGACCGAAACCAGAATGCCCATGACGAAGGGCTGCTGCTCCGTCGCCCACATGATCAGGTTGCCAAGCCACATGGCTGCCCTGCCCAGGGGCGGCGCAATCAGCCAGGAGAGCGCAATGCCGATACCGATGGTGACAAGCGGCGTGATCAGGATATCTACCTTTGTCTCCTTTGAAACCGCCTTGCCGCACTCCGCCGCTATGATAGAGACGAAGAGTACCGCTAACGGCCCGCCGGCGCCGCCCAGCGCATTGGAGGCAAATCCCACGGCGATCATGGAAAACAGGACCAACGGCGGACATTTCAGGGCATAGGCGATAGCCGCTGCCATGGCCGGTCCGCTCATGGCCGAGGCGATGCCGCCGACCGTGTACTCCACGCCGGACACCGTCGCAACGCCTGTCGTCAGGAACGGAATACGGAACTGCGTTCCCACCGTGTTGATAATGGTTCCGATCAGCAGGGAGCAGAAAAGTCCCTGCGCCATGGCGCCGAGGGCGTCAATTCCGTAGCGTTTCAGGGAGATTTCAATGTCCTTGCGCTTTAAAAATGCTTTGAATCTGTTCATTTTTTCCTTTCAATTCTTTTCGCCTTTTCCGAAGTCTGCTTCCAAACAGTTACTTCGATTTAAGATCAAAGCGGAGCCGTTCCGTCCCGCCCAGGTCTTTCCAGATAAACAGGCCGTTTTCAAGCGTCATGTACCCGTGCCAGCTGTCTTCCTTGGGGATGGATACCGAGCCCGGGTTCATAAACGTAATATCCCCTTTGGCATCACACTTCGGCACATGCGTATGGCCGTACAGGAGAACGTCCCCTTTTTGCAGCGGCGGCAGATGCTTCTCGTTAAAAACATGCCCGTGGGTGGCGTAAACCAGGCACTCTCCCGCATCGATCACGGCATACTCCGCCATGATGGGGAACTCCAGCACCATCTGGTCCACCGCGCTGTCGCAGTTGCCGCAGACGCAGAAAATTCTGTCCCTGTAAGCATTGAGCAGGCCGATCACCTGCTTCGGATCGTACTCCTCCGGAAGGTCATTGCGGGGACCGTGATAGAGAATATCTCCCAGCAGCAGAAGGCGGTCAGCCTGTTCGCGCTCAAAGGCCTCCAGCATGGCGCGGCAGTAACAGGCCGAACCGTGTATATCCGAGGCGATCATATATTTCATACCGTTGTCTCCTGTAAATGATCCGGCGTCCGGACTGCATTGTCGTCAGCCACTTCAGGCCTGATATTCCCAATAAAACGCCGCGGGTCTTCGATGCCGGTCAGATCAGCCGCTTCAGGCCTGATTTTCCCAATAAAACGCCGCGGCTCTTCTATTCCGGTCAGATCAACCGCTTCACCGGCTCATGATGGATCCCGCTGAAACGGTCGGCGTCATCCGTGATCCAGTCCATAATTTTCAGCATATTCAGCTCCCAGGCTTCATTGCCGCCGGAATTCGGATCATCCGCAGCGGGAACCTCCTCCATCTCATTATAACCGCAGATATAGTCCCCGCCGTTCCAGATAGTCATGTTGCTTGAGGGCATGGCTGCCGGGTCAGCCGCGCCGGTATCAATCTGCCCCTGTGCAATCAGCTCCAGGCCGTGATGCCGCTTAATATACTCTTCCGAGCAGCCCGGCTTCATGCGCGCCATAAACACCCGGTGCGCTTTTACACGGGATTTATCCGCAAGGGGCCTGTTGATCGCGGAATACATAAGCCGCATGTTGCAGACGGAAATGATGCTCACCGTATCCGTAAGCGCCTCCTCAAAGAAGGCCCGTAAAGCCGTGCCCGCAGGATTCGGGAAAGCAGCGCAGTCCGTCTCAAAATAGCCGAATATCATGTCTTCAGCCTGCCATACGGAAAAATCGTATCCTCCGTTTTCCTCCGCAAGGCGCTTCATCTCGGGAAGCGCGGCGGTCAGTTTCCCCATATCGGCATTTTTCAGCAGTTTCAGCAGAAACGTTTTTCTTTCCATATCTTTTCACTCCTCCTCTATAAATGACAGTTTTCTATCTGATTTAATCCGTTCGGATACAGATCCCGCACTCTCGCTTCGGGCGGCATCCGGTGACCACACCACAGCTTCGGAAATGGCGTTCTTTATCATTTCCGGAGTCTGATGCTGAACAGCAGCCCGGATTTTACATGACAGTTTAGCAGTCTGCCGGGGAAAAGTCCATTGGTATTTCCGCAATAATTCTGGTAACTTTTTACTGTTCAGAGCCAGGCGCAAATCCGTACGAAATCATGCATTCAGCTGGCTGAAATCCATGATTTCGTACGGATTTGCATCTGGCGAGCACGCCACAACTCCAGAAATGGCTGCTTTTCGCCATTTCTGGAGTCTGGCTCTGAACAGTAACAGCAGCTTTTTATTCCGAATCAGGCTGCTGTCCGTCATGGGCTTTCCAGGCGCATTCCGTCAGCCGCAGGTCTGTAAATACCGCCGTAAAGCTGGATTCCTCCGGGCTGCAGGCATAGACGCCAAACCGGATTCTGCCGCCGCCTTCCGGCATATGGCATACACGCATCTGGCTGAAATGTTCTCCGTCCCCGGAACATTCGATGCAGTAATCATCTTCCCTGCGGCTGAGCCGGTACCACATGGTCTTCACGTCAGCAGGGATGGCGGTTGTCGCCCAGTCGGAATAGCCATGGTTTGTAACTACGGAGCCAAGGTGCTGGAACGCTTCGTTTTCATATTCCACCGAGCCCTTCAGCCAGTTTTCCGAATCCAGGTACAGGACAATCCCGCACTGGTCAAAGCGGTGGCCCGCCCCTGAAAAATCCGTTTTCACGATAAAGCTGAAGAACTTTTCTTCCGTTTCCATCTGCAGCACCGGTGCGTTATCGTTTCTGAAATGATAATAGGTCCGCTGCCACAGATCCGTGTGCGGTTCCGTGGTAATAGTGATCCGGCTATCCGTGATAAGGTATTGTTTTGGTTCTCTGGTCCATACAAGTTCGTTGACGTTCACTTGACATACCTCCTGTTCTTTCTGTAAGATTTCCTGTGAAAGTCTGGACTTTCATCTATGGTGCTGCCCCGCCAGGTGGGGGTATGAATCCCTTTTTTCCCCAGATTTGCGTCTGGCTCTGAACAGTTACCGGATTTTTATTATAGCATATCCCGACAGCTTATTCCACCCTGATCGGCAACGCCCCGGGCCGGGCCGCCGGACATGCGTATAATCGGGGCGAACGATATTGACACGACGTCAGAATTGTAATATGATATAGCAATGTCATAAAAAACATGACAGGCACTTACAGTCTCCGGCGAATGCTCATACCCCCTGCGGGCATACCCCTCGGGCTCAGGCAGGCGGATTTCCAGGGGAAATACGCCGCTTACAGCGGATCAAATCCGGCGCGGCAAGCGCCAACATTAAAAGGATTTTATCGTTTGCCGTAATTGAACGGTGTCGACAGGCGGCGGATGTGGAAGCTCGCAGGCGGCTTTCACGCACCCGCACCCGGATGGTTACCTGTGCCCAAAAGGGTATGCCCCGTTCCTGCGCAAAAGCATGCCTGGGTCCGACAGCAGCCGGAAAATCGAAAAAGGAAAGGAATTCACATGCAAGGGATCATTCGATGGATTGAGCCTCCGAAAGCTTTACCTGAAAGCAGGCAGCTCTTCTCCAATGCAGCCCTGAAGGCAATGATTATACCTTTGGTCATTGAGCAGGTGCTGCAGATGGTTGTGGGGCTGGCAGATACCATGATGGTAAGCTACGCCGGTGAAGCCGTGGTGGCAGGCGTAGGACTGGATACCATGGTATATACCATTTTTATCTATCTGTTCACGGCCATTTCTGCCGGAGGCGCAGTGGTGGTGAGCCAGTATATCGGCAGCAAAAACAGGGAAGATGCGGAGCTTGCATCATCACAGATTTTCCACATAGCGGGAATTTTATCCCTGATTTGCATGGCACTGATGCTGCTTTTCGGCTCCGCTCTGCTGCAGGCCATGTACCCGGAAACAGAAGCCGCCACCATGGAAGCATGCAGGACTTATATGTGGATTGTTGCCCTCTCATTTCCGGCGAATGCCGTCTATAATGCCGGTGCGGCTGTTTACCGCTCTATGGGGGAGACTAAGGTCACCATGTGGGTATCGCTTCTGGCGAACCTCGTCAACGTAGCCGGAAACGCGATCGGCATCTTTGCATTGAAAGCGGGGGCGGCCGGCGTCGCCTGGCCAACGACAATTTCATGGTATGCAGCCGCGGTTATCATGACCTGGCTCTGCACGCATAAGCGCCGGGAAGATCAGGTCTGCATCCGGCTCAAGCATGTGCTCCGGCTGAATATGCCGATGTCCAGACGCATTCTGGCGGTAGCGATCCCGAATTCCATTGAAAATACCCTCTTCCAGGCTGCCAAGGTTGTGCTGGGCATGCTGGTGGCCACCTTCGGTACTTCTCAGATCGCCGCGAACACGACGGGACAGACCTTCTGGTCCCTCGCCGCCTGCATGAGTGTGTCCCTGGGAACCGTGTTTATTACCGTCATCGGGCAGTGCACAGGCGCGGGCGACACGGAAGCGGCGGACTGGTATATGCGGAAACTGACCAGGCTCTCCCTGGTGCTTGCATTCGCTTGGAATGTCATGGTCATGATCCTGACGCCCCTGCTGCTTCCGCTCTATGACCTCTCCGGGGAAACCAAACGGCTCATCCTGATCATCGTGGCGATCCACAATCTGTTTTCAGCTCTCGTTCAGCCGTTTTCCGGCCCGCTTTCCTCCGGGCTCAGGGCGGCAGGCGATGTAAAATTCACAATGTGGGCATCTGTTTTTTCCACGGTTGTATGCCGCACCCTTCTTTCATTCCTGCTGGCGAAGCAGATGGGCATGGGCGTGATCGGCATTGCCCTGGCCATGGTGCTGGACTGGTGCATCAAGGCC
>CAMOSC010000022.1 GCA_946624325.1 uncultured Clostridia bacterium
TGAATAATGGCAAACAAAGACAATGACACGAAATTTTATTGACATTATTATGGCTATATTGTATAATCAAGCTATGGTGATTTTGTATAACACCCGACAGATTGCCGTAAAATCCGCTTGCCGGACAGCTGAGATACTCCGCAAAAGGGATTTTTCGGGAATCAGAAAGAGCATAGGAATTGCAATGCATCAAGCGCGATGGACCCGCATATCATTGCAGTGTCCGAAGACAAGGAGGAAAAGTATGAAGAAATTTGTTTCTGTCGCTCTCGCCGCCGCCATGGTAATGACCGCTGCCGCTATCCCGGTATTTGCCGAGGAGGAAGCTAAGGAATACACCAATAATGTAAACGACCCCGATTATGAGTGGCCGGATTATTCCGGAGAAACCCTCAGCATGATGTGGTGGGGCTCCGACTACCGTCATGACATCACCGTACAGGTCATCGAGAAGTTCGAAGAGCTGACCGGCATTGATATTGAGTATGAGTACTATGACGGTACCGGTTACTGGACGGCATACCAGGCAAAAATGGCCAGCGGCGAGCTTCCGGACGTGGTACAGATGGGCAATAACTGGCTCACCTACTATGACACCATCGTACCGCTGAACGAATATGTTGAGAGCGGCGTGATCGACACGACCGATATCCCGGATGCACTTCTTTCCGTTACCATAAACCAGGCAAACGGGGACATCACCGGTATCTCCAACGGAACCAACGCGCGCTGCATGGCTTACAATCCGGCACTCTTTGATGAAGCGGGCGTTCCGTATCCCACCGAGAACTGGACCTGGGAAGACTTCGCAGAAGCCTGCCGCGCCATTCATGAGGCTACCGGCGGATATGCCGTAACCACGCTGGAGTACAACAGCCTGGTTTACTCTGCGGTTACCCAGTGGAAAGAGGGCTACAACTTCTATACCATGGACGGAACGGATTTCGGCTTTGACGGCGACATCGAGCCCATTGCCTATCTGATTGACCTCCTGGATACCCTTCAGAAGGAAGGCTGCATTGCCGACTACGGCGTACAGAACGAAATCGGCTCAAACGTAGAGGCTGACTACATTGCCTACGGTGATGCCGCGATCATGATGCTTTCCTCGAACCAGTTCAACGCTCTTTCCAAGGTTGCGGCAGAGAACGATATCACGCTGAACCTCTGCACCATTCCGAGAATGACCGAGGACGGCCCGTCCGGCATGGTAGTCCGTTCCTCCCAGGAGCTCTGCATCTCCGCAAACTCCGAGAAGAAGGATATTGCCGCGAACTTCCTGAACTACTGGGTAAACAGCATTGAAGCCAACAAGATCCTGAACTGCGAGCGCGGCGTTGCCATCAACACCTCTGTGCTGGATGCCCTGATTGCGGACGAGGAGCTGACCGATGAGTCGACCGCAAAGGTTTATGAGCTGATCGCGCTGGTAGGTTCCTTCCCAGATGCGGCTAACACCAGTCCTGCAGAGCCTGCTGCGAATGAGGAGATCTCCGACGTCCTGAAGAAGACCTATATCCAGGGTCTTGCGGAAGGCAAGTTCGCCGATGCCCATGAAGCAGCCGAGAAGTTCTGGGAAGAGGCACAGGAAATCTGGGCGAAGTTTGAGACCGCAGAGGAATAACACGATTGCTTCAGATGATACTGCTGGTCTCGGATCCGGCTTCAGTTAACAGATAAGATCGTATTCTGCGCTCCGGGGCATGTGCTCCGGAGCGCATTTTTCCGGCCGGGTATCCGGATTGGGTTCCCGGACGGCGGATGCCGCCTCTGCTGCCGGAATGGACTGCGGCAGGGCTTAAGGAGGTTTCATGGATAAGGAACAAATGACATTCTCCCAGAAATTTCGAAAATTTATTTACAACGAAAACACCGTCGGCTATGTATTTGCCGCTCCGTTTATTCTTGGCTTCTGCCTGCTTACGCTGATCCCGATGGGCCTGTCCCTCTATTATTCCTTCTGCAATTATAAGATAGCGGGCGTACCGGAATGGGTTGGCCTTGCGAATTTTAAAAATCTGCTGAATGACGGGACTTTCCGGAATTCCATTCTGGTAACCCTCCAGTATGTGGCGATCGGCGTTCCCTTAAAGCTTGTATTTGCACTCCTGATAGCCATGCTCCTGACCAAGCCGACAAAACTGCAGGGACTCTACAGGGCGGTATACTATATTCCCTCCCTGATCGGCGGCTCGGTTGCGGTGGCTCTGGTCTGGAAGCAGCTGTTCGGAAGCCGCGGCCCTATCGTGAGCATGATCAAGGCCATGGGTTCCAATAACTTCAACTTTTTCGGCAGTACTACCTGGGCATTCGTCCCGCTGGTTCTCTGCAACGCATGGCAGTTCGGTTCTTCCATGCTGATTTTTGCCTCCGGCTTAAAGCAGATCCCGAAGGACTATTATGAGGCTGCCGAGATTGACGGGGCCAATGTGATCAAGCGCTTTTTCCACATCACTTTGCCTTCACTTTCCCCGATCATTCTGTTCAACCTGCTGATGCAGCTGATTTCCGGCTTCATGACCTTTACACAGGCTCAGATTATTACCCAGGGCGGTCCGAATTACGCGACAAATTATGTTTCCCTGTTTATCTTTACGGAGGGCTTCTCCTATCAGCATATGGGCTATGCCTGTGCCGCATCCTGGATTATTCTCCTGATCATGGCTGCTGTAACGGGTATTATCTTCAAGACCTCTAAGGCATGGGTTTTCTATGCCGCGGATGAATAAATCCACGCTTTTGAAAACATACGAATGTCCGCCGGCGGAATCGGATGCGTGGACGTTTTCTACGCCATCCGATCAGCGCGGAAGCGGTTGAAGAGGCTTTCCGGGAGACCTGATCGGAAAGGTTTCCAGAGTATACAGAAAGGAGGGTATCCATGCGCACAAAACGCATTGTCAGAGATACCATCTATCATATATTTGTTGTCGCTTTCGGACTGATGATGATCTATCCGGTTATCTGGATGATCCTTGGTTCCTTCAAGATGAAAAGCGAGATCCTCGGTGCAAACGCCCCGTTCCTTCCGTCTGTCTGGGTGACGGAAAATTATCCCAACGGCTGGAAGGGAGCGGGAAGCTACAGCTTTGCCACTTTCTTTAAAAACTCCGCCATTATTTCTGTCCTGGCTACGCTCGGCACGGTGATCAGTGCCACCATGGTTTCCTATGCACTGGCGCGGGTGAAGTTTTTCGGAAGGAAATTCTGGTTTACCTGCATGATCATGACGATGCTTCTGCCGGGACAGGTGCTGATGATCCCGCAGTATATCATCTGGAACAAGCTGCATGCGGTCAACACGTTTGTGCCGCTGATCCTGCCGAAATTCCTCGGAGTCCCGTTCTTTATCTATATGATGATGCAGTTTATCAAGGGCCTTCCCAGGGAGCTTGACGAGGCTGCCATGATAGACGGATGCAGCAAGTATTCTATCTTTTCGAAGATTATCCTTCCCCTGTTAGGGCCATCCATCATTACGACAATCGTAATTCAGTTTTACTGGACCTGGGATGACTATATGGGCCCGCTGCTTTATCTGGGCAAGCCGAGGCTCTATACCGTTTCCTATGCCATCAAAAACTTCGCGGATGTGCAGGGAACCAATTTCGGCCCGATGTTTGCCATGTCCACGCTTTCACTGATCCCGGTATTCCTGCTGTTCCTGTTCTTTAACAGATACCTGATGGATGGTGTGACGGCCGGCTCCGTGAAGGGGTAAGAAAAACTGTCCGTGCGCTGAGAAGAAGCACACGTAAAAAACGTTCCTGTTCAGAGCCAGACTCCGGAAATGGCAAAAGCGCCATTTCTGGAGTTGCGGCGTGCTCGCCAGGGCCCATACAAGCCGTTTTCGGCCTGTATGGGCCTGTGTGTTTTTCTTCGCCTGCGCCGGATGCTTCGGGGTTGCTTTTCCCTGCCGCATACGGTAAAATAGAAAAAAAGTCTGTTCAGGGCCAGGCGCAATTCCGTCCGGAATTATCACTTTGTCTGGCTGATATTCGTGATTTCACACGGATCTGCCAGGGAAATATGCCGCTTGCAGCGGCGCAGATCCGGAGCTGCAAACAAAACGCATATATTCTGTTTGTTTGCTGTATATACCGGGAAAGGATGGAACGTATGCTGATAGACAGAGAACGGCTGGTGCGCCGGCACAATCCAAGGCTGGATGCCATTGATCCTTCATCGCCTCTGACGGCCGGCAACGGGAATTTTGCCATAACGGTGGACATTACGGGCATGCAGTCCCTTTACGGATATTATGAGCGGGAAAAATTCCCGTTATGCACCCAGTCACAGTGGGGATGGCATACCGCACCGGCCGACACGGATAAAGGCTTTTATACGCGTGAAGAACTGGTTGAGACGGAATATGATTTTAACGGGAGGACTGTACGGTATCCGATAGAATGCGCGCCCGGAAACGAGGCAGTCTATCACTGGCTCCGCCAGAATCCGCACCGCCTGAATCTGGCCAGAATAGGCTTGCTTCTTGACGGGGAGGAGCTGCGGGAGCAGGAGATTGACGGCATCTCCCAGGAACTGGATCTGTATACGGGAATTATTACGAGCAGCTTCAGGCTTCGGGGCGTGCCCTGTACGGTCCGGACAGCCGTGGACCCGGATACGGACACGGCCGGGTTTGAACTGGAGTCCGAACTGGCAGAAGACGGACGCCTGTCAGTTCTGATTGATTTTCCCTACGGGAGTCCTGCTATTTCGGCGTCCGATTTTAACCGCCGGGACGCCCATGAGACGATCCTGCGCCGGGAGGGGGCGAAAATCCGTTTTGACCGCAGGCTGGATGAGGATGAGTATGTCTGCGTGGTAAGCTGCGGACAGGCGGCTGCGGTCCGTGAGGACGCAAATCTCCGCAACCGGTATGCGCTCTCTTTACCGGGGAAAAAAACCTGTTCCTTTGCATTCAGCTTCTCGGGGAAGTATGAAAACGGGGAAGAAGATCTGCTGCCTTCCGCAAAAGAAGTATTTGCGAGGAGCCGCGAAGGCTGGCTTTCCTTCTGGAAAAAGACCGGTGTGATTGAACTGGCCGGCAGCACAGATCCGAGGGCCTTCGAGTTAGAGAGAAGGATCGTCCTGTCCCAGTACCTGCTGGCGATTCAGAGCAGCGGGAGCCTGCCGCCGCAGGAGACGGGACTGACCTGCAACAGCTGGTACGGGAAATTCCATCTGGAAATGTATTTCTGGCATGAGGCTTATCTGCCGCTTTACGGAAGGACAGACCTGATGGAGAGAAGCCTCGGATGGTTTATGGAGCATCTGCCCGAAGCCAGGGCGAACGCTGCCAAAAACGGATACCGGGGAGCCCGCTGGCCGAAGATGGTCGGCCCGGATGCCCTCGACAGCCCGTCACCGATCGCACCGCTGCTTGTGTGGCAGCAGCCGCACCTTTTGTACATGCTCTATTTCTGTTACAGGGACACGGAAGATCTGGAGTTTGTGCGCAGGTATTATCCGATTATCCGGGAATCTGCTGATTTTATGGCCGATTTTGCCGTGCGCGATTCCGAGGGATATTATGAGCTGCTTTCCCCGCTGATTCCCGTGCAGGAATGCCATCCGCCCAGGGAAACCAGAAATCCCGTATTTGAGGTGGAGTATTGGGTTGTCGGCCTCAGGATCGCCTCGTTTTTCGCGTCGCTTCTCGGGGCGGAGGTGCCCGGGGAATGGCTCGAGGTTGCGCGGAATATGATTCCGTCTCCGAAGGGTTCTGATTCAACGTATCTTGCATGCAGCGGATGTACGGAGACATACGGGAAATATGCGGTGGATCATCCCTCTTTCCTGATGGCTTTCGGAGTGATCGACAGCGGGAGAATGGATGAAAAGGCCATGGAACGTTCCCTGGAAAAAAGCCTTGAGGTCTGGAAGGAAGCTTCCCTATGGGGCTGGGATTTCGCGGTAATGGCCATGACGGCCGTTAAACTGCACCGTCCTGATTTTGCGATTGACCTGATCCTGCGCGAGAGTCTGAAAAATGTGTATGTGGAGAGCGGAAACAACAGGCAGGTATCCAGGGATGATCTGCCCCTGTATCTGCCGGGAAACGGTTCCCTTCTGCTTGCCGCTGCCATGATGGCGGCGGGGTATGAGGGCTGTGATATTCCTGCGCCGGGCTTCCCGAAGGATGGAAACTGGGTGGTACGCACAGAAGGAATTCACCCGCTGCCTGCCGTCGGGGAGAGCTTATTCTGCGGCGGAAAGCCGGAATAAGGATTATGGAACAGAGGGAGGAGGAAATGCGATGACCGGTTTTGATTCCGTAAAAGCGTATAAAATATGTCTGAACAGTCCGGGAACCTCCTGGAGTGAAAGCTTTCTTCTGGGAAACGGTGCGATGGGACAAGCCGTATACGGAGATGAGCAGGAGATGATCATCGAGCTGTCCAATCAGGCCTTCTTCTCCGGCTCCGATTCTGTGTCCCCGATTCGCGGGGGAGCCCCGGAGGCATTTCAGAAAGCGCGTGCTGCCGCCAGCAGGGGAGATTATGAGGCTGTCGGCAGATATGTCGAAGCGTTTATGGGAAAACGCGGTAATTACGGGACAAACCTTCCTGTCGGCAGGCTGCTGCTCCACTTCCCGGAAAAAGGGAGGGCAGAGGACTATACAAGGACGCTCGATCTTATGAGGGGCGTGATGTCGGTTCACTGCCGCTGCGGCGGGAAGGAGACCCTGATTGAGGCCTTTTCCTCACATCCGGACCAGGTATTTGCCATGCGAATCCGGAATCCGGGCGGAGATTTTTCCATCGGCTTTCTCGCGGGACAGCCGTGCCGGCACATACCGGATACGCCGATGGAGGGCACGGACAGCCGGGCAGATACCGGGCGGGAAGCGCAGACCGCGGCATTCAGTTTTTCCATGAAAGCGCTGGAGAGCATACACAGTGACGGGACAGAGGGCGTATCCCTCACGGGTACCGTCCGTGTATTCGCAGATGCCGGAAGCTGCAGCGCGAAGGATGGCTCCATCCTGGTCCGGGGGGCGAATGAAGCCGTAGTCTGCGTCGCAATGGAGACGGATTTCTGTACGGAACAGTGCGCCGTCGGCCTGGATGAATCGGAACGGCTCCGGATTACGGCGGAGAGGACCGCCCGGGTCGACGGGAAGTATGAGGCTGTCAGAAAACGGCACATCAGCGATTTCTTTCCGCTAATGGAAAGGCAATTGCTGAGCCTGACGGATTCCGCCGCGGTGCATGTCCTTCCCGAGGATGATTCTTCAGATGCCTGCATCCGCGAATCCTATCCCTGCTTTCCCGATGCTCAGACCCTGCTCAGGGAAGCATCGGAAACCGGTGAGAACCGGCTCCTGACGGAACTGATGTATGAATTCGGACGCTACCTCCTGCTTTCTTCCTCCAGGGAAGACTCCGTACTGCCGGCGCATCTGCAGGGCGTCTGGAACGATTCGGTTGCGTGCCGGATCGGATGGACCTGTGATATGCATCTGGATATTAACACCCAGATGAATTACTGGATCAGTGAGGCCGGAAACCTGTCCGAGTGCCATATGCCCCTTTTTGAATGGATGGAGAAGCGTCTGATCCCGAACGGAAGGATAACGGCTTCCGGATGTTACGGGCTCCCGGGCTGGGCAGCCGAGCTGGTTTCCAATGCCTGGGGTTATGCGGCACCATACTGGGACAAAAACCTGTCTCCCTGTCCTACGGGAGGGATCTGGCAGGCTTCGGATTATATGGAGCATTTCCGGTTCACGCAGGATGAGGCTTTTCTGCGGGAACGGGCGCTTCCGGTGCTTTCGGAAGCGATGGATTTTTTCCTGAACTATGTGTTTGAGGACGGGGAGGGAAGGCTGACCTGCGGTCCTTCCATTTCTCCGGAGAACAGTTTCACGGCGGATGGAAAGCGGGGGATTGCCACAATCGGATGTACCTATGAGGTCCTGATGATCCGTGAGCTGCTCAACGAATATCTGGAATTATGCGGGATTCTGGGGGTAAACGATGACAGGTGCGGGAAAGCCGCCGAAGTCTTAAGAAGGCTTCCGGATTACCGCGTGCAGAAGGATGGAACCCTTGCCGAGTGGACGGAGGATTTTGAAGCGTGTGATCCGCAGCACAGGCATACCAGCCATCTGCTGGGGCTTTTTCCGTACGATCAGATTACGCCGGACAAAACGCCTGAGCTTGCCCGGGCAGCAGCCGCCTCCATCCGGAAGCGTCTGACGCCATATGATAACTGGGAAGATACCGGCTGGGCGCGAGCGCTGCTGTTTTTGTACAGCTGCAGGCTTTGGGACGGGGAGGCCGCGGGCTTCCACCTGCTCGGGACGCAGAAGAACCTGACCTGGAAAAATCTCCTGGTTATGCACCCGGCTACAAGGGGGACGGGAACCGACTCGCCTGTCTATGAGCTGGACGGAAATACGGGTTTTTCCATGGGCGTATCGGAGATGCTTATCCAGAGCCGGGAGGGAAGCGTCACCCTGCTGCCGGCCCTTCCGGAATGCTTCCCGGAAGGAAGCTTTAAAGGCGCCTGCTGCAGGGGCGGCATACGCGTGGATTTTTCATGGAAAGCCGGACGGCCCGATTTTGTCGAAGCAACGGCCATTCATGATACCGAGACGGATTTTATCTTCCGGGAGAAGCGTGTAAAGGTATTCCTGCCCGCAGGGCAGCCAAGGCGCGTATGCTGGCCTTGAAAAGAGCTTGCAGGAACAGGGGAAAAGAAGTATAATGAATGCCACAACTCCGGGACCGGCTGCTTTGCGCCGGTTCCGGAGTCCGGAGTCTGTACAGCTGCCTCAGTTTATTCGAAAAGGAGACAGATTTTGCCCAGAACTGCATCCTTTGCAGGCGTGGCTGCAAAACAGTCATCCGCGGTCATCAGGGCGAGGTACAAAACTGCGTTTATGGAGGAGAGCCGAAATGTTAATTGAGAAATACTATGAGGATCCATACCGGCTTCATGTCGGAACAAGGGATCCGAGAAGCTATTATGAGCCGGAATATGCGGACGGGCATTCCAGGATGCAGTCTTTGAGCGGCAGCTGGAAATTCGCTTATTTTCCGTATGTGGAAGCTATTCCCGGAAAGTTTTATGCGGAAGATTACGATCTGAGCACTTTTGACCGGATACCGGTTCCTTCCTGCTGGCAGACCCAGGGATATGACAGGCATATGTACACAAACGTACGCTATCCCTTCCCCTATGATCCGCCGTATGTACCGGCCGAGAACCCCTGCGGTGCATACCGTACGGAGTTTTGTGTTTCACCGGCGCAGGCTTCACAGCGGCTGTTCCTGTATTTTGAGGGTGTGGACTCCTGCTTTTATGTATGGGTGAACGGAAAGGAGGCCGGCTACAGCCAGGTTTCCCATTCACCGAGCGAATTTGAAATTACGGACCTGGTGCGGGAAGGAAACAATACGCTTTCCGTGCTGGTGCTCAAATGGTGTGACGGCAGTTATCTGGAGGACCAGGACAAATTCCGCATGAGCGGAATCTTCAGGGATGTATGGCTGATCACGCGCCCGGCATCCGGTTTCGTAAACGATTATACGGTACGGACGGTACCGGAGGGCAGTGCCTGGAGGATCAGCGTTTCCCCGGAGACGGAGGGAGAGACAAACCTTTCCCTGGTTCTGTCAGATCCGGAAAACGGGAACGAGATACAGCTTCGGGAGGAGAACGGACTTTATACGGCCCTGGTTGAAAACCCGGTTCTGTGGAATGCCGAACATCCAGGCCTCTATACGCTGACCATCACGAACGGCGATGAAATCATCCGCCAGAAGGTAGGCTTCAGAGAGGTCAAAATTGAGAATGCGGTTGTCTGGCTGAACGGTGTGAACCTGAAGTTCCGCGGCGTCAACAGGCATGATTCGGATCCCGTGACAGGATATACCATTTCCAGGGAGCAGGCGGTCCGCGACCTGAAACTGATGAAAGAGCTGAATTTCAACGCCATCCGCACCAGCCATTATCCCAATGCACCATGGTTCCCGGCACTCTGCGACGAATACGGATTTTACGTTATTGCGGAATCGGATATCGAAATACACGGGACCACATCCATCTACGGCGGCAGCCAGGACAAAACCTTCGGACTGCTGGCCCAGGATGAGCGTTTCGAGCTTGCGATCCTGGACCGTGTGCAGCGCAATGTCATCAGGGACCGCAATCATCCCTGCGTCCTGTTCTGGAGTCTTGGAAATGAGGCGGGTTACGGACAGAATTTCGAGAAAGCCGCCCGCTGGGTGAAGGAGTATGATCCCACGAGGCTCACACACTATGAAGGCGCGCTGCATGAGACGGGCGGCCATAAGAATGACTACAGCTGCCTGGATATCTACAGCCGGATGTATGCATCCTGCGAGGAGATCGACCGGTATTTTGAGAACAAACCGGACAAACCTTTTGTCCAGTGCGAGTTTGTACATGCCATGGGCAACGGCCCCGGCGATGTGGAGGATTATTATCAGCGGATTTTAAAATATGACGGCTTCTGCGGCGGATTCGTATGGGAATGGTGCGACCATGCCATCCTGAAGGGAAAAACGGCTGACGGAAAGTACCGTTATTATTACGGAGGAGACCACGGTGAATTCCCCAATGACGGCAATTTCTGCGTGGACGGCCTGATGTATCCGGACCGCAGGCCCCACACCGGTGTCCTGGAATGGAAAAATGTCGTCCGTCCGATCCGTGCCGTCTGCGAGGATCCGTACGAGGGGATTTATCTCTTCAGAAACCTGCTTGATTTTTCGGATATCGCGGAGGAATACCGCACGCTTTATGAGGTCAGCTGTGACGGCGAGATCATCGCGAGCGGTGAAATCAGCACCCCGAAGACCGAGCCGCATTCCTGCTCAAGGGTATCCCTTCCCATAGCCTTCGACGACAGGGAGGGAGATGTGTACATCCGCTTCCGCTATGTGACCAAACATGACACGGCGTTAGTGAAAGCCGGACATGAAGCGGGATTCGACCAGATTCTTCTGGCCGGCGGCGGCAGAAGGGAGCTTTCACTGACCGGCGGGGACAGCCTGTCCTATCGTGAAGATGAACGTTTCCTGACCGTACACGGCGAGCGTTTCGAATATTGCTTCGATAAATTCCGCGGCCTTTTCACTTCCATGAAGTATGATGAAAAGGATCTGGGAATGGACTTCAATATTATGCGTGCCCCCATCGATAATGACCGTTATGTAGATGAGCATGCATGGAAGAGGGCATACTACCGTTATCTTTGCGTCAATGTACGCAGTACGGAAGTTGAGCAGGAGGATGGCCTGATTACCATCCGTGCCAAAGCGAACCTGACAGCGCTGGTAGCCCAGTGGATTGTGGAGGCGGATATTACCTGGACGGTCAATCCGGAGGGAGAAATCCTGGTGAAAATGGATTGCAGGAAGAACCCGGAGATGCCCTTCCTTCCGAGATTTGGCCTTGTGCTTACTGCGCCGAAGACATGGCAGAACGTATCCTATCTGGGTTATGGTCCTTATGAGAGCTATCTGGACAAGCATAATCTTTCCTGGTTCGGACGTTTTGAGAGCAGTGTTTCGGATCTGCATGAGGACTATATCCGTCCCCAGGAAAACGGCAGCCATATGGGTACCAGGAAAGTATGCCTGAGCGACGGTTCCTCCGGCCTGGAGGTTACGGCGGCGGATACGATCAGCTTCTCCGCATCCAATTATACCATACAGGAGCTGTCGGAGAAAAAGCACAATTATGAGCTTCAGGAAGCGGAGCATGTTACGTTCTGTCTTGATTACAAGATGAGCGGTGTGGGTTCCGGCGCCTGCGGTCCGCAGCTGGCGGCACCTTACCAGATGAATGACGAGAGCTTCGTTTTTGAGATGAAATTCAGAAGATTCTGACTTCGCTTCGCATTCTATAGCAAACGACAAAGTTCTCTTTACTTTGTCGTTTGCCGCGCCGGATTTGCGCCGCCTGAAGGCGGCATATTTCCCTGGCAAATCCGTGCGCATCCGCCGGAGGCTTTATAGTGAACGTCAAGTTTTTTCTGACGTTCACTATAAAACCGGTGTAAAAGCGCCTGGATCAACGTTTTCGCGGGAAAACGGGACTTGCGGGAGCCCTGCAGGGCTCCCGTTTTCCCGCTGCCGGAGGAGAATAGGCGCCGGACAGAAAGGAAGAACTATGGATTTTTCCGGAATCAGATTGATCGGCCTGGATCTGGATGAAACGGTTTTCACCCATGACAAGCGGATTACGCCGCGGACCGGAAGGGCTATAGAAGCTGCCTGCCGGGCCGGAATTTATGTACTTCCGGCTACAGGAAGACCTGCATCGGGTATCCCGTCGGAATTCACGGATATTCCGGGCGTACGATATGCCCTTTGCTGCAACGGCGCATTGGTGATGGATCTTGAGACAAAAGAATTCCTCGTGCATGAATGCATGGACGCGGAGACTGCCGGATATGTGTATCGTTCCTGCAAGGCGCTGAAATGTATTACCGAGTTTTATGTGGACGGCGTCCCCTACAGCGAAAAGGAAAAGCTGGACCGTGCGGATTATTACTTCCCGGATCCCTATATCCGCGCGTACGTGCGCAAAACCAGGGTTCCGGTGCCGGATCCGGAAACCTTCCTGCGAAGCCGGAAAAGCGGGGTGGAGAAAATCAATCTCTCTTTTCCGTCCCTGGAGGCAAAGGATCAGGGCCTGTGCATATTGAAAGAGATTCCCGGGATCACCTGTGTACAGGGTCTGCCGACAAACCTTGAACTCTCAAGGGCGGATGTGGATAAGGGAAGCGGTCTGCTGAGGCTCGCTGACAGGCTTGGCATCCCGCATGAGG
Source organism: uncultured Clostridia bacterium (assembly GCA_946624325.1). GTDB lineage: Bacteria > Bacillota > Clostridia > Lachnospirales > Lachnospiraceae > Anthropogastromicrobium. The sequence continues at coordinate 12,815 of CAMOSC010000022.1, forward strand.
CGGTTCTGGGCTGCGGTGACAGCCAGAATGATCTGCAGATGATCATAAAATGCGGTGTCGGGGCCGCTGTGGCAAACGCTTCTGAGGAAGTGAAGCGCCATGCGGACATTGTACTGCCCTATACGAATGAGGAGGAGGGTGTTGCATGGCTTCTGGAACAGATCCTGGCAGCCCTGCCGGGCAGGGCAAAGCTGTGAAAAAGCCGGTATCCGGCCGTTTTTTGGAGGTGCTGGTGCCGCTTTGCGTATATCTTGGAATCGGGCTTCTGGCATCGGCGGGGAGCCGGTCCTACAGCCTTCTGTCAGCGGGTGCGGAGAAGGCAGCCATGCTGATGGTCTTCGGCTGGATGTATGAGAAGGACAGAAAGCTGCACCCCACGGACGGAAAGGCGATCCGTGCAGGGGATATTCTGATCTGCATCGTCCTTGGCGCGGCAGTCTGTGCCTGTGTAAACGGTCTGTTTAAGGCTGCAGGGCTGTTTGAACGCTTCTCCTCTGATGTGAAGCTTCAGTCGGATGCGCTCTCACAGGGAGGAATCCTAAGAGTCATAATCCTTGTCTTTCTCTCGCCTGCGGCCGAAGAGCTTCTGTACAGAGGCGTTCTGTACAGGAGAATGCGCGTGTGGTGCCGTTTCAGCCTGGCAGCTGTCCAATCGGCATTGATTTTTGGCGTGTTTCATGGTAATATGCTACAGGGAATCTACGGATTTTCAGCGGGCCTTGTTTTTGCATTCCTAATGGAGCGGTATGACCGGGTGGAAGCACCCATCCTATCTCATATGTCGGCGAACGCTGTATCCGTGTTTTTCTCATATCTGTAGCTGCATTCTGTTTCCACGGAAATGCCATGCGTTTTTTTCTGCGGCTTTCCGGCACAGGTTTTCACCCCGGAAGGCGGTTTATACCGGGGTCTATGCGTTTTCACGGAAGACGGTTTATATCGGAGTGTATGCGTTTTCACGGAAGAGGGAGAAAATCTGAATGATCCGGATATTTTCGGAGACAGGATAGCGGACGGATACGGGGACTATTTGACAGGAGATACAGAACCGCATGAAAATTTTAACAATAGCAGTGCCAAGTTATAACTCGGAGGCATATCTTGACCGCTGTATGGAGAGCCTGCTGGTCGGCGGGGAAGATGTGGAGATCCTGATCGTCGATGACGGATCGACGGACAGAACCCCGGAGATTGCCGATGAATATGAGAGAAAATATCCGGGAATCGTACGTGCCATCCATCAGCCAAACGGCGGACACGGAGATGCCGTGACCACCGGCCTGTATGCGGCGGCCGGGGTTTACTACAAAGTGGTGGACAGCGATGACCGGCTGGATTCCGCAAGCTTCCTGAAAGTGATCGATTTCCTCAAAGAGACCGTGGAGCAGTCCGGGCAGCTGGATATGCTGATTTCCAATTTTATTTATGATAAGCAGGAGCTGCCGGAAGAGAAGCGGAAGGTCATTGACTACCGGAAAATGCTGCCGACGGGAAGATATTTCACCTGGGCGGAGACAGGAAAATTCCAGACAGGCCATTATCTGCTCATGCATGCCGTCATCTATCGTACTGAAATGCTTCGCGGCATGAATCTCAGGCTGCCGAAGCATACCTTCTATGTGGACAACATCTATGTCTATGAGCCGCTGCCGTACGTAAAGACAATGTATTATCTGGACGTAAATCTGTACCGGTATTACATAGGGCGCGATGACCAGTCGGTAAACGTGGAAGTTATGAAAAAGCGGATTGACCAGCAGGACCGTGTAAACCGGATCATGTTTGACTATATGGATCTGGAGGATATTGAAGATACAAAGGTTCGGTCCTATATGTATGATTACCTCCAGATCATGTGTACGGTCACTTCCTCCTATTACGCCCTTATCGGTACCGAGGATGCCAGAAAGAAGAAGGATGCCCTCTGGAGCTATATGAAGGAGAAGAATCCCGGCATGTGGCGTAAACTCCGTTATTCGTTACAGGGTATCGTCCTGAACCTGCCGGGAAAATTCGGTCGGGGAGTTGTGAGAAGAGGCTTTAAAGTGGCGAACCGGGTCTTCGGTTTTAACTGAGCTGCGGTAATAAGCTTTTCTATCCGAGCCATGCCGACAGATCTCAGCGCGAAGAGCGTGCGCTGAGATTGGAACGGCTCTGCCGTATGGTAGAAAATGCCATCACTGTCCCGGGTAAGCTAAAAAGCAGCTTCCCTGAGACCTTGTGCATTTGAGCCATGCCGACAGATCTCAGCGCGAAAAGCGTGCGCTGAGATTGTCGCGGCGTTCGCCGTATGCCGGAAAACTCATAACCGGCCCCAGGTGAGCTGGAAAAACAGTTCACCTGTGTCCGGTTATAAGCTTTTCTGATTTGAGCCATGCCGACAGATCTCAGCGCGAAAAGCGTGCGCTGAGATTGTCGCGGCGTTCGCCGTATGGTAGAAAATGCCATCACTGTCCCGGATAAGCTTGAAAAAACAGCTTCCCCGTGCCAGTGCTGTCATTTTCTACCGCATGGCTCAGAGCTAACGCACAAAAAAACAGACAGATAAAAATCTGCCTGCTTTGTGTAGCGAGAGGGAGACTTGAACTCTCGACACCGCGGGTATGAACCGCGTGCTCTAGCCAACTGAGCTATCTCGCCGTATTCATTTAGTATTATAGCGGAAGGAAACCTGTTTGTCAAGATAATTGTTCCGGTATGGTCCGGTGGAGGAAACATGAGAATCGGAATGGGATATGATGTACACCGCCTGGTGGAAGGGCGGAAACTGATTCTGGGAGGCGTTGAAATTCCTTACGAGAAAGGGCTGCTCGGCCATTCGGATGCGGATGTACTGCTTCATGCCATTATGGATGCATTGCTGGGAGCGGCGGGCATGGGGGATATCGGCCAGCACTTCCCGGATAATGACGAACGGTATCTCGGAGCGGACAGCATGGAATTGCTGAGGATTGTCGGCGGAATGCTTTCAGATCAGTCCTGGGTGATTTCCAACATCGATGCAACCGTCATTGCGCAGCGCCCGAAGCTTTCCCCGTATCGGGAGCAGATGAAGCAGAATATCGCCGGAGTTCTGGGACTGGAGGAGAATCAGGTAAACATCAAGGCAACGACTGAGGAAGGTCTCGGCTTTACCGGAAGCGGAGAAGGAATCAGCGCGCAGGCGGTCTGTCTGCTGGAAAAACCCCAGTTTTACATGGATCCGCAGGGCGGGTGCAGAGCCTGCTGCAGTGCCAATTAATATGCAGGTTCATGGAGGAGCCGCAATGTCTTTCATACGAGAACAGATCAGACTGATCCGTGAACGGGATCCTGCAATTCATTCCGATGCGGAGGTATTCCTGTATCCGAGCTTCTGGGCGATATTCTGGTACAGAATTTCGCACAGACTATATCTGAAAAAACATTATTTCCTTGCGAGATGGATTTCCCAGCGGGCCGCAAGGAAAACGGGAATCGAGATTCACCCCGGTGCAAAAATCGGGAGAGGCTTTTTTATAGATCACGGACATGGAGTCATTATCGGAGAAACCGCAGAGATCGGTGAGAATGTGACGATCTATCAGGGCGTTACACTCGGCGGAACGGGAAAAGAACACGGAAAGCGGCATCCGACGATCGGAAACAATGTGATGATCAGTGCCGGCGCCAAGGTGCTCGGCTCCTTTTCCATCGGGGACAACACAAAGATCGGGGCGGGAAGCGTGGTTCTGAAGGAGATTCCTCCGAATTCCACAGTGGTTGGGGTGCCTGGGCGCGTCGTCAAACGAAACAATGTCCGGCTGCCTCAGACGGATCTGGATCAGGTGAATCTGCCGGATCCCATCCTGCAGGAAATCCGGTCCCTTCAGTATGATTATAATTCGCTTCGGGAACTGGTGGAGGCGCTTCTTCCCGGCCGGGAGGAAAATACCGGTTTGCGGCAGGACAGAAAAAAGAATCAGGAAAACGAGGAAGGATCCCCGGAATCCCGGATAACTCCGGAAAGCGGGAAAGCACGGCGAGAGGAGAATATATGAAAGTATACAATACCCTGACGAAAACCAAACAGGAATTTGTCCCGATTGAAGAGGGCAAGGTTCGCATGTATGTCTGCGGACCTACGGTGTATAACCTCATCCATATCGGAAATGCCAGACCGATGATCGTATTTGACACCGTCCGCAGGTACCTGGAATATCGCGGGTACGAGGTGAATTATGTCTCGAACTTTACTGATGTGGACGATAAAATCATTAAAAAGGCAAATGAGGAGGGAGTTGATGCCTCCGAAATCTCCACGCGCTACATTGCCGAGTGCAAGAAGGATATGGCTGCGATGAATGTCCGGCCGGCCACAAAGCACCCCCTCGCAACGGAGGAAATCGACGGCATGATCGATATGATCAGCAGTCTGATCGAAAAAGGATATGCCTACGAGAAGAATGGTACCGTCTACTTCAGGACCAGGAATTTCCGTGAGTACGGGAAGCTTTCCCATAAAAATCTGGATGATCTTCAGTCCGGCTTCCGCGATCTGAAGGTGAGCGGTGAGGAAGAGAAAGAGGATCCGCTGGATTTCGTACTCTGGAAACCCAAGAAAGAGGGCGAGCCCTACTGGGTTTCCCCGTGGAGCGAAGGACGTCCCGGATGGCATATTGAATGCTCCGTGATGTCCAAAAAATACCTCGGTGATCAGATTGATATCCATGCGGGCGGAGAGGATCTGATTTTCCCGCACCATGAGAATGAGATCGCCCAGAGCGAGGCCTGCAACGGGAAGGAATTCTCCAGATACTGGATGCACAACGCCTTCCTGAATATCAACAATAAGAAGATGAGCAAATCCCTGGGGAATTTCTTTACGGTCCGCGATATATCCGAACGTTATGATCTTCAGGTGCTGCGGTTCTTTATGCTCAGCGCCCATTACCGCAGCCCGCTGAACTTCAGCGACGATCTGATGGAATCGGCAAAAAACGGACTGGAGCGGATTGTGACGGCTGCGGGCAGGCTGAAAAAGCTTGCTTCAAATCCCGGGGAGCTGACAGAGACGGAAGCCGGGCTGGTACAGAAGGCGGATTCTTACGTGAAGGCCTTCGAAGATGCCATGGATGATGATTTTAACACGGCAGACGCTATCTCGGCGGTATTTGAACTAGTGAAATTCGCCAATACCGAGGTGAAGGAGACCTCCTCGGGATTTTTTGCGGGAAAGGTATCGGAAAAGCTGGAGAAACTCTGCGACATCCTCGGCATTCTGACCGAACGTGAAGAAGAGATGCTGGATGAGGACATCGAAGCGCTGATCGCTGAAAGGCAGGCAGCCCGGAAGGCAAAGGACTTTGCGCGGGCGGATGCCATCCGCGGCGAGCTGCTGGAGCGGGGCATTGTTCTGGAGGATACCAGACAGGGAGTTGTATGGAAGAGAGCTTAAGGGAAGAAGGCACAGAACGTTTTTTTGCGGATATTCTGGAAGGCTTCTCCCTGAAAGCGACGGATCCCGGAACCTATTCGCCTCTGGTGCTTGCCTGGATCGGAGATGGGATCTATGAACTGATTATACGAAGCATTCTCATCGCGGGAGGAAATATGTCCGTTGACCGGCTGAACCGTATGGGAAGCCGGATGGCTAAAGCCGCCGCACAGGCCGGGATCTATTTTTCCATCAGGGAAGAACTGACGGAAGAGGAGGAGGCGGTGTTCCGCCGCGGGAGAAATGCAAAATCCTATTCAATGGCGAAAAATGCATCGGTGAATGAATACCGCCATGCAACGGGTCTGGAGGCACTCTGCGGCTTTTTATACCTGAACGGAAAAACAGAGAGGCTGCTTGCCCTGCTGCGGCTTGGCTTCGAACGGAGCGGCATGCTTGAACCGGGAGGAAACGATGGGATATCATGAATCAATGACGGAAGGGCGGAATGCGGTAATTGAAGCTTTCCGCTCCGGGAAGACCGTAGACAGGCTGTTTGTGCTGGACGGGTGCAAGGATGGTCCGGTTCTGACGATTCTCCGGGAAGCCGCAAAACAGTCTACCAATGTGCAGTATGTTAAAAAACAGAGGCTGGACCAGCTGTCTGAGACCGGAAATCATCAGGGGGTTATTGCCTGGTGCGCGGCCTGCGAATATGCGGAGATTGACGATATCCTGAAGGCGGCGAGAGAGAAAAATGAAGATCCCTTCATTATCATACTGGATGGGATCGAAGACCCGCATAATCTCGGAGCAATCATACGAACGGCCAATCAGGCCGGCGCGCACGGCATTATCATACCGAAGCACCGCGCGGTTGGCCTTACTGCGGCGGTTGCCCGCACGAGCGCGGGGGCGGTGAATTATACGCCGGTTGCGAGAACTCCGAACCTGGTTTCGGCGATGGAAGAACTGAAAAAAGAAGGCCTGTGGTTTGTCTGCGCCGATATGAATGGAACCCGTATGTATGATCTCAATATGAAAGGTCCGATCGGCCTGGTGATCGGGAACGAAGGGCAGGGCGTTTCGAGACTGGTACGCGAGCACTGTGATATGACAGCATCAATTCCCATGCGCGGAGATATCGATTCCCTGAATGCTTCCGTGGCATGCGGCGTACTTGCCTACGAGATTGTTCGCCAGAGAACCATGCTGTAAAATGATTCCGTTGTCATGAACAGAAATTTTTTGAAAAAACTGTTGACAAATCATCCGGGATCGTGTATTATATCATTCGTTGACAGCAAAGAGCTGTCAGCCAAGCTGACATGGCACAGGCGGTAGCGCACCTCATTGGTAATGAGGAGGTCACCAGTTCGAATCTGGTTGTCAGCTTTAGCCCGCATTCAATGCGGGCTTTTTTTGTGCGAAGCAATGAGCCATGCGGTAGAAAATGACAGCACTGGCACGGGGAAGCTGTTTTTTTAGCTTACCCGGGACAGTGGTGGCATTTTCTACCATACGGCGAATGCCGCGACAATCGCAGCGCATGCTTTTTGCACTGCGATCTGTCGGCATGGCTCAAGGGAAAAATGACAGCACTGGCACGGGAAAGCTGTTTTTTAGCTTACCCGGGACAGTGGTGGCATTTTCTGCCATACGGCAGAGCCGCGACAACGAACAGCCTGCCGGGAAGGCCACATTATAACGATATCAATTGACTTTTCGGTTTTTTTTGGTTATTCTATAAATATCGGGCTTTAAGTCTGTCAGGGAGGAGAAACGATTATGGAAGATATGGAAGTCAGGACGGCCGGGGAGAACGGATCAGAACCGGTATCCAGGAATTTTATCGAGATGATTATTGACAAGGATCTGGCGGAGGGCGTTTATGATCATGTTCAAACCCGCTTTCCTCCGGAGCCGAACGGATATCTGCATATCGGCCATGCAAAATCCATTCTGCTGAACTACGGCCTGGCCCGGAAGTATGGCGGAAAGTTTAACCTGCGCTTTGATGATACAAATCCCACGAAGGAAAAGACGGAATATGTAGAGTCCATCCGCAGAGATGTGGAGTGGCTCGGCGCGGATTATGAGGACCGTCTGTTTTTTGCTTCCGACTATTTCGATAAAATGTATGAGTGCGCGGTATTCCTCATCAAGAAGGGAAAAGCCTTTGTCTGCGATCTGACGGCGGATGAGATCCGGGAAACCCGCGGTACCCTGACAGAGCCCGGAAAGGAGAGTCCCTACCGGAACCGGTCCGTGGAAGAAAATCTGCGGCTCTTCGAGGAGATGCGCAGCGGAGCCTGTGAGGACGGATCAAGAGTCCTGCGCGCCAAGATTGATATGGCATCACCGAACATGAACATGCGCGATCCGGTTATCTACCGCGTGGCGCATATGACCCACCATAATACCGGTGATAAGTGGTGCATCTATCCGATGTATGATTTTGCCCATCCGATTGAGGATGCGATTGAGCATGTCACGCATTCTATCTGCACCCTGGAATTTGAGGATCACAGACCCTTATACGACTGGGTGGTCCGTGAGTGCGAGTTCGAGATGCCGCCTAAACAGATTGAGTTCGCGAAGCTTTATCTGACCAATGTGGTAACGGGAAAGCGTTACATCAAGAAGCTGGTCGAGGATGGGATAGTTGACGGCTGGGATGATCCCCGGCTTGTTACCATCAGCGCGCTCCGCAGACGCGGCTTTACTCCGGATTCCATCCGGAAATTTGTGGAGCTCTGCGGAATTTCAAAGGCCAATTCTTCCGTGGATTACGCCATGCTGGAATACTGTGTGCGCGAGGACCTGAAGCTGAAGGCTCCCCGTGTCATGGCGGTTCTCAATCCGGTAAAGCTGATCATTGACAATTATCCGGAGGGTCAGACAGAATATCTGGAGGCCGCAAATAATCCTGAAAACCCGGAGCTGGGATCAAGACAGATCCTTTTCTCGAGAGAGCTCTATATTGAGGCGGAGGATTTCATGGAAGAGCCTCCGAAGAAATATTTCCGCATGTTCCCGGGCAATGAGGTACGCCTCATGAATGCGTATTTTGTCCGCTGCACGGGCTGCGTGAAGGACGAAACGGGAAGGGTCGTGGAGATCCATGCGGAGTATGATCCGGCAAGCAGGGGAGGAAAAAGCCCGGACGGCAGG
>CAMOSC010000023.1 GCA_946624325.1 uncultured Clostridia bacterium
GCTGCAGTACGCCGGTCTCGTTGTTCGCGTACATGACGCTGATCAGAGCCGTATCGGAACAGACCGCCTCCCCGGCATCCCGGACGCGGATCCTTCCGTTTTCATCCGGGCGAAGGTATGTGACCCTGTACCCGAAGCGCTCCAGACGCCTGACGGTTTCAAATACGGCAGGATGCTCCAGCATTGATGTTATGATGTGCTTCTTTCCGGGGCGGGCAAGCAGCGTACCGATAATTGCCAGATTATCCGACTCCGTCCCCCCCGAGGTCAAAAATATTTCCGCAGGATCTGCCCCGAGGGCCTGTGCAATCTGTCTGCGGGCCGCATTCAGCGCCGTCCTGCCCTCCGTGCCGGCATCGTAAAGCGCCGAAGGATTCCCGAACCGTTCCGTAAGATACGGCAGCATGGCTTCATAGGCCTCACGGCACAGCGGCGTCGTCGCCGCATGATCCAGATATATCACGCTGATCTCCTCCATAAACGAATCGGATGGGCCGGTATAATACCGCCCATCCGATATATCCGCCCTGAGGGGCTGACCATCAATAACAAAGGAAATATGCAAGTCTAAATCTCGCTTCTTTCCCAAGTTGTTTTCGCACAGTCCCAAGGAACCATCCATCAATGCCTCAGGAAATTGGCTTGTCTGAATTTCGCTCCGACTGCATTGTCGTCCGCGGCAAACGCTCCGCCGGAGCCTTTGTCTGCATGTCCAGGCAAGCTGGCGATGCCGGCACCGCCGCCGAAGAAGCGCTTATTCGGAGTAAACCGTGATTCTGCCCTGTCCGTAGGGTTCCGCGTATTCCTCGCCGATCACGCCGCCAAGGACATCCGTGATGTAGTTGATGAGCACCTGGTTGTCCAGCATAACCTCATCCTGCAGGATGTTCGCGCCTTCGAACATGGTATATCCGTCTCCCTTATCCTTCAGCATATAATTGTGGGAGGCCAGCTTATAGGTCTTCTCAAGGTCAAGCGGCTCTCCGCCAACCATGACGTTCTTGACGCGGTATTCGCCGTCCACGCCGGTAAACATGCCGTTCTCGTCCTGCGTGCAGGAGCTGGGCAGTTCCGTGTCGATCTGGTAGGTAAGTCCGGCAACCTGCAGGAAGCCTCCGTTCTCGCTCGGGACCACACGCGCACCCCACTCCAGGGCGTCCAGCACCTGCTGTCCGGTGACTTCAACCACGCACATGGCGTTTCCGAAGGGATGAACCTTCAGGATGTCATTTCTGGTGATCTTTCCGGCAGGAAGGCTGACACGGATGCCGCCGCCGTTTACAAAGGCAATATCCGCATCCGACATGGCAAGATAGGCGTCCGCGCAGAGGTCGCCCAGGTTTGTCTCGGCATTGCGGACAATACGCACCGGCTTTCCGTTCGAATCAAACGTGTCCGGGGCATTGATGGTGAGCTCCACGAGGCTGGTGGCAACCACCTCGGAAAGGCTTGCGTCCAGCTCGGCTGTCGCAACGGTAATGGCTTCCGTTACCGGGTTTTCAAAGCCGAACATTTCCGATGCGGACATCCCGCCGCCCCAGGTAAGGAGGTTGTTTACCAGCTCGCCGTCCGTGGTGACCGTGAGGGTTCCGATGCCGGCCATCTTCGTGCCCACTCCGGAACGGATCACTTCCTCGCCGTCCTTATTGAGCATGGTCACCTGGTCCATGTCATGGCTGTGGCCGTCAAACACCGCGTCAATACCGTTCGTGTTTGCGATCAGCTGGTCATAGCGCCAGGGGGAGCACTCCTCTTCATTGCCCAGATGGGTGATGGCAAATACATAATCGGCGCCTTCGGCTCTGGCGGCGTCCACGGCCTCCTGCACCTTTGAATAGAACAGCTCACCGGTATCGTCCTGGAAAAAGCCGTAAATAAAGTTTCCATCTTCGTCCATGAAATATTTCGGGGTGGAGGAAACAAGGGTCTTGGGCGTGGTGGCTCCCACGAACGCGAATTTGACGCCGTCAAATTCCTTAATGACGTACGGATCGAAAACAAGCTCGCCCTCTTTGTTGAAATTCGCGGAGATGTAATCGAATTCCGCTTTGTCGGCCAGCTCCAGGAAACGGTCCATGCCGTAATCAAACTCATGGTTTCCCGGAATGGCGATATCGTACCCGACCGCATTCATGAGATCGGTCAGCACGCCGCCTTTGGTCATTGTGCCGATGGCCTCGCCCTGGATGAAATCACCGTCGTCCACGAGCAGCGTATAATTGCCTTTTTCCTCGAATGTTTTGCGGATCTCGTAGAGTCCCGCAAGGCCGAAATTCTGGTTGATACCACAGTGGACATCGCTGGTGAAGAGGATTACCAGATTCTGTTTCAGGCCTCCCTCCTCAGCTTCCTCCGCCATGACGGGCGCCGCGCAGAGGGCTGCGGTCATGGACAGGCCAAGCAGCATCGATGTGATTTTTTTCATACCTTTGTCTCCTTCCTGTTTCGATGGGATATTTGCTTCTATACCGGGGAAACGGGCCGCCGGTTTACGCACTTTTCCCGCCGCGTCACGCAGTCGTCCTCTTGTCACGCTCCATCTCAGCGGGAACATTCCTCTGGTGATGCTGGCGGTACTCCATGGGCGTGCAGTGATGGTAGGACTTAAAAACACGGTTGAACGTTGAAAGGCTGTTAAAGCCGCTGTGCATGGCAATCTCGGTGATGGAATATTCCGGCTCTCCGAGCAGAATATCCGCCCTGGTGAGTCGCTGCCTGGTAAGATACTCGTAGTAGGAGACACCGGTGTAATCCTTGAACAGGCGTATAAACTGCGAACGCGAAAAGCCCGCCAGCTTCGCCGTTTCCTCCAGCGTGAGCTTTTCGCTGCAGTGATCGTTGATATAGGTGCACACTGCAAAGAACGTCTCCGTATAGGCGCGCTGTTTCCTCGGACTGACCATCGGACGGAGCTCGGACCGGTTGATAAATATTCTGCCGGCAATCACAAAGAACCGGATGACGGCCCCGTGCATGGAAGCCTCCCAGAGCGGCTGGCGTGTGGCATATTCCTCCATGGCCGTCTCCAGCAGTCCGACCATCTTCCGGTGGTCGGCTTCGTTCTCGCCGTGACGGAACAGCGCGCAGGGGAAAAAGCGGTTGTACACGGAATCAAAGCCGTTGACTTCCCGCACAATCTGGTGGCGTACCAGGAGAATCAGACGCCTGCCCGTGGCAGGTGCAATAAGCTCATGGCTGATACCGGAAGGGATGATCATTATATCCTGGGGCTCCAGCAGATAGGTCGTCCCCTCAAGATTAATGGTATAGATATTTTCCAGCGGCATTATGACTTCCAGCTCACTGTGCCAGTGTGATGGATAGCATTCCGTTTCCCGGTTCATGTACATGGTAAACTGATTGCTCTCCTCATGCGGTACAATCTCCCTGGAGCCATGAAGTTCTCTGGCCATACGGCCGCCTCCTTTCCGACTGAAATCCCTCTTCCGCAGCGGGCAGGTGTTCCGCCAAAGCCCTTTATTTCATAGCTTAAGGCTCCCGGCTCTCAAAAAATATCCTGTAATATTGCTCCGAAAGCCGAAAAAAGCAGGACACAGCGGGACGGAACAGGGTAAAAACACAAATGTTGTATAAGGCAAAGCAAAGAATTGCATCATTTTTCACAATATACTATAGCAGACTTTCTCCAAAAATGCAAAAGGAGTTTTTTAAAAAGATCTTTTTTGCATGTTTTCTGAACTTATATAAAGAGTAGTCCGGCTCTCCGCGCATATATAATAATGAAAATCGGAGTTACTGTTCAGAGCCGGACCATGCGGACGGCAAAAACGCCGATTTTTCCGCATTTCATACCGCTCTGTACAGAGGAACAGATCATCTTATCCGCAGTATACGGGGAATTGTCGGCCTGTCCGCGCCGCCCTGTCACAGATCAGAAACAGGAGGCTGTTTATGGGAGATGTAAACAGAAATCAGGAAAGAATCAATATCCTGCGCGAGAAAGCCAGAGCGCTTGTCGCAAAAATGACGCTGAAGCAGAAGGTAAGCCAGACGCTCAACTGGGCTCCCGCCATAGAAGAGCTTGGCATCAACGCCTACAACTGGTGGAATGAGGGCCTGCACGGCGTTGCCAGGGCCGGCGTTGCAACCGTTTTCCCACAGGCCATCACCATGGCTGCCGCTTTCGACGAGGAGATGATGGAGCAGGTCGGCGATGCCATCTCCACCGAGGGCCGGGCGAAATTCAACAACCAGCAGAAATACAATGACACGGACATCTACAAAGGTCTCACCTTCTGGTCTCCCAACGTCAATATCTTCCGGGATCCCCGCTGGGGCCGCGGACATGAGACCTACGGGGAAGACCCCTTCCTGACCTCCCGTCTGGGCGTGCGCTTTGTGGAAGGCCTCCAGGGGCACGATGAAAACTATCTGAAGGCAGCGGCGTGCGCAAAGCATTTCGCCGTCCACAGCGGTCCGGAAAATCTCCGGCACAGCTTCAACGCAGAGGTTTCCAATACCGATCTCTACGAGACATACCTTCCCGCCTTCCATGCATGCGTCACCGAGGGCAAGGTGGAGGCGGTCATGGGCGCCTACAACCGCACCAACGGCGAGCCCTGCTGTGGCAGCCGGCGTCTCCTGAAGGATATTCTCCGGGAGGAATGGGGATTTGAGGGCCACGTAGTCTCCGACTGCTGGGCGATCTCCGATTTCCACAAATTCCATCATGTCACGGACGGCCCGGTTGAATCCGCAGCCCTTGCCATGAACAACGGCTGCGACCTGTGCTGCGGCAACATCTTCTCCAGCCTCGAGCAGGCCGTTGAGGAGGGGCTCGTACCGGAAGCCCGTCTGGACGAGGCGCTCATCAACCTGTTCACCTCCCGCTTCAAGCTGGGCATCGAGGCCGGTGAGGAAACCCCGTTTGACGCCATCCCCTTCACCGAATCCGATACGCCCGCCATGCGCGAATTCAACCGCCGCGTCGCGGAGAAGAGCGCGGTGCTCCTCAAAAACGACGGCATCCTTCCCCTGAAAAAGGGAAGCCTGAAAACCATCGGCATTGTCGGGCCCAATGCGGACAGCCGCAAAGCCCTGGTCGGGAACTATGAGGGCACCTCCTCCCGTTATGTAACCGTGCTGGAAGGCATCGAGGACTATCTGGGAGACGACGTGCGCATCCTGTATTCGGAGGGCTGCCACCTTTATATGAATAAGGTCGGCGGTCTGGGCGTGGAAAACGACCGCATGTCGGAAGTCCGGGGCATCTGTGAATACAGTGACGTAATCCTCTGCTGTATCGGCCTGGATTCCGGCCTTGAGGGAGAGGAAGGCGATCAGAGCAATCAGTTTGCCAGCGGCGACAAGCCCGATCTCAATCTGCCCGGGCTGCAGAATGAACTGCTGAAAGCCTGCATCGAGAGCGGTAAACCCGTCGTGGTTGTCCTGCTCTCCGGAAGCGCCCTTGCCATCGGGTACGCAGCCGAACACGCAAACGCTATCCTGTACGGCGGATATCCGGGCGCGCAGGGCGGCGCGGCCATCGCACGCCTTCTCTTCGGCGAGGCAAATCCCGAGGGGAAGCTGCCCATAACCTTCTACCGCACCACCGAGGAGCTGCCTCCCTTCACCGATTATGCCATGAAGGGCCGCACCTACCGCTATATGCAGCAGGAAGCGCTGTATCCCTTCGGTTACGGCCTCTCCTACACCGGCTTTGCGCTGGAAAACGCGCGCCTGAGCAGCACCGACGTTACGGACGGGGGACTGGATGTCCTTTGCACCCTTACCAACACCGGAGACCGTGACGGTGCCGAAGCCGTTGAGGTTTATGTCAGGGCTCCCGGCGAAAACGCCCCGAACCATCAGCTCAAGGGGCTGAAGAAAGTCTTCCTGAAAGCCGGAGAGTCAAAGGAGATCTCCATCCACCTGCCGGTGGAAGCTTTCGGGCTGTTCGACGACAGCTGCAGACGGAAGCTGACCAAAGGTTCCTGCCAGGTCTTCGTGGGTACCTCCCAGCCGGATACGCGCAGCGTCTCCCTCACCGGGAAAGCGCCGGCAGTCCTTACCGTCAGCATCCCCGAGACCCGTTTCCTCGACTGTTAACCGCAGTTTACGCGAGAAAGAATGATCGATGGGCGGGAAAACGATCCGCCCTTCCGCCCTGAGCCATGCCGACAGGCCGCGGCGCTTAGGGAAACGCTGATTTAAGCGTTTCCCTAAGCGCCGGATTTCCGACGCGCAGTATCAATTTCCCCGGGAAATCCGCCTGTGCCCAAAGGGGTATGCGATCTGCCGGAGGCATCTAAGGAAACGCTGCATTTATCAGCGTTTCCTTAAAGCATGCGCTGCACATGGCTCATTGCTTCGAACAAAAATCCCCCGAAAGGCAGCGCGCTGCCTTTCGGGGGATTTTTAACGCTCATGAATCAGCGGTTTCCGTACATCCGCTCGTAGTAATTTCTGTATTCCCCGGAGATAATGGTCTCCCACCACTCCTTGTTGTCAAGATACCACCGGATGGTTTTCTTGATGCCGTCCGCAAACTTCGTCTCCGGAAGCCACCCAAGCTCATTGTGGATCTTCGTCGGGTCGATCGCGTAGCGCATGTCATGACCCTTGCGGTCCGTCACATAAGTGATCAGGCTTTCGGGCTTGCCGAGCTCCTTGCAGATCATCTTTACGATATCGATATTGCGCATCTCGTTGTGACCGCCGACATTGTATACCTCGCCCACGCGTCCCTTATGGATAATCAGGTCGATGGCGCGGCAGTGGTCCTCCACATACAGCCAGTCGCGTACATTTTCGCCCTTTCCGTATACCGGAAGGGGTTTGTCATTGAGGGCGTTCGCAATCATGAGCGGAATCAGTTTTTCCGGGAAATGATACGGGCCGTAGTTATTGGAGCAGCGGCTGATGCTGACGGGAAGCCCGTAGGTGCGGTGGTACGCCAGAACCAGCAGGTCTGCCCCGGCCTTGGACGAACTGTAGGGGCTGCTGGTGTGGATCGGCGTTTCCTCCGTGAAGAACAGGTCCGGACGGTCTAACGGCAGGTCTCCGTAGACTTCATCGGTGGAAACCTGATGATAACGGGTGATTCCGTATTTGCGGCAGGCATCCATCAGCACCGCGGTACCGAGGATATTGGTCTGGAGAAAGATCTCCGGGTTTTCGATGGAACGGTCCACATGGCTCTCGGCGGCGAAGTTCACCACCATGTCCGGATGCTCCTCCTCAAACAGGCGATATACCGCTTCGCGGTTCGTGATGCTCTCCTTCACGAAACGGAAATTCGGATTATCCATGACAGGCGCCAGGGTGGACAGATTCCCCGCATAGGTAAGGCAGTCCAGGCATACGATGCGGTAATCCGGATAGGACTTCAGCATGTGGAATACAAAGTTGCTCCCGATAAAGCCGGCTCCGCCGGTAACGATAATAGTCATATTTTTCTCCTTCCAAAACGCAGTTTTGTACTTTGACTTTACGGCCACGGATGACTGTTTTGCAGCCACGTCTGAAAAAAACGCAGCCGTGGGCAAAATATGTCTCCTTTTGCCGGATTCCCGCCCTTGATATACATCTTCAGCGTAGACGGTACAGTCTGAAACCGTTTGCCGGCCCGGACCCATCCGTTCCGGTCAGGCTGCTTCTGAACTCATGGAGGCATCGACACCTCCGGCCGATCCTGCCGTCGGATATCAGCTGCCCCGTCCGCCCCGAAACTTTATCGTTACTGTTCAGAGCCTGACTCTAAACAGTAATACTATATCATAGCATCAGAAGCTTCACTCTTCAACTGTTTTTTTCGCGGCAGGACCGTTGTACCTGAAGCAGAGCATGGTCATATCGTCAAACTGGGGGGCATCCCCGACGAAACCGTTGATATTCTCCAGGACATTCTCCGTAATCTTTTCGGTATCCGCCCGGGGGTCGACGTTGAGTGCCTCCAGCATCCGCTTCGTGCCGAAGAGCTCCTCATCGGCATTTGTTGCCTCGGCGACACCGTCGGTATACACAAAAAGCGTATCTCCGGAATGCAGTTCAAAGGGGTGCTCCGTGAAAACCATCTCTTCCATGGCGGCCACCGCCGGTGAATGACGGTAGACGACCAGTTCAAACTCCCCGCCGGCCCTGCACAGTGCCGGATGCTCATGTCCCGCATTGGCCGCTATGCCTTTTCCTGTGGATATCTGGATCAGCGCCAGCCAGACGGTCACGAAAAATCCGGACTCATTGCTCTCGCAAAGCTGATTGTTGACATTTTCCAGAACCTCGGCCGGGCTTTCGCCGTGCTGAAGCCTTGATTTGACCAATACCCGGGAAACCATCATAAACAGCGCCGCGGGCACACCCTTGCCGGAGACATCCGCCATGACAAGGCCGATGTGATCGTTGTCCACCAGGAAGAAATCGTAGAAATCCCCGCCGACCTCACGGGCGGGCTTCATGGTTGCAAACAGGTCAAACTCAGGCCGGTTCGGGAACGGCGGGAAAAGCCTGGGCAGCTGGCTCGCCTGTATGGCCGTCGCCATGCTCAGCTCCGTGCCGATCCGCTCTTTCTCAGCCGTCACGGTCTCCACCTGATGAATATACTGTACGGTTTTGGCGGAAAGGCCCGCAAAAGCTTCGGCAAGCTCTTCGATCTCGTCACCCGTCCGGTATTCCGGCTCCATCATGAACTGAAGATTTGAACCGTTTAACGCCGCGATCCGCCTGGTGATCGTGCCAAGCGGCTTCACGATTTTCGCCGCAAGCTTCAGGGCAGCCGCAATGCTGGTCACCAGGATTACCGCCAGAAGTATGATGATCATGCGCTTCGCATCGGAAAGCGAAGTTATAAGGGACTTCAGCGATTCATCCTGAATCCGCCTGAATTCCTCCTGCATCATAATGGAAGGCTGGTCAGCGGCCGCTTTATTCACGGCGGTAATCACGGTCCAGCCGAGCGTCCCGATCGGCGCGCCGACGAGGTACATGTCCTCGCCGTCCACATTTATGAGCTGCAGGCCGGTAGCCTCCCGCAGGGCCATGTCGATAAAATCCGCAAGTTCTGTGTTTTCCGAACTGCGAAGATCAGGCTGCGCGGACTCATCCGCCCTCCGGAAGGTTCCCTCGGTCTGCGGGGAAAAAACCACATGGCCGCGTTCATTGACCAGGAAGGTGAAACTGCCGTTTCTTCCGGAAGCTTCAACCGCCTCCGCCATGGAGTTCAGAAACAGGTCCGCCCCGACAACGGCCACCGGTTCCCCGTCCAGATATACCGGCGCTGAGCAGGTGATACCCGGATTCCCGGTATAAATGTCCGCATAGACATCCGTAAAAAACAGCCCTCCGGAAGCCATGGCGCCGGTATACCATGGTCTGCTGCGCACCGGTACTTTCATGGGCGTCCCGTCTTCGGTTATCTTTATGCCGGCATGTCTGTCCGCGATCAGCAGGATACCGTTCGGAAAGCCGATGTAACAGGCATCCGTCGGTGCGGTTTCCTGAACGGCAGCCATGACGGCGCTGAGGCCTCCCGCCTTTTCCAGCCACGAGCGGAGTTCGGGATCTTCCGGATCTATTCCCTCTTCAGCCAGAAGCTGCACGCTCAGCTCTCCCTCCGCGGCGGCGTCCGGGGCGGTAACCGTCATTCCGGGGAAAACCTCCGGACTCTCAAAAAAACGCTCCGTATAGGATACAAGGGCTTCCACCTCATGCTGCAGCTCCGCAAATACCTGTTCGGCAATATATGCCTCCATCTGCGTACTCTGTGTCAGGCTCTCCGAAAGCACCGCATCCATTGTCTCCTGGGAAATGGTTTCAATGGACTTCGTCTGCCGCTCATTGTTTTCCCGCGACAGCTTCCGCGCGTTTTCGGACTGATAAATTACAATCACCGTGTATGCCGTCACAAGCAGGATAATGGTAACAAGCACCAGGTTGAAAACCTTATGCTGTATTCCGCCAAGGACAATATTTTTAATTCTCTTCATAACTCACCGGCTCCCCGGTCAACACGCTTTTAAGAACTGTTACGAAAGAACTTTTCGGTTAACGCAGTCCGGATTGTAATCAAACGAGTAAAGTGAAAAGGTATTTGTAAACAGCTCCATATCTCTGATACGTCAGTTCCGTAACAGATATTGTAACATAAGGATTTTGTTTTGTGAAGAACCTCCCGGCAGGTTTTTGCTCTTTTGTCCCGGGACACGCTCCCTTGCATCCGGCTCTGAACTCGTTTGCATCCGGCTCTGAAATCGCATCTGGCTCTGAACTAATTTGCATCCGGCTCTGAACTCGTTTGCATCTCGCTCGGAACTCCCTTGCATCCGGCTCCGAACCACAGCATGGAAAGATTCTGTCCGCCATATTCCGCGGATTTGGATTTGATTGTTTCCTGAAATGGCATGGCGTTTCCATTCCTGGTTGACCGGTGGATCGCCCTGTGTTATCATAAGATTACTGTTCAGGGCCAGGAGATAATCTCACGGCACGCCACAACTCCGGAAACGGTGAAACAGGTACGCCTTTTTGACAGCTTTCCGTCAAAAAGGCTTCCCGTCAGAAAGGAGCCATATTTTGCCCATGGCTGTACTTTTGTCAGGCATGGCTGCAAAATAGTCATCCGCGGCCATTCAGCCAAAGTACAAAACTTCGCAGGAAGGAGAAGGAGCCTCTTATGACTATTGAAGAAATGAAAAAGCAGAAGCTGCTGCTGCGTCTTACCAATGAGGAGCTCGCAAGGCTCTCCGGCGTGCCTCTCGGCACCGTCCAGAAGGTTATGAGCGGAAACACGCCTTCCCCCCGCTACGCTACTCTTCAGGCCCTTGAAACCGTTCTTGCCCCTAAAGAAGCCGTTCTGCGGGAAACGGCCGGCAGCCCTGGAAGCAGTGCTTCGGGAAACCGTATTCCGGGAAACAATCCGCCGGGCAGCTACGCTTCGCTCATGGCCGGAGACGGCATGGTCCGGGAAAGCGCCGCGTACAGCGCATCTTCCCCGGAATCACGGCGCGAAAAACAGCAGGGTACGTATACCGTGGCGGATTATCTGGCCCTTCCCGGGGAGCGCAGGGCCGAGCTGATTGACGGCGTTTTCTATGATATGCGTACGCCTACGGTCACCCATCAGCAGCTCTCCGCCCTTATTCACCACCAGCTCGCCGACTTTATTGATGCGCACGGTTTAAACTGTATTCCCGGCATCGCCCCGACGGACGTCCAGCTGGACCGCGACGATAAAACCCTCCTCCAGCCGGATGTCTTTGTCACCTGCGACCGCGGCAAAATCACTCCCGCTCGCATTTTCGGTGCCCCGGACCTCATCATAGAAGTGCTGTCGCCTTCCACCCGCGCCAGGGACATGCATATCAAGTGGGAGAAATATGAGAAGGCCGGTGTCCGGGAGTACTGGCTTGTGAATCCCAGACAGAAGCAGATCATCACCATCGACTTTGCACGGGATTCCCGCCTTGGGCTCTACAGCTTTGAAGATGAGGTTCCTGTTTCCATCTGGAACGGGGAGTGCATGGTCGATTTCAGAAAAATCTACGAAAAGGTGCGTTTTCTGTATGAGCAGGAAGGCGTGGAATAATGCGGCATCCGATCGCTGAAATTGCAGGTATGTCCGCAAAAGCCGGTATTATCCATTGCGCGGCAGCTTACACTCTTCTACATTTTTTTCAGCGGTTCGTCCTGCAGCGGGGCCGACGGGATCCGCGGCGTACCTGGCGGATGCGAATTCGTGAAGACAGACGGGGTTATGCCGGCGCAGCTATGCATCGCCAACATGCCTAAGCATACAGACAAAGTATGACGCCCCGCAGGGCGTCAGTAAGCCGGGCATCTGAATTGGTGCCTTCAGGGAGGAGGATTTTATGGAACCCATCAGCAAAATCGGTCTCGGCAAGCCCACCCAGGCTGCCATAATCACCGGGAACATCGAACATGCCGCCAGGCAGTGGGCGGCTTTACTCGGCTGTGAAACGCCGGAAATCACCACCGGGGGCGTCTATGAGGTCACCCATACGGAATATATGGGGAAACCTGCGCCGCAGGCGCTCGCAAAGCTCGCCTTCTTTAATTTCGACGGTATCCAGCTGGAGCTGATCGAGCCCTTCGGTGAGGATTCCACCTGGAAGGATTTCCTGACCGAAAGCGGCGGAGGCATCCATCATTTCGGCTTTCAGGTGGACGACATGGAAGATGCCATAAAAAAATGCGAAGCCTTCGGCATGAAGCTCACCCAGAAGGGCAATTACAATGACGGTTCCGGCATGTATGCCTATTTTGACGGAAGAGAGCAGGTCAACTGCTTTGTGGAACTGCTGCACTCCTTCAGATAATCCGGCAAATAAATGGGGTGTTAAAAAATGCAGCCACATTTTTTAACACCCCTGTTTTGCTCTTACAAACATAATGGTTACTGCTCAGAGCCAGCCTCCGGTCTGTCGGAAAGCGCATCGGTGGTGCCGGTCAGATGTGCCTGAAGAATAATTCTCCCCTCATAATACCGGATGTTCGTCAGTCTGAGGAATTCCCCGTTGTCCGCATAGGTCCAGGTACGTATTCCGTTATTGTACATAATTTCATCGAACAGAGTCGTGTTTACCGCTCCCATTTTCTGTTCTTCTCTCAGCGTCTCCCGGACCTCGTCAGAGAGAATGACATCAAAATCTTTCTCCATCCTGCTGCTGTGATCGGAAAAGAATTTCCATAAAATCCTCAAGGGTGTCAGCCCAGCTGCTGTTTCTCCCTGCCGCGTAGTATTCGGACTCCTCACAGAGCACATAACAGCACTCCTCGTTATACCGGTACAACGAAGGGTGCTTCAGCCTTGTCTTTGCCATCAGCCGATGGAGTCCATAATGTTCATCGGCAAACAGTTCTTTCGCATAATCCGGCTCAAAATACACGCGAAACGTAGGACTGCCCTGATCTGCGCACTCCGAGACAAGGCAACCTCCTCTTCATTGGCACATATCCGGAACAAATCAGGGTATTCAAGCTGCGACAGCTCTACGTGATTGCCCTGACGGCTCCAGTGCAGGCCGCCGATGCCGGTCTGATCAGAATATCTCTCTTCCCTGTGCATCCGGTATGCCGGACATACGGAAATAATACGTGTTGATGCGGTCGCGCCACTCCCTTGCGCTCTCTGTCTGAAGGTGAAAACGGGCGATGCAGCGCTCATAGACCGCATCCGGGAGTTTCCCCTTCAGTCCGGCAAAAAGCCGCTCCATCTCGGCTGCCTCTTCGGCACCCTGAAAATGCGTGTCATAGATATGCTGAATCACCGTCTTCCCGCTTTTCAGCTTCCAGACGTAGGGCAGATGATGGAAGAACAGGCACAGTTCATCCGGGCAGGTCCGCGGGTCATTGTAAAGCGCGTGGTTTGCGGCATGATAGCAGCCCGCAAAGCCTGTACCCGCATCGCTCCTGTCTACGCCGAGTCCTTTGCAGTCCGAGCGGTGATAGGTGCCCCAGCGGTCGTACTCATAGCCATCCACATTCGGTCCGTAATGATGATTCGGGTTCACCATCCAGCCAATTCCCAATGGCGCGTTATAGTGTTCATAGGCCGGCCAGGACATCATCAGGATTTTCATCAGCACCGCTTCCGTTTCCGGATCCGTGCCGAAGGTCAGACGAATCCACTCTTTAGCAATCTCCTCCGCGGTAAGCTCCGTATCAAACGCCAGCCTTCCAAAGCCGTAGAAATTGGCGGCTGCCAAGTCATGTCCCGTCCAGTTTGCGTCATCCCCGGTATTCGCCACGGCCGCAAAGCCTCCGGCACAGCAGGGCAAGGCTTTTCCGGCAATAATGTCCTTCACGCAGTCGCTGACCGGAATATCCGCAGCGCCTAAACCGTCTGCCTGACCCGGATTTACTGTATTTCCGTAACCGTCTGCCTCTTCCGAAGCTCGCGTATTTCCGGAACTGTCAGCCCCTTCCGGCTTCCCTCTGCCTGTCTCTGGCATGCTTCCTTCCGGCTCCCGGTCTCCGGGCAGGGTGATTCCGGTATGGAAATTCAGAACTTCAAGGAACATGGGAATCAGATAGCATACATGGATCTGCTGCCCGGTATATTCCTGGGCAATCTGCACCTCAAGCATCTGCCGGGTTTTCGTGAGCCCGCCAAGGAGCGGTGAAACCGGTTCCCGAACCTGGAAATCCATCGGTCCGTTCTTGATCTGCAGGATCACATTCTCATCGAACTGTCCGTCTAAGGGCATATAGGTATCATAGGCGGAGCGCGCCCGGTCCGTTTTCCTGTCGCGCCAGTCCTGTGTGCAGTTATAGACAAAGCAGCGCCAGATAACCGTGCCGCCGAAGGGCTTTAAGGCCCGAGCCAGAAGATTGGCTCCCTCCGCATGGTTCCGTCCATATGTGAACGGCCCCGGGCGTCCTTCCGAGTCCGCCTTCACAAGGAACCCGCCGAATTCCGGCAGGGCAGCATAAATCCTGGCACACTGTTCCTGCCAGAACTTTTCTACTGCGGGTTCCAGCGGATCGCAGGTGGAAAGTCCGCCCACTTCGATCGGTGCGGCAAAATTGACGCTCAAAAACAGTCTGATGTTCCATGCGGAGAAAATGCGGCTCATCTCCTGCAGCCGGTCAAAGTATCGGTCGGTAATCAGCCAGGTAGCGCTGTCCTTCACATTGACATTATTAATGACCACCGCATTGATTCCCACGCTGGCGGCCAGACGCGCGTACTGTTTCGTCCGCTCGTCCACAAGCACTTCGTTATTCCGGAAAAAGAAGGATTTCCCGGAATAGCCGCGTTCAATGCTCCCATCCATATTGTCCCAGTGGTTCAGCATGCGAAGGGCATTTGCGGGCTCCTTCCGCAGACTCAGCCCGCAGGGCCGCTTTCCGGCGCGCAGTTCGCGCAGCAGCGCAAAGACACCGTAGAGTATGCCTCCCGCGTCCGCTCCACTGATATTGATTATGCCTTCAGCCGAATCAATCCGGTACCCTTCCTTTGCCAGAGAAGAATCATACCGCAGGCAGATCCCGCCTTTCTTTCCATCAAGGCCTTTTCCCTCTCCGGCTGTGCCGCATACGCACGCCGGCTTCACACCATACATAATTTCCGATGCCGCAGCCAGCTCTTCGGCCGCGGAACGGATGCAGGGGCTTTCCTCCGGAATATGGATCTCAGAGAAATACGTTCCATCCTCCGGGAAATCCGATTTCCGGTAATTCAGCCACGCCTGTTCATATCTCTCCATTTTTTTCCCACTGCAGCAATGCTGCCTTTCCCTTCATAAACTATACCGGGGAACGCTGATTCAATCAGCGTTCCCAAAACATCCTGCGAAAAGCCGCCGGTCCGGCCAGCGTTTTCTGAACACCCTCCGGTAAATCACCCGGCCTATCAGTGTTCCCTGAACACCTTCCGGTAAATCGCCCGGCTAATCAGCGTTCCTTGGACACCCTGCAAAAAGCCGCCGGTCCAGCCAGCGTTTCCTGAACACCCTCCGATGTATCGCCTGCCTCTGTTTATATCATATCTCAGCGCTTTTCAAACCGGAATCCCTCCAGGTCAAAATTACTGCCGGGCATGAACACAAAGGAAACGGTCTGCTTCCCGCATACGGGTTCCAGTCTGAAGGCCTGTTCTGCGCCTTTATCATTGTCAAACTCCACCACCTGGCGGCTCTCCGTTTCCCCGTCCGAGAAGCGGATGTGTATGGTATTCTTTCCGTAAACGGCATGTCCCCGGAGGACGATCTGACCGGTACCTTCCGGGCCGAAATCCATGTCCTCGAAAATCAGGGTGACATTGTTGCCGATACCCAATACCGCATCACCCTGCCTTCTGAAACTGTCGCCGTAGATCCTGTCCGCGGATGCCGCCGGAAGCTCCATAAAAGCCTTTTCCGGTTTTTTGAAGGAGAAGCCCCGGAAATGCATCTTTTCCCAGGTGACAAAGCTCAGGGTATGAATTCCCGTAAGGCGTTTGTCCAGCTTCCAGGTTTCGGGCTGATAAACATTCCAGATGCTGGGGATGCTGTAGGTAAGATCCCCCAGCAGGAGGGCGCCTTCCTCTCCCGCAATGCCGTCCCATACCTGAATACGTGTGGGATGGTCATTCAGAGAGAAAACAGGCAGGGTCAGCTCATCCGACCCGAAGGGACCGAAATCAACCTGTGAGAAGCCGAATACGGTCATGCCGTCCCGGGATGTTGCCACACCTTTCTCATTTCCGGGCGAGGTATTCCCGTTTGTATAGTCAAACAGTCCTCCGCTGATCTCCTCATACGGATTTTTACAGGCTTTCCCAAAGCCCTGTACCGTTATTTCCAGCTGTGAAATTATGCGTACCGATCCCTGAGCATTCTTTGCAAGGCAGCGGATCAGATAGTTTCCGTCATCGGGAACCGATACACGGACAAGTTCCTCTCCGGCAGATACTTCCTGCGGGGAACCTGTAGAATGTATATCATTCTCTGCGCTATGCGCTTCCGGGATCTGTATCAGTGCCGAAGGTACCGGGATGCCGGAAAGTGTCACCAGCTGCCAGACAAGCTCACAAGGCCCGGCCTGTTTCGGAAGAATGCGCGCACGGATATCTGCGGAGGGATGCTCCGGCGTCAGAACCCGTTCTTCGGTACAGCTCAGTTCGACCTTTCTCACCGGGCGCAGCTCCTTCAGATCCCGGTGAGCATCAGCAGGATCGGCTGGAATAACCGGTATCAGATCCAGCGGAGCTTCGGCAGGATCGGCCGGGACGACCGGTATCGGATCCCGCGGAGCTTCGGCAGGATCGGCCGCGATGACCGGTATCAGCAGTTCAGCCGCCCGGAGTCCGGGGCCATCCACCCGCATGAGGCAGGTTCCCGCTTTTTTCCCTGCGCGAAGGATCGCCATCAGCTTACCGTTAAAGAGTTTCCGGCAGTTCCCCTGCCAGGAATCATAGTCCGTACTGTCCCCGTTGTCCAGTCCGGCAAGCTCCGCAGCGCCGCTCACGCATACAGTAACCCGGTCGGAAGCGTTTTCCACGGGATACCCGTCCGCATCTATCGTGCTGATGGCAACGTACAACAGGCTTTCTCCGTCGGCCCGGAGTTCCGTTCCGGAAATTTCCGGGGTGAGCACAATGGCAGCGGATTCTCCAAAGGAATGCCGCTCTTCCTGCGCGGCAGGATTGCCCCCGGCATCATAGGCCACAGCCTTTACGGCACCCGCATGATATTCCGCACGGTAATCCGCAATCACACCCGCCCCGCACGCCTTTCTTCCGAGGCTCTGTCCGTTTACAAACAGCTCCACCTCCGGCAGATTGCTGCAGACCCGGATATCAATCATCTGGCCCTCGTTGAAATCCCAGTAAGGAAACACATGTACAAAGGGCTGTTCCT
This sequence comes from uncultured Clostridia bacterium, assembly GCA_946624325.1. Classification (GTDB taxonomy): domain Bacteria; phylum Bacillota; class Clostridia; order Lachnospirales; family Lachnospiraceae; genus Anthropogastromicrobium. The sequence goes on from CAMOSC010000023.1 coordinate 17,319, forward strand.
CCGGAGATGTCCAGCCGGCCTTCCACACATAGAAGGCGTCCTTCGGGAAGCCGGCCGTATCGAGCTGCCCGAAATAGGAATTCTTTGTATGGTAGGGCGTCGGCTCGCCGATATAGTCAAAGCCTGTCCACAAGAACTGTCCCAGCGACCAGGGCATGCCCTTATCCTCCAGAATACAGCGCTCCATGGAACGGGCTCCCCAGCTCGTCCGGCTGTTGCCGAGCGCCGAGCACTGCAGATCCTCATCGGAGAGGATAGGCTCGGAGAGCGGGAAATGGTAAACACCCCTGCTGTATACAATGGAGGAGGTTTCACTCCCGTAGATCACCCAGTCCGGGTGAGCCTCATGATGCTCCGGATAATAGCGCTCCGAATAGTTATACCCTGCAATTTTCAGGATATCCGCACACGCCTGAGCCCCTTCCCAGGGCATATAGTTCGATCCGATTGTGGGTTTCGCGTTGCCGAGCGGATCATGCGAGATCACCTGTTCCATGAGCATCCGGGTGATCTCCTGTCCCCGGGCGTCCGCGTGTGTATCGTAGATTTCGTTTCCGATGCTCCAGAGAAGGACACTTGGATGGTTCCTGTCCCTGCGGATCCAGGAAGCCACGTCCCGGTCTTCCCACTCGTCAAAAAAGCGTGCGTAGTCAAACGTCGTCTTGGGGCGCTCCCACATGTCAAAGGCTTCGGAAACCACGAGAATACCCATCTCGTCCGCAATGTCCATCAACTCCCTGGCGGGCATATTGTGGCTGGTGCGCAGGGCATTGACGCCCATCTCCTTCAGCTTCCGGAATTTCCTGCGGCAGGCATCCTTTGAAAAGGCCGAGCCTAACGCGCCGAAATCGTGATGCTCACAGACGCCGTTTAACTTCCTGTGCTCACCGTTCAGGAAAAAGCCCCGCTGCGGATCCAGCTCAAACACCCTGAAGCCCGTACGGCTTTCCTGCACATCCAGCAGGACCAGCCCCGGTAACTTCTCTCCGGGCAATTCCCGGGCACCTGCCCCGCATTCCTGCATATTCTCCACGGAGGACTTTGCGGCGACGGGTTCGCTCTCCCGGGTATTCGTCCCGGGCGTATGCAGGACAGCGGATTCGCGCTCACAGGCAGCTGCCCCGGCGTCCGGCAGAGAAGAAGCTTCCCGGTAAAGGCTGGTCCGGATGCGGTAAAAGGCCGGATGCTCCGGGCTCCAGCGTGCGGGGTTTTCCGTATACAGGATGTCTTCCGTACAGAGCAGCACTCTCGTATCCCCCTTTTTGCAGGCCTGCTCACCCGCATCCGGATTCGCTGTACCGCCAAGCTCCGATACCAGCGGTGTCGGGTTTTCCCCGGTAACGCACTCCGCAACACGCCGCAGGCTCCCGCACACAAAAGCTCCGTCCGCCGTAAAAAGTCCCGTTTCCAGCCAGAGCTTCTCACGGCTGCCTTCCCCGCAGGCGATCTCCGCCCGTGCGGTAATCTTCCAGGCATCCTTCTGCGGCTGCGCAGACTGATCCTGCTCCGTATGCACATACAGGCCATCCGGGATGAGGGAATCCTCCTCTTTCATTTCCAGCCATACGTTTCTGAAAATACCCGCACCGGAATACCACCTGGAGTTGGGACTCTTATGGCGCACCTCCACCTCCAGCAGGTTGCGTCCATCCCGCAGGAAGGAGGTTGCATCCACGCAGAAAGCCGAATAGCCGTATTTCCACTCTCCGGCATGCACGCCATTGATATAGACGGATGTATCCATGTAAACACCGTCGAAGATGATCAGACAATGCCGGCCTGCCGGCTGAACGTCAAAGGATTTCCTGTACCACCCTGTTGACGTTTCATAAAGATCCTCCGTCTGTCCGATCAGCCAGTCATGAGGAATGCGGACCGGGGAGAAAGCGCCTGTTTTCAGGGCTTCGTCACGTCCGCATCCAAAAGGAAGCTTTGCAAATTCCCATCCGTCTGTAAATAGAGTTCTCATTCAGTCCGATTTCCTTCCGTCTTACCACACATATCCGAATCCGAGTACGGTAAAGCGCTTTCCTTCCTCCGGCCGGATTTTCACTCTGTGTTCTTCTGCTGCCTGACCGTGGAAAAGCAGCGCCGCGTTGCAGTGGGTCCAGCCCACCTCCAGCGGATTGATCTCCCGCGCCGCTTTTCCATCAACAATAACCAGCGCTTTTCCAAAACGCGCGTCCCCGGAATCCTTATAGACCAACAGCAAAGTCCTGCACTGGATTGTAAGAGCAAGAGGCTCCGTCCCCCCGCCGGACATCCAGTTATCCGTAAATTCCGGTGTGGCAAAGGGCTCATCGTCCAGCTCCACGCACTGAAGCTCCGCATCCCTGTCACCGAAGGCGCCTTCGCTCAGCTCACTTACCGCCGGGCACGCCGCAGCCGTATCCCGCGTGATCAGGGAAACGCTTTCCAGCCAGCTGCCGATTGCAGGGCTGTGGCCGCAAAAAGTCTCCGCGCTGAGGGCTTTCGCTTCTTCCGCAGAACCCGCCCCGGCTCCCGGCTCCCGCTCCGCTTCATCCCACAGCCTTCCGATGCAGTCCGCCATTATGCGGTGCCCCTCGTTTGTGGGATGGTAAAGGTCGTAGAAATACTGTCGCTTCGTGATAACCGGGACAGGCTCATAGAACTGCGGGACAACCGCATCCCGGATGCTGATCATGGGCAGGTTGTAACGAAGGCCAACCGGCGAGAGGCGCTCCTGCAGGTTCCAGTCATCCATGAACACCGCAAACAGCAGGATCACGGCAGGCTTCCCAGGACCGTTCCACGCCTTCCGCACCAGACTCTCATAGGACACGCCCTCAGTCTCATCCCCGGCGTCATTTACGGCAAACTCGATCACCAGGATATCCGGCTTTACCGTGCCGCCGCGCAATACGTCCCGCTCATAGCGGATCACGCCGAATTCCGAGGAGGTGCCTCCCACGCCCGCCTTCACAAAATGGACGTTTTTCCCTCCGTCCCTTCCAAAGCGCTCCGCAAAGCTTTTGTATGCTCTGAAAGCATAACTTTCCGTACCGATGGGCTTTGCCGCCGCGCCCTGCGTGATGGACCCCCCGATAAAAGCGATGGTGACGTCCTCTCCCCGCCGCGCCTTTGCGGCAGCGGTTCTGATCCTGGAGAGATCACCCTTTTGCAGGACGGAGCGGGCAAGCAGC
>CAMOSC010000024.1 GCA_946624325.1 uncultured Clostridia bacterium
GTCCTCCTTCCCTGGTATTGGAAGAACTTCCCGGAGCTGCAAGGCTCCCCTCCAATCCGTCCGGAAACTCGTGCAGCATGGTCTGCACCGAGCTCTCCCCGCCGATAATCACCGTCATATCCGGGAGGATATCCTCCATCGCCTCATAAAACATGCGCTTTCTGGTGATCTCCGGATTTTTTTCGTACTCCTCAAAGCGGGCATTGAACATGGCCACTTCGGCATTCGCCTCGTTCACGCGGACAGTCTTTCTGGCCTCAGCCTCCTGCAGGATCTGGTCTGCGTCCGCTTCCGCGATCGGGACCTGCTCATTCCGGTACTTATTGGCGTTATTGATGCTGGTTTCCTTGCCCTGCTTGGCGGTTTCAACCGCCTTGAACGCCTCCATGACCCGCTGTGTCGGCGGCTCGGAATCCTGGATCGAGATGTTGACCAGCTGGATGCCGATATCGTACTGTTCCAGCTGCTCGGTGATCATTTCACGGATGCGGGCCTGAATCTCCGATTTGCCCGTGGTCAGCACACTGTCCACATCGTAATTGCTGATGGTGGAGCGGATGCAGCTCTGGGCAATATTTCTGAGAACCGCGACCGGATCCTGGGAGGCATAGACAGCCTTCACGGCGTCAGCGACCCGGTACTCCAGATAGAAATCCACGTCCACGAAGTTGAAATCGGAGGTGATCATCACGGCTTCGGAATCCACCGTGTTTCCCTGGGTATCATAGCCGATCTGGAGGCTCTGGATCGTGGTATTCACCGGTATAACCTGCTGCAGGAACGGAATTTTAAAATGGAGCCCGGGCTCCGAAACGGTTTTTCCCACACCAAAGGTGGTTACCACCGCCTGTTCCTGTTCGTTAATGGTATAGGTCGCATTGTTTCCGCAGAGTGCAATCACCGCCGCGGCGATTGCAATGCTGATATAAATCTTCTTTCCGGACAATTTGAAATTGCGCATTGATCTACCTCCTTCTTTTATTCCGGATATTCTGTTAAAAAAAGACCTTTACCGCATGGCAACCCATGCAGTAAAAGTCTTACTGTACATATCTGCGGGCTTCTAAGCCGTCCTGACGATCGGATGGGCGGAGAAAACGTCCGCCCATCCGATTCCGCCGGCGGACATTCGCAGCCCCCGGCTGCTCATGTCCTGCGCCCTGCAAATGCGGCTCTGTGCGAGCACAGCCGCGCCGGCAGGGCTTGCTGCGCAGGATACTGTATCAGCCATGCCGGCAGATACCAGTTACTCCCCTTTACTTGCGGAATATTTTAGCATGACGGGTTTTATTTGTCAAGACAATTTTGACGCTGCCCGTCCGGCATCCGGTTTCCACATACTCATTGAAAAGTCGATTCAATTTTGCTATACTGGAGGTATTCAGAATATAATCCGGCAAAATCCGTATTGCATCCATCCGTCGGAGGTGATCCCTTGAAACGTCTGATTCTGCCTTTTCTGGCTTTTTTCTTTCTGGCCGCCGCTTCCTGTCTTCTTTCCGGCTGCGGTAAGCTCACGCCTTTCCTGCTGAATTCCTCCATGGATATCCATACCGATGAATCCGGAACGCGCGTTATCACGGCCGTATTTGACAAAGACACGCTGGAGGATATTTTCGGCAATAAAAATACTTCCTTCCAGAGCTTTATCGCGGCCTCCTGTCCCGACGAGATGATATGGGACTACGTGGAAACCGGTTCCTCCTACGAAATGCGGTTTGAGATTCCCTTTCAATCCCTGGAGGAATACCGGCTTGCCGTCGGTACCCTCTCGGGCCTGACGGACAGCGTCTCCGTCACCAGGCCGCAGGTCGGCGTAAAGACAGGCTTTACCCTCTCCGAGACAAGCGACACCGCTTCGCTTTTCAACTGGATGAAAACCGCCATGGTAAGCCGAAGCAGGATGAGCGCCGCAAAGATCGACAGCCTTTTTACGGACGGGGAGAATATCCTGTACTACGCGGACCGTCTTTATCCCCAGAGCGGCGGAGGCCTCTACGCCTATGTTGAAAACCTTCTGGACGCGGAGTTTATCGATATCCTGACGGATATTTCCCTGGACGGCAGCTGGAAGCGCACGGTGCTGATCCGTTTTCCGGAAACCATGCTGGACAACGCGCCGAATGTCAAAAGCTACCTGACCGAAATGCTCCCCGAAGGCATCACGGAAGAGTGGGAAAACGGCACATCCTGGGTTCTTCATTTCCCGGAAGGGGACCGGAAGCAGATCGGCAGCCTCATGAACGGTGTATTCCAATCGCAGGAGGAGCGCTCGCTCTCGGAGGATGTTCTCGCCAGGAATTCCCTGACCTTTGTCCATAACTACAAAGAGCCGCTGAATCTTGCTTTCTTTGCGCCTTCCGCAGGGGAAACCCTCGTGCGCTATTATATCAATGAGCTTCCCGGGGCCCAGGTATCCGTTGCCAACAGTCAGGGCCAGACAATCGACGCCATTTCGCTGAATCACGATTACGCCGGCTATACCTGTCTGTTTTCGGAGCCCGTCTCCTCCGGAACACTCGAATTTACCGCGGTTTATCCCTGCCAGCCACTGGAAATCCATGCCGATACGGAAATCATTTCCGAGCAGGATATCCGCCGTACCATCACGCTGTTAATCGGGAACGAGCTTCCGGAAGTACATCGGAACCTCATGATCGATACCATGAAACGGAAGGCAGAGGGCTTCGGAACGGTGCAGGAGTTTCACGAAAACGGACTCTATTCCATCCGTTATATCCTCTCGGGAAACACGGCCCATGTAAACGCCGGTTTCCAGTCCTTCTTCAGCGGAAGCGCTTCGCTCGAACATACGAACGGCAGCGGGATCAGCTTTTCAAAAACACTTTCGGGCAGTGTTTCCGATTACCTGGACTTTGCCGGGTTCCTCCAGAATCCGGAACAGACCCTGATTACCGCCACGCTGACCCTTCCCGGCAGCGAAACTTACCCGTCCGGCGGGCACAGCATCAGCGCCCTGTTTACGAGCGGTGTCTGTCGGCTTTCCGACGCCATCCGGACCGGAAATCCGCTTCGCTTCTGGCTGATCGCCCTGTGTTCTCTCATCGGGCTGCTGATTCTCTGGCTCCTCATAAACGGGCCCCTCAGCCCGTACCTTCTGCCCGGCTCCGGAAAACCGGGCAGAGTGAGCCGTAAAAGCCCTTCCGGAAAGTCTTCGGGGAGAAGCGCTCCCGGGCGGCAGGGACAAAATCGAAACGTGCGCGGCAGGCGGGCCGGGTCATAAGCGGGTGGGCCCGCACCGGACTTTATGCAGAGGATCTGTCAAAAATAAAGAGACGGGCCGGAAACCGGCCCGTCTCTTTATTTTTCGGAAACGCCCGTCAATACGGCTTTCCGGATTATCTGTTTTGAAGCTCATCCAGAGCCAGCTTTGCGCAGCCCAGAATTCCCTGATTGTCATTCAGCTCCGGAAGGACAATATAGGAATCCAGATTATCCAGCTGGCTGGTGCTCAGATAGCCGCCAAGCATTTTCTTCACCTTTTCGCGTATCATGGGAACCACCTGGGTCTGGTGCATCACGCCGCCGCCAAGCACAATCTTCTCAGGAGAGAGCAGCATGATGCAGTCTACGATACCCTGCGCCACATAAAAGGCTTCTATCTCCCAGACCTCATCACGGTCTGCCAGCTCGATGGCTTTCTTTCCCCAGCGGTCCTCAATCGCGGGACCGGCCGCAAGGCCCTCCAGGCAGTTCGGATGGAAGGGGCAATGACCCTGATAGGTATCCTTCGGATGCTTCTGCAGCAGGATATGCCCGCCTTCGGGATGCAGCATCCCGTGCAGAACCTTCCCGTTGCTGATGATGCCGAAACCGACGCCGGTACCGATTGTAATGTAAATACTGTTTTCGGTTCCCCTGGAAGCTCCCCACGTTGCTTCTCCGACCGCTGCCGCGTTTACGTCGGTGTCAAACGCCACAGGAATGCCCAGCGCCTCCTCAAAAGGCTTAACCACGGGCGTATTGGTCCATGCAAGCTTCGGGGTTTTCGTGACGGAACCATAATCGGATGCTGACCGGTTCAGCTGAATGGGACCGAAGAACCCGATACCGAGCGCTTCTATATCCCGCTCCTTAAACCAGTCGATCATTCTGGGGATGGTAACAGCGGGTTCCTCGGTAGGGATGGATGCACGTTCCAGTACCTCGCCGTTTTCCGTACAGACAGCGAGTACCATTTTTGTTCCGCCGCCCTCAAGCGCACCGATTCTCATAACAGAAGTTCCTCCTTTTTGATAATATGGCTGCTGTTCAGGGCTATTTACGTAGTACTGCCCTGCGCAGTTACGATATGCGGTGATTGTTCAGAGCCATTTCCGGAGTACTGCTCTAAACTGTTTCGATATGTTATAATTCTTCAGAGCCATTTCCCGGAATGCTGCTCTGAACTGTTACGATATGTTGTAATCCTTCAGAGCCATTTCGGAGTCCAGCTCTGAACTGTTACGATATGTTGTAATCCTTCAGAGCCATTTCCGGAGTACTGCCCTGAACTGTTACACTATGCCTATTTACCCAGGACAGGATGTGATAAACATCATATTCCCTTCAATCGGCACCTCGCCGAACCCGGATGGAATAATCAGATGTGTGCCTTTCCTGACGGCATGGCCCGCAATGGTCCCGGCTCCCTCAAGCACGCTCAGATCTGTAAAGGAAGCATCGCTCCGGAAAGACATCCGTCCGTGCAGAACGGTTTTCTCGACTTTGTAACAGCTGCAGGTCACTAACGTTTCCGTCTCCGCATCCTGCTCCTTACGGGTTTTACGGACAGGATCGGCAGGTTCAAAGGGAGCCGTGATTACATCAATGCTCTGCTGTATATGGAGCTGCCGCGGTTTACCGTCCTGAAGTCTGTCATAATCGTAAACACGGTAGGTAATATCACTGTTCTGCTGGGTTTCGAGAATCAGTGTTCCGCCCTTGATGGCATGCACACAGCCGGGATTGATCTGGAAAAAATCCCCCGCTTTCACGGGGACCTCGCGGATAAAGGCATCCCATTTCCTGCCCTCGATCATGGAGCGTACCTCTGCCTTTGAAGCTGCATTGTGCCCGATGATGATGGAGCCGTTCTCAGGGGCGTCCAGGATATACCAGCATTCGGTCTTTCCGAGCGAACCGTTCTCATGCTCGGCGGCATAGCTGTCGTCCGGATGAACCTGAATGCTTAAGTCCGCCTTTGCATCAATAATTTTGACGAGCAGCGGAAAACGGTCCCCCGGCAGCCCGCCGAACAGCTCTCTGTGCTCCTTCCAGAGCCAGCTGAGCGTTTTTCCGGCATACCTGCCCTCAGCGATTTCACAGTCTCCGTTCGGATGCGCACTGATTGCCCAGCATTCACCCGTATTGTCTCCGGGAATATCATATCCGAAAACGCTTTTCAGCCTGCTTCCGCCCCAGATCATCTGCTTGAAAACCGGCTTCAGAAAAATCAGTTCCACTTTTCCTTCTCCTCCCGAAACGTAGTTTCGCACTTTCACCTTATGGCCACGGATGACTATTTTTCAGCCACGCCTGAAAAAGCGCAGCCGTGGGCAAAATATGTCTCCCTCCATGCCCCGTACGGACTATCTTCTGAACAGTTACAGTATATCAAATGCGTGCTTTACTGTCCATAGATTTTTTGCTGTTCGCCAGCAGGGATTGTTCTTGACGGCCGACCCGTTTTCCCGTATACTGCTGAAAGGTATTCGCATGTCATTACTGTTCAGAGCAATCCGGCAGATTCAGACTGACCGCGGAGCCAGGCTGAAAGGCATTCGCATATTATTACTGTTCAGAGCCAGACTCCGGAAATAGCAAAAAACGCGCTTTCCGGAGCTGTGGTTTTCCCACCCGCTTCCGGAGCCATGGCTGTCCGCCGGATGCAATACCGTGAGAAAGAATGGATTGACACCCGGCCCTGGACAGATACCTTATAAGAAAGGCACATGAACTATGGCAAAACTGATATTCTGTTATGGTGCAATGGGGTCTTCAAAAACCGCCAACGCCCTGATGGTCGCATACAATTATTCAGAACGCGGACAGAAGGCCCTCATACTGAAGCCCGCAACCGATACCCGGGACGGTGAGCTGATTGTACGATCCCGCATCGGTCTCTGGAATAAATGCGAGCTGGTGGAAAATTTTCTAGAACGCTACCGGACGGATCCGGCCATTGTGACGGCCTACAATGCCATTATTGTGGATGAGGTCCAGTTCGCCACCGAGGAGCAGATCGATCTCTTTTCCGACATTGTGGACAACTGGAATATTCCCGTGCTCTGCTACGGCCTGCGCGCGGATTTCAGGAACCATTTTTTCCCGGGAAGCAGAAGGCTCATGGAAATCGCCGATGAGATCCGCGAAATCAAAACCATCTGCTGGTGCGGGAAAAAGGCTACCTGCAACGCCCGCTATGACGAGAACGGGATCATCCGGGAGGGAGAACAGGTTGTGCTCGGCGCCAACAGCAACTATATTTCCCTCTGCCGGAAGCATTTTAAAGAGGGCAGGCTGAAATAGGTTGCCATTCAGAGCCAGACGCAACTCCGGAAATGGCGTTCTCTGCCATTTTCGGGATCTGTCTCAGAACGGTAACCGAAATATCTTTCACCTGCAAAATAGACCTTGCATCCGCCCTGCAAATCAGATATAATGTAGAGCGTTGGATTTATACAAACGACAGGATTGTCAGGGCCCGGTCATTTCTGCTCAGGCTTTATGTCCGACAGACTTATATCCTGAAAACGGCCCGCCTTCCGCAGAGCCTGCGGGTATCCGCACCCCGGCGTTTCTTCCGGAGACAGTACCCCCTGCTGCGGGGTATGCGGTCATGCGGGTTTCCAGCGCGACATAAGGGCGGTTCATTCGATCAGATGGGCGGAAATACCATCCGCCTATCTGATTCCGCAGGCGGACATGAGCAGCCTCCGGCTGCTCATGTCCTACACCCGACAGAGGCGGAGGCTCGCGAGCGGCTTCCGCACCTGTCGGGTTCCTGCTCACATGAAGGGGAGCGCTTTCCGGCTCCCGGAAAGGAGTATATACTATGGCAGCACAGATTACAAAAGAGATCACCATCGGTGAGCTGATTCAGACCAATCCGAACGTTATCCCGGTTCTTTTATCCGCGGGAATGCATTGCCTCGGATGTCCCGCATCCCAGGCAGAGTCCATCGGCGAAGCCGCATGGGTACACGGCATTGACGCAGATGCCCTGGTCGATGAAATCAACGAATTCCTTGCTTCCCCCGAAGGGGCAGCTCCGGTTCAGGCATAAGGAGAATTCCTTACCGATCAGGTGGAGGGAGAAAACGCCGGCAGATGTGAAAGCCCGCGAGCGGCTTCCGCGCACCTGTGCAAAATGGGTATGCCAATTTCCTGCTCATACAAAAAACCTGCCTTTTCGGGCAGGTTTTTTGTTGCTCATATGTCACTTCCACAACGCAAAAGGACCTGCTTTCGCAGGTCCTTCTGACTTTTATCCGAGCACACTTGTGCAGGCGATAACCGGGCTGGAGCTGAAGTAGATGGAATCCACCACAATTCCGGAATTCGGGTTCTTTGCATGGACGATCTGACCGTCTCCGATGTAGATGGCAACATGACCGCTGTAGAATACCAGGTCTCCGGGCTGAAGCTCGTTGACACTGATCTGACGTCCGCAGGCGATCTGGCCCATGGAGTAATGTCCGAGGCCGATTCCGGCGACATCGCCGTAAACGCGCATCGTGAAACCGGAACAGTCAACCTGACCGCCTTCGCAGAGATTCGCGCCGCCGTATACATAATTGCATCTGCCAACCCAGGAGAGCGCATAGCCTACAATCTGGGAGCGAAGATCGTTTGCAGCAGGCTGTACAGGCTCAGGCTGCTGTACAACGGGTTCCGGCTGTACCGGAGCCGGCTGTTCGGGCTGAGCCGGTATTTCAGGCTGTGCAGGCGTCTCAGGCTGTGCCGGAGCCGCAGGCTGAGGTGCAGCAACCGCATGAACCGGAAGTACGAAGGAGGAGGAATAATTACCATAATACATGGTAACGACCTTATCGCCTGCGGTGAGAGTCATACCGACCTCTCCGCATGCCCAGCCTTCATTGATTTCCTGAGCGGTACCGTTATCGTAGTAAGCAACGACATAGAGTTCATTGCTGTAAATGACATCGCCCTCATTCTTTGCGCCTCCGCGATAGCAGGCTTCAATGCCGGTCATCTGCGGGACGTACACGGGCTGCTCGGCCACAGGCTGAGGAGCCTCCTGAACCGGGGCTGCAGGCTGTTCCGGAACTGCGGCGGGTGCTGTAGGAGCCTCTGCCTGAGGAGCTGCGGGCTCTGTCTGGGGAACTGCCGGCTCTGTCTGCTGTACGGGATCAACGGACGGCTGTGCCGCCGCCGGAAGAATATTCAGTTCAAAAGAAGAAGCGTACTGATCATAATACATTGTTACGGTTCTTCTTCCCTCGGTAAGGATCATGCCCACATCCGGGCTGCTCCAGCCTTCCGTAATCTGTCCAAATGTTCCGTCGCTGTAAGCTGCCATCAGGTAAAGCTCACTGCTGTAAATCATGTCGCCGGCATGCTTGTCGCCGCCGCGGTAGAATGCCTCGATCGCGGTAACCTGTGCCGCGGGGCTTTCCTGCTCAACCGGAACAATAATCTGGGGCTCCGCGTTTTCCTGTACAGGCTGAACCGCATCTGCAGCGGCTTCCGGAGCTTCACGAACTATGGCAGTGGCATCTGTCTCTACGGGGCTGAGCGCCAGCTCAACACCGGTATCCTCTGCGGGAACATTTCCGGCAGCCCTCTCGGCAGCCTCATCCATCAGAGCAATGGCGATTTCCCGCTCTGCGCCTGCCTCGGCCGCCAGTTCGGTCAGACCGGCCGCTTCCGCGTCGTTAATGTAATAGCCCCAGAGCTCTACCAGATAGACCGCAGCCGCGTGGGCGTCAGCCCATGTGCCGTCGGAGACTCTCTGAAGATAAACCGCCTTGGTATAGTTGATGTCCTGCATGTAATAATCCAGGATCTGTTCAGTCTCGGTTTCGGTGCCGTCCGGAGCCTTGGAAAGACTGGTTGCAAGCCTTACGCCGTCCATGGAAACATAACCGAGGGCGTAGTCCTTTTTACGGAGCTTAACGAAGTCGCCCTGAATCTCCATGACACTGTAAATCTCACCTTCATGGATGGTGTCGAGCTGTTTGGCTCCTTCCCTGGCGGAATCGAATACATCAAGACTTTCGACAATGACCTCAGCTGTCATGTTTGCCGTGATGGTCTGCCTGGTTTCGGCGACTTCTCCGGTAAGCACATAATCAGCTTTTACATAGCCCTCGATTTCTTCCCATTCAACCTGGTACCAGTCTCCCTCTTCATTGGAAACGGTATCCAGTATATCAATCTGCGTGTTGCTGTAGAGCGTGGCGAGGATCTCAGCCTCCGCGGAAGGCTCTTCTCTCACATTCAGGGAGCCCAGCACACTGACAAGCCCTGTGCCCTTCTCTTCTGCCTCTGCAACGGCTGCATCTTCACTCTCCGGCTCTTCCGCCTGAATCTGTGCAGCCACCGTGGCTACCACTTCCGGAGCGATGACGGCGGCCTCGGGTTCCGCGGGTGCCGTCTGCTCACTCAGATAAGTCAGGATTTCTTCCGCAGGGGTTTCACTTGCCGCATAATAGTTATTTATGGTAATGGACATACCCGCAACAGCCGTCTGATTCTCAAGATCAGAAGCCAGTACGGAAGGAACTGAATTTCCAAGGGATAATACTCCAGAAAGGCAGGCAATGACAAATCTCTTTCCTGTTTTCCTCATTTCTCCTCCTGAGACGAAATATCTGCAAAAAATATGTAACAATTTCAGGATGCACCGGGTACCTTAAAGGCCGTTTTTTTCGGAAAAGGCCCAAACTACCCCCTAAAACCACATACCTGAAGACAGCCCCCCGTTTCCGCTTATCCGGAAAAAACAGCCTGTCCGCATCATTACAAAATATTACACTTTTGTTACAACACCCTCACTATACTCCTCTTTCCCGCTTCTGTCAAGGGATTCTTACGTTTTCTTTGCCATATGCAGGTTTTTTTGCACAATTTCGTCATTTTCCCCATACCACGGCAGGTATCCGGCGTATTTTAGTTGTTATTCCATTTATCCCCATTGACTTTACAGGATCCCTATGATAAAATTAGGCTCTATTCTAATAAAAAATGGAGGTTGTTTGAATGAAACATATTCAGACCGTAGAAACCCGTTCTCTCTGTGAAAGCGCCAAAAAAGGCGGATGCGGCGAGTGCCAGACATCCTGCCAGTCCGCTTGCAAGACCAGCTGCGGAATTGCCAATCAGCAGTGCGAGAATAAAAAAGAGGACTGATTCTTCATTATTCCGAAAAGCCGCCTGAAAAGGCGGTTTTTTGGTAACTGAACAATCACGTTTTTGGTAAAAATACGAGGCGTCTCTTTTTACGCGGCGCCCGGATAAAAAGGGATAACTATGATTCACAGCTATGCGTTAAACGGATATTATATTGTAATTGATGTCAATTCCGGGTCCGTCCACTCTATGGACCGTTTTGCTTATGACATGGTCAACCGCTTTGAGCAGATGGACCGGGAAGAACTGATCCGCACCTTCACCGATTCCCTCTACCCAAACATCCCCCGGGAGGAAGCCGAAGAATGCTATGAGGACCTCTGCACCCTGCGGGATGAGGGCAGGCTCTTCACCCCCGATACCTATGAAGACCTGGCCGACACCATGAAGCAGAAAAGCGCCGGCATCATCAAGGCACTCTGCCTGCATGTCGCCCACGCCTGCAACCTGAACTGCTCCTATTGCTTTGCAAGTCAGGGGCGTTTTCAGGGAGAACGGGCGCTCATGTCCTTTGAGACAGGCAAACGGGCGCTGGATTTTCTCGTGGAGCACTCCGGAAACCGCACCAATCTGGAAGTGGATTTCTTCGGCGGGGAGCCCCTGCTCAATTTCGGCGTCGTAAAGGACCTTGTCCGCTATGCCCGCTCCATCGAGAAGGACGTCCGCAAGCGCTTCCGCTTTACCCTGACGACAAACGGCATGGATATCGACGACGAGGTCATCGAGTTTGCCAACAAGGAATGTACAAATGTGGTATTAAGTCTGGACGGCCGCAAAGAAATACACGACCGTTTCCGGAAGGATTACGCGGGTCAGGGCAGCTTTGACCGGATTGTGCCGAAATTCCAGAAGCTGGTTAAGGCCCGCGGCGGAAAGAACTATTATATCCGCGGCACCTTTACCCACGCCAATCCGGATTTCATGAAGGATATCCGGGTCATGAAAGAACTCGGCTTCACCGAGCTCTCCATGGAGCCGGTTGTCTGCGCCCCCGACGACCCCTGCGCCCTGACCGCAGAGGACCGGGAAATCGTCTGCAGGGAGTACGAAGCCCTTGCCCTGGATATGTTAGAAAGCCGGCGGGAAGGAAAGCCCTACACCTTCTACCACTATATGCTTGATCTGAAGGGCGGGCCGTGTATATATAAGCGGATTTCCGGCTGCGGCTCCGGCACGGAGTACATGGCCGTCACCCCCTGGGGGGATCTGTATCCCTGCCATCAGTTTGTCGGGGATGAAGCCTTCCGTCTCGGGGATATCTGGCAGGGCGTGACAAACCATGCAGTCCAGGAACAGTTTGCGGGCTGCAACGTATACAGCCGCCCGGAATGCCGTGACTGCTGGGCCAGGCTTTACTGCGCCGGCGGATGCTCGGCCAATGCCTTTCATGCCACCGGATCCGTGCAGGGGATTTATGCCGAAGGCTGCGAACTTTTTAAAAAGAGAATCGAATGCGCGATTATGCTGAAACTTGCCGAGGAACTCGGCGAACCGCTTTAAGAAGCGGGGGCCCATATCCGGGCCCCCGCCTTCTATTGTTCCGGGCCATGAATTCTTCGTGAGCATTCCACTGCTCTCAGGCTTCACAGAAAATCTCATACAGTCTGTACACCCGGTATCTCCCGGTGCCGGGATGTCCTCCGCAGGAAAGACAGTCTTCTGCCAGCATATTGAAGCGCTGAAGCCGGATCTGTCCAATCCCGAATATTGCGGTTATCCCTTTTCAAAAAGAGAACAAACTGGTATACTGTAATGGTTTGAATACAACAGGCCGGAAGCCCGAAACGGCTGACCAAAGCCTTTTTGCCTTATTCCGGAGCAGAAAGAATGCGGAAAACAGTCTTTCATGAATTTGAGTGCCGCCGGCTGACGGCGGCGGAATGGAGATGAACATGAAACATGACAATTCCAGACAAGCGACAGGCCTGATGCGGGCTTTTCGGGAAATCCGATGGATCAATTTTGCATTTCTCACGGTCGCCGGCACGATCAATGCTTTCGGGGTTACCCTGTTCCTGTTTCCGGTAAAGCTGTATGACAGCGGTATTTCCGGTCTCTCCATGCTGCTCGACCAGGTAACGCCCCCTGCCCTGACGCTCTCCTTCTTCCTGCTGCTTCTGAATTTTCCGATTTTTCTGTTCGGGCTGAAAAAGCAGGGATTTGCATTCACCGTGTATTCCCTCTTTACGGTTGCCGTCTATTCCCTGGTTTCGTACCTGATCATGCATGTTCTTCCGATCAACGTGAATTTTGTTTCCCCGCTCGCAGGTTCCGATCTGCTTTTGTGCGCGGTCTTCGGAGGACTGATTTCAGGCGTCGGGAGCGGTCTGACGATCCGTTTCGGCGGGGCAATCGACGGCATTGATATCCTGTCTGTCGTATTTGCGAAGAAAATCGGGATCTCCATCGGCTCGTTTGTCATGATCTTCAACGCACTCCTTTATATTATCTGCGGGATCGTCATTCAAAGCTGGATCCTTCCGCTGTACTCGATCGTCACCTATTACATCGGTTCAAAAACCGTTGACTTTATTGTAGAAGGCTTTGACCGTTCTACCTGCGCCATGATCGTGACGAACAAAGCGGAAGAAATCTCAAAAGCGCTCTCGGAAAATTTTGACGCGGGCGGTACGATCGTAAACGCCATCGGCGGATACTCCAAAGACGAAAAGCAGATCATCTATTTCATCGTCAACCATTTTCAGATCAATAAGCTGAAAACGATTGTCACCGATATCGATAAAACCGCTTTTGTCTCCCTGCAGGATGTATCCGATATTGTCAAGAAGTCATAACGCACACGGTCTTTCCTCCGTCCGGATTCAGGCAGACCCAGATGCGCGCAGAACGCCCTATCTCCCCTTGATCTCGATCCGGTCCAGGATTCCACGAACGCCCACGTTTTGGTGGGTCAGATACATCCTGGCCACATCTTCGATGAACTCGCCGGAGGCGCCGGTCTTTTTTGCGATCCGCTCCAGACTGACGCCTCTGTCGATATACTTCATGATCCTGCCCGTGAGAAGCTCCAGATCATCCCTCCGCGGCGGTTCTTCCGCCTTCTGCTCTTTAAGCACGGCCGGCCGCGCGTGTCCGTAATAGATGATCCCCGGATTCTTTTCCAGAAGGCGCCTCCAGCTCTCACCGATCTGCGTTCCCCGGTGAAGCTCCAGCTCATAGAGCGGGTTTAAGTCTCCCACAAAAAATACGCCGTTATCCAGACACAGGGAGATGCTGTCGTCGCTGTGCCCAGGCGTATGGAGGATTTCTCCGTCAATGCCGAGCGTCCCGAGGAAATGACGGCTTTCCGGAATCGAAATAAATCTCACCTGATCGTCCCGGACAGGCACAAACCGGCTGTGTTTTTCCTTCGCGAAAACCGCATCCGCAGCATGGAGCATCCCTCTCTGCACCTCCGCCGCCGTAATCACCGGCCCAAGCGATGCGATCTCCCCGGCGATCCCGCAGTGATCCGGATGGAAGTGGGATATCAGGATGGCGTTAATCCGCTGCACCGGAATCGACAGCTCCCCCATGGCCCTAAGGAAAGCCGGGAAGGTTCCGGCCCAGCCGGTGTCAAACAGAAGGCAGCCGTTTTCTCCCTCTATCAGATAGGTATTGGTATTCGAATACTTCAGCTCATGGATTTTCATCTCTGTCCTCCGCAATCATTTCGGCGATTTCATATATTCCCCTCCCGGATAAAGTGTTGAACGCGACAGCCTGATCGGCTGAGGAACGGGCTTTCTTGCGATCTGCTCCTCAGGCTTCACCGGTGTACCGCTGTAAATCCATGCCCGATCAGCCCCGTATATGATGATGTCTTCTTTTCCCCTGCCAAAGAGGTCCCCGTGCAGCACATAGCCGTCCCGGGAAAAGGTGATAACGGCTTCTCCGCTTCCATTATAAAGTGTCGGGTTTACTCCGCCGCCTCTCCTGTACGCCAGTATATAATCCCGGTCCTCGCCATTCCAGCCCGACAGTGTCTCTACAATCGTAAGCCATCCTTTCGTTTTCCGGTCTTCCTTCCACAGCTCGTGTCCGTTATTGTCCAGCATGAACATGCCGTCCCTGCCATCCCACTGCCCCTTATAGCCGTCGCCGCGCCGGATCCGGTCCAGACCGGCTGTCTGAAGCCCCGGTTCTCCGGGCAGGAAGTGTCCAAGGGCTATATGCTGGGACTCTATCGAGCCGTCATACCGCCAGAGTTCCTTCCCGAACCGGTCATACAGGCAGGTCACGCTCCCGCCCACGGCAATCTCCGGGAAGCCGTCTCCGTTCACATCTCCGACCCAGAGGCAGTCTGCGTGCTCCTCCAGATCATGACAGCTCCATAAAACCTTTCCCGTATGATCCAGAAGGTCATAGCCAGCCATCACCTCATCATAGCCGTCCCCGTTGATATCCGACGGCCACGGAAAATGGCCCACATTGCCTTCATGGGTCCAGAGAAGATTCCAGTCCGCGTCATAAGCCCAGAGTCTGTGGTAGCGATCTTTCAGGATAATGTCCCTCGGCGCATCCCGCCCGGTCAGGTTTGCGATGATAATACAGTCATGCGCCTCGGGATCCGGCAGCTCATGTGCCGCTTTAACCGTTCCGTCCGCCCCGTCAAGCACCAGGAATTTCCCGTCCATAATGCAGAGGACCTCAAGTTTCCCGTCCCCGTCTATATCACAGATCTGGGCAGGGAAATCCGAGCCGAAGCCGCCGGCCTTCCCCTCCTTAACGCCCCTCTGCCAGAGCATCTCTCCCGTCAGGCGGAAGGCGGTAATGCAGGTCACCTGGTGCGGAATATAGCGCGTATCACGATCGTCTGCCCTTACAATGACCAGTTCCATACACCCGTCGCCGTTGATGTCCCCCAGAAGGCCTTTGCCGCCGCCTCCCGCGGATATGTCAAGCTCCGCACATTCATTGACCGTTACCAGTTTTTGTATCGTATTCGTCATCCTATCAATCCTCATTTCTTAAGTGCATCCGCTGTCATTCCGGAACATTCCCATTCATGCAGCCGCTGTTATTCCGGAACATTCCCGTTCATGCAGGCGCTGTTATTCCGGAACATTCCCGTTTATGCAGGCTTCGTTTTCTCGAAAGCCAGGCGGGGATAATCATCTTCCGTCACGTAAATGATGCCGCAACGGACAAACCCCAGTTTCCGGAGGAGATTCTGCATGACGATATTGTTTCCGTGGGTATCGATCCGCAGGTGTCCGCACTGCGATAAGGCCCAGTTTATGCAGAAAGTACCGATTCCCTTTTCGGATCCGTCGCCCGCAATGCGGTGCACCACCCCGTAGGGGCTGTCGTCAAGCCACGCGCCTTCCG
This sequence comes from uncultured Clostridia bacterium, assembly GCA_946624325.1. Classification (GTDB taxonomy): domain Bacteria; phylum Bacillota; class Clostridia; order Lachnospirales; family Lachnospiraceae; genus Anthropogastromicrobium. Next base: position 15,709 of record CAMOSC010000024.1, read on the forward strand.
TAATCTCCCGGTAAGTCGGTTCAATATCCTTCCCCTGATCAAAGAAGAACGTGCCGATGACCGACGCTTTGTCATTGAGGCAGACATAGCTGTTTCCGGCCCGGATATCCGCCCGGATCAGTGCTTCCGGCGGCCAGTTCGTTGGTCCCCACTGATAAGGGTTCCCATGCTCTGCCATAAAACGCCTTGCACCAGCGTAGATATCCATGATCCGTTCCAGGTCCTGCGGCGTAGAATGTCTGATAACCATATTTTCTCTGACCGATGATTCTCTTCAGAACCCGATACTGCCTCCTCCCTGTTTTCTGAGGAAACGCTGATTGAAGCGTTTCCCTGAGCGATTCCCTCCGGGTAATCCAGTTTGCCCGCCCGACGGATTATGCCGTGCAGGCGCACGCATCCCCCTTGCCCGCTCTTTCTTTTCCGTTATAACTGTCTTCGCTTATTCTTCCTGCATGGAGCCAGGCTTATCTTCCAAAGTCCTTCGGCTTTCCCTTTTCCAGAAGAACCATGCGGCCGGAATACAGATCCCTTCGGCAAACACAAAACATAACCACAGAATGTTCAGCTTTCCAAAGCTCCTTAAGACAAGGGCAAGCAGTACCGGCAGTACAGCCTGGCGCAGCATGGTCAGCAGCATACTGGGCCTGGGAAGCGAAAGCCCCTGCAGGGCCGAGGCAATCACAAGGTTTGGAATGGAAATCATCCAGGCCAGGGCCATAATCCGCACGGCGGGCTCCCCGATGCCCGTCATCTGCTCCGAGGCATTGAAAAGATTCAGCACCAGATCAGGCGCGGCCTCCAGTACAAGCAGGAAAGGTACAAAGAACAGTGCGGAATAAATCATTGCATAGCGCAGCGCCTGCCGTACACGATCAGGCCGTTTTGCGCCGTAATTATAGGCAACAATCGGAATCAGGCCATTATCAATGCCATGGACACCTACCGTGCACAGGCCCATCATGCGGCTGCACACACCGTAAACCGCCACTGCCGTACTGGAAAACGCGAGCAGGATGGAGTTCATCGCTACCGTGACAAAGCTGGTCAGCACCTGCACCAGTGCGGACGGTATGCCTACCCGCAGAATTGTAAGCACGCTTTTCCAATCCGGACGCAGGGTAAAGGAAAATGATATCTCCCTGTTCCACCGGCTGTTAATGTAGATTCCGGCCAAAAGCCCCATATGCTGGCCGATTACCGTAGCAATGGCTGCCCCGCGTGTGCCGAGCCCCAGGGCAAAAATAAAAACCGGGTCGAGAATCAGATTCGTGATGGAGGCCGCCGACAGCGTGTATAAAAACAGGTGGGATTTACCGCTGGAAATTACAAAGCGATCGAAAACCCATTGGCCCATCTGCCCCAGTGAGAAAAACATGCAGATGGAGAGGTAATCCCGCCCGTATGCGGCGATGGTTGTATTTCCGCCGCTCTGCCACTCAAAATACCGGCGGACTCCCGCCAGGCAGGCCAGAGAGATCAGGGCCCAGGCGCACAATGCCAGAAAGATCGCGGCATCCGCCGTCTTTTTTACCCTGTCCGCCCTTCCTTCTCCCAGGGCACGCGAAATAGCGGCATTCAATCCCACCGCATTCCCCAGACCCAGGGCAGAAACCATGACCTGGACCGGGGCTGCAAGGGAAAGCCCGGTAAGGGCATCCTCCGAGACGCGGGACACAAAGACCGAATCCACGAAATTATAAAGGGAATTAATCAGAAGGCTGAGCATAAGCGGAATCCCTGTTGTCAGGATCAATCTGCCGACCTTTTGTGTCCCCATACTGTTTTCCGGCATAGACTTTGTCCTTCCTAAACGGAGTTTTGTACTTTGACCTAATGGCCACGGATGACTATTTTGCAGCCACGCCTGCAAAAAACGCAGCCGTGGGCAAAATATGTCTCCTCCTGAAGACTTCTGCTTGCTTCTTTCAGTTTTACAGATAACGGTCAGCCGGATACTCCGATCCACCATTCGGGCGTCAGTTCTCCCAGCTTCATAACCTTCCCTTTTGAATAATCAATCATAATATCAATATCCTGATATTTATCCGGCATCAGCTGAACCATTAATTCTCTGCAGGCACCGCACGGCGCACCTTTCCCCTCATTCGGCGGAATGCAGAGGACTCTGTCGATTTCGTACTCCCCGTTTGTGATCATATTGAAAATAGCATTTCTCTCAGCGCATATTCCGAGCGTGGAGCAGGTATCAATGCATACTCCAACATATATCCTTCCCGATTTTGACCTGACAGCAGCTGAAACCTCTCCTGCCGTAACATAATCCGAAATCGTTACGCCTCCAAGTACGGCCTTCGCGGCGTTATACATGTCAATCCATATCTGATCCATTACTTAACAACCTCCAGTCTTCCTATTTCATCCGGATATTTCCCAGGACACCCGCGTACTTCCCTGGGTACCCGGATACTTCCCTGGGCACCCGTGTGTTTCTCGTCACCCGGATACTTCTCAGGACATCCGCATACTTCCCTGGGCACCCGTGCGCTTTCTTAGTCACCCGGATGCTTCCCTGGGCACCTGCGTGCTTCCTTAAGTCTCGATCGCCTTTCCGAACTGCGTCCGGTAGAGTTCGGAATAAACGCCTCCGGCATTCACCAGATCCCTGTGTACGCCACGCTCCACAATAGCACCGTCCTTTACCACCAGGATCTCATCCGCCGCCAGGATCGTGGAGAGGCGGTGGGCGATCAGAATGCTGGTCCTGGAGGCCGCGATGGGATCAATGGCCTCCTGGATCTTTGCCTCGGATATGGAATCCAGGGCGGAAGTGGCTTCATCGAAAATCAGCAGGGCGGGATCTTTTAAGAGCACCCGGGCGATGGAAATTCTCTGCTTCTCACCGCCGGAGAGCTTCAGCCCGCGGTTTCCGACCACGGTATCCAGCCGCCCAGGCTGTTTTTCGATAAAATCCCAGATATTTGCCTTTCTGCAGGCGTCCTCCATTTGCTCCTCCGTGGCATCCGGCTTTGCATAGAGCAGGTTTTCGCGGATGGTTCCGTTGAACAGATAGGTATCCTGGGATACCACACCGATCTGCTTCCTCAGCCATGCCAGGTCCAGTTTCCGCACATCAACGCCGTCAAAGCGGACACAGCCGCCCGAAACATCATACAGCCGCGGAATCAGCCGGATAATGGTGCTCTTCCCGGATCCGGAGGGCCCCACGATGGCGACACTCCTTCCGCTCTCCAGGTGGAAGCTGACGGATTTTAATATCTTTCTGGAAGGTTCGTAGGAGAAATCAACCGCCTCAAACTCCACATCTCCCGATGCATGCCCCGGAACCACCGGGTCCGGCGGGTTATCAATCTCCACTTTCATATCCAGATACTCAAAGATCCTGGTAAACAGCGCCATAGACCGGATCCATTCCACCTGGATGTTTAACAGGCTGTTTACCGGCCCGTACATCCTTCCGAGCAATGCCACCAGTACCGTGATATCACCCACCGTCAGGCTGCTGTCGTATTTCATGATCAGGACTCCGCCCACCAGATAGAGCAGCATGGGGCCGACGGAGGACACCGTTGAGATCACCACCCTAAACCACCTTCCGGCCATACCCTCGCGGATATTCAGGCCGATCATCCTGCGGTTTGCGGACTCATATCTCGCGAACTCCCTTTTCTCCTGCCCGAACAGCTTCATCAGCTGCTGTCCGCTGACCGACATGGTCTCATTCAGGATCCCGTTGATCTTATCGTTGCAGTCCTGAGCCTCTCTCGTCAGCGTCCATCTTGTTTTTCCCGCCCGCCGGGTAGGTATGGTAAAGAGGGGCACGATGACCACGCCGATGGTCGCCAGAATCCAGTTTTTCCGATACATGGCTATGAGGGCCGCGATCAGTGTCATGGAATTCGACAGAATGCTGCTGAAGGTATTTGTGATGACGCTCTGGACGCCCGAAATATCGCTGGTCATCCTGGTAATGATGTCGCCCTGGTTGTTTTCGGTAAAGAACCGCTCGGACATTTTCTGCAGATGACGGTACATGGAATTGCGCATATCGTAGGTGATATGCTGCGCCATCCAGTTATTCAGGTAGCTCTCCGCCACCCCGATCAGGTTTGCGGCCACCGACACAGCCAGCGACAGCACGATCAGGATGATAAGCCTCTGCAGATTCCGGGCAATCAGACCTTCATCAATGATCTTACCCGTAATCAGCGACGGCAGCAGATTGAATACAGACGAGAGCGCTATGCAGGACAGTGCCAGGATCATCTGTTTCCAGTATGGTTTCAGATAAGAAAACACCCGTTTCAAAAGCCCTGCCGTAATCTTCGGCCGGTTCTGCTTTTCCTCTTCTGTCAGAAATCCCCTCGGATTCCGCAACCCTCCTCCCATTGGCGGCATAAAGTACTACCTCCTTTTAAAAAACACAGTTTATACTTTGACCTAATGGCCACCCAGCCGCGGGCAAAATAT
>CAMOSC010000025.1 GCA_946624325.1 uncultured Clostridia bacterium
GTGGAGGTGGCAAAGTGCATGTTCCCGATGCCGCCCCTGCCGCCCTTGAGGATCACCTCCCGCCTGTGCGGGCCGGACATGTCCATGATCACCTTTCCCGTCGCATCGTCGCGGATGACCGTTCCCTCCGGGACTTTAATGACAAGGTCCTCCCCGTCCGCTCCATGGCAGCGCCGCTGCTTTCCCTCTTCGCCCGATTTTGCAATGTATTTCCGGATATGGCGGAAGTCATTGAGGGTATTCAGGCCGGGATCCACCTCAAAGATGATGTCGCCGCCCCTGCCTCCGTCTCCTCCGTCCGGACCGCCTGCCGCCACAAATTTCTCTCTGCGGAAACTGATATGTCCGTCTCCGCCCTTTCCGGACTGGATCCAGATTTTCGCGCTGTCTACGAGCATATATTTCTCCTCATGTAACGCAGTTTTGTACGTTGACTTAATGGCTACGGATGACTATTTTGCAGCCATGCCTGCAAAAAAAACGCAGCCGTGGGCAAAATATGTCTCCTTATTACAGTGACAGGCCGCTGCTTTCGCACCGGCCTGTCAATTGTTTTTCTCAAATCGGAGCAACTTTTCAGAGCCGGACTCCGGAAATGGCGAAAAACAGCCATTCCGGATTTGCAACGGATTCTGAACAGTTACAAATCTTATTACTCAGCCTTCGGATAAACAGAAACCTGCTTCTTGTCTCTGCCCTTTCTCTCGAAACGCACAACGCCGTCTACCTTGGCGAATAACGTGTCGTCGCCACCCAGACCAACGTTGATTCCGGGATGAATGTGGGTTCCTCTCTGCCTGTAAAGAATGTTTCCGGCAAGAACAAACTGTCCGTCCGCGCGCTTTGCACCAAGTCTCTTGGACTCGGAATCACGGCCGTTCTTAGTAGAACCAACGCCCTTTTTATGAGCGAATAACTGAAGATTCAACTGAAACATAACTTACACCTCCTCATATCGGATACGGATAAACCTGCTGCCATAGCGGTCGGCTATATCCTCCATACCGCTGATCATGGCTTTAAGCAGCAGCTCGGATTCCCCGCTTACGCCATCCGGAAAGGAAACGCGCAGGCTCCCCTTCTCCTCGTCAGCCTCACCCTCTATGGTATCCGGGGTGAAGCGCTCTATGGCGTTTGCCGTATTCTGGGCCAGCACGGAAACAGCAGCGCAGATAATATCATATCCGGAATCTGCATATCCCGCATGCCCCTCTGCCGAGTAGCCCCGGCAATGCCCGGCGGAATCCTGTAGTACTGTGATGTTGATCATAGTCAGGCATTGATCTTTTCGATCTTAACTTCTGTGTAAGCCTGTCTGTGTCCGTTCTTCTTGTGATATCCGGTCTTCTTCTTGTACTTGTATACAATGACCTTCCTGGCACGGCCGTCGCCGATGACGGAAGCCGTTACGGTTGCGCCGGCTACGGTGGGGGTTCCCACTACGAGCTTGCCGTTGTTAACAGCCAGTACCTGATCAAAGTTGTAAGTTTCTCCAGCCTCTACTCCAAGCTTCTCAACGCGAATAACATCGCCCTCGGCTACCGTGTACTGCTTTCCGCCTGTTGCAATAATTGCGTACATGTTAGCACCTCCTGTTTAAAAAACTCGCCAATTCCGGCGGCTGCACGGGGCAGCGCTTAATAACCTCATTGTGCGGCATACTCGATTATATTACCATGCGCAGGATTCGTTGTCAAGCGCTTTCTTGCGTGTAAAAATGAACGTTACTGTCAGAGCCAGACTCCAGAAATGGCGAAAAGCAGCCATTTCTGGAGTTGTGGCGTGCTCGCCAGATGCAAATCTGAGGTGAATCATGGATTTCCGCCAGCGGAATCGATGATTCACCTCAGATTTGCGCCTGGCTCTGAACAGTAACAAATGAACATCATCAAAACAGGTCGTTCACTGCTCTTTTATTCAGGCATAGCTTATGCCGGCCTTTTCCAGCTGCTTTTTCAGCGGCTCCCGCTCCCGCTTGCGGGTGATTTCCACGAGTCCGAGGGCTGTCATATCCACGACGGTGGTTTTCACGGGGTCTTCCGCGGCAAGCCGGCGCAGGCAATCCAGCAGTATATTATTGGAAGCTTTGTCTTTCATACTGATGAAATCCGCGATGATCATGCCGGAGAGGCCGCGCAGACGGAGCTGCTCCATGAGAGCATGGGCCGCCTCCAGATTGATTTTCAGAAGAAAATCCTCCCGGGCCCTTTTTCCGGGAGATGCCTGTCCGGAATTGATGTCAACAGATACCAGGGCTTCTGTCGGTTCGATCATGATCCATGCTCCGGAGGGAAGCAGGACCCTCGGGGAAAGCGCTTTCGGAATCAGGACCGGAAGCCTCAGGCAGCTCTCCAGCGAAAGCAGCGGATCTTCATATTTACGGCATTGTGCCCCCGCAAGCTCCGGATAAAGAGAAAGCTGCTCCGAAAGCTCGCGAAAAAGCGCCTCATCATCTGTTACGAACTCCGTCCCCTCCCCCGTAAGAGCCAGATCCCGCACTACCTTCAGATATCCGGGCAGGCCGCTTCGCAGACAGGAGCCTGCCGTCCTGGCCCGTGCGGCAGAAAGCAGACCGTCAAACTGCTCCGCCAGCTTCTCCAGCTCTGCGGATACAGCCTCCTCGGAAGCGGTCTTTGCATTTGTCCTGAACAGAACGCCGAAGCGTCCCCCCAGTATGCGTTCAGCAAGAGCGCCGAGGCGCCTCCTGTCTTCCTTCCCGCCGATTTTTCCGGAAAAGCGTACCGTTTTATCCGGAAGGGAAAGCACGGCATATCTGCCGTCAAGCTCTATGCCGGGGCTGACCACCGGCTCTTTCTTCCCGGCAGCCTCCTTTTCGCCGCGCACCAGAAGCTCATCCCCCTGCGTCAGGACACCGGCCCTTGTCTGCCTGAGCATTACGGGAAAGAAGTCTTTTGCAAGCGGCAGAAAACAGGACCGGTCACCGATTTTCACGAAAGCCGCCCCGAGTTCCGGTTTTATCTGCTCTACCCGTGCGATATAAAGACTGCCGGCAAAGCTCTTCGCGGGTTCCACATGGCATTCAACCAGGCGGTTCTCGCGCATCAGCAAATAAAAAACATTGTTTTCTTTCCTGAAAAACACCCATTTATCCTTCATGGAAGGTTCTTTTCCTTTTCTTCTCCCGGCTCCTCTAACGGCTGCAGAATGGGAATCCCCGCTTCCCTCAGGGGGATAAGCCTGGTATTCCCCTCCGAATCTGCCGCCGAGGTGTAGGTTTCCAGCCGGCAGATCCTGAGTTCTTCCTCCTGAAACGGAAGGCCGAGGTACTGATAAAACGCGGACAGAATGAGCTCGGGTTTCAGATTCCCCGCACTGCCGGCAGACAGCTGGAAAAACAGGGCAGGCTCTTTGTCCTCTTTCAGCTCGAGGCTGTTATCGAGTATCAACGGGCGTATATCAACCGTTTTCGGCCCCTTTTTCGTCTCTTTTTCCGTGGCAATAGAACTTTGTTCTATGAATGTGTAATAATGTTTTATCCATTCTGAACATTGTTTTATTTTGGCGTTTTCCCTGAAAGTCACCATATAATCCGCAGCCGCAACGCTGCTCATGGCATTCGGAGCATCCTCCGGGAGGAGCCGCCAGTCCATCACCTGGATACCTTCCGCCATAACGGCATTCAGGCGTTCTGTCATGGCTTCCGTTGTATCGCTTCTGTATACCCGCAGATCCGCATATTCCCCGCAGCTCTCGATACCGACGCCCAGCGGCGCGGCAAATGAAAGGATCGGGTGCGGGCTGAACCCCTGGGTGAAAGCCATGTCCACCTTTGCGCGGCGCAGCGCCTTCTGAAAATAGCGCATGACATCCAGATGACCGATATAGATCATCTTTCCGTATTTAGCAAACTGCATTCGAATGTTCAAAGCATACACCTCCGCCGAATTTCCTCGCGCCGCAGCCCGAGCACTGCTGCCTGCAGTTATAGGTTGTCTGTGCGTTTCCGGCTTTCTTCCATTCCCGCAGGAGGAAAGCCTTCGTCACGCCGGTGTCTATGAAATCCCACGGGAACAGCTCATCCTCCCGCCGCTGTCTCCGGTTATAGAAATCCATGGACAGGCCGCATTCCTCAAAGGCGCTGACCCAGACGTCGTAGCGGAAATTTTCCGTCCACGCATCATAGATTTCACCCTTGCGGTATACGGCTTCAATGACGTCGGCAACCCTTCTGTCTCCGCGGGCAAGCACGCCCTCCAGCACCGTGACATAGGCTTCATGCCAGTCATAGCGGATACTCTTCTGATTCAGCTGTTCCCGGATTGCGTGATTGACGGTTTTTGCCATTCCGAGGTACTCCTGCGGCGTATACATGACGGCCCACTGAAACGGCGTAAACGGCTTCGGCACAAAAAATGCCGTGCTTGCCACAATCTGGCATTTACCGTTTCTCTGCTCCTTGGGAACCTGGTAATAGCGCTCGGCTATGCGCTCGCAAAGCCCTGCTATGCCCTCCCGGTCTTCATCGGTCTCCCAGGGCTGGCCCAGCATAAAATACAGCTTAACCCGGTTCCATCCGCTCTCGAAGGCTTCCCCGGCTCCCGAGAGGATTGCCTCTTCGGTCAGGCCCTTGTTGATGGTATCCCGCATCCGCTGGGTTCCCGCCTCCGGGGCGAAGGTCAGGCTGCTCTTGCGCACGTCCTGCACCTTGCTCATCACATCCAGGGAGAAAGCGTCTATACGCAGTGAAGGCAGGGAGATATTGACCTTGCGTCTGCTGCACTCGCCGATCAGAAAATCCACAAGCTCCGGAAGCCTGCTGTAGTCGCTTGAGCTTAAAGAGCTTAAGGAAATCTCATCATGTCCGGTAGCATCCAGCATGGTGATGGCAAGCTCCTCCAGACGTTTTTCATCCCGCTCACGCACCGGCCTGTAAATCATCCCGGCCTGGCAGAAGCGGCAGCCCCGGATACAGCCGCGCTGGATTTCCAGCACCACACGGTCCTGGATCGCCCTGATATGAGGTACCAGCGGCTTTTCCGGATAAATGGCCGTTGTCATATCCCGCACAACTTCCTTGCGGACCGTCGGCGATGCATGCGGGTTGTTTGGCGTGAAGGAGGCAAGGGTACCGTCTTCATGGTAGACCGCATCATAAAACTGCGGAATATACATGCCCGGAATTTCCGCCGCCATCTCCAGAAAAGCGGTCCTGGGCTTCCCGGAAGCCTTCCAGACCTTGTAGGCATCCATCAGCGCATCGTACTGCGTCTCCCCTTCCCCCAGATAAAACAGGTCGAAGAAGGGTGCGATCGGCTCCGGATTATAGGTACACGGACCCCCGCCAATAACAAAAGGATCCTCCATGGTCCTGTCGCAGCTCCGCAGCGGAATGCCGGAGAGGTCCAGGATCTGCAGGATATTTGTGTAGCACATCTCATATTGCAGGGTAATGCCCAGGAAATCAAAGCTTTTTACCGGATCCTGGGACTCCACGGCAAACAGCGGGATTTTCTCCCGGCGCAGAATCGCGTCCAGATCCATCCAGGGCGAATAAACCCGGTCGCAGAAGGTGTCCGCCCTGCGGTTGAACAGATCATAGAGAATCTGAATGCCCAGATGGCTCATGCCGACCTCATAGACATCCGGGAAGCACATACAGAAGGAAATATCCACGCTTTTCCTGTCCTTGCATGCGGCATTGATTTCATTTCCCAGGTACCGCGCCGGCTTCTCGATCTGCATCAGGATTTCATGGGAAAGCGCCTGTTTTACAGGCGCCGGTTCAAATCGTTTTGTAATCATCGTGTTAAAACCTTTCGGAAAAAGCAGGAGCGGGCACCGGTATGGCATGCCGCCCCGCTCTGTTCAACCTTTGCCAGGAGCGTGTCAGAATCACAGTCCGCGTAAAGCTCCTTCACATACTGGAAATGGCCGCTGGTCTCCCCCTTCAGCCACCGCTCTTTCCGGCTCCGGCTGTAATAACACATCACACCGTTCTCCGCAGTCTCCTCAAAGGCGGCCCGGTCCATCCAGGCCATCATGAGCACGTCCCCGTTCTCCGCATCCTGCACGATGCAGGGGACCAAGCCGGAAGGGTCCTTTTTAAGGTCCTCCCAGGAAACGGCAGGCGTAAAGTGCGTTCTGTATTCGGGCTGCATTTTTGCCGGCATGGTTTTCCCCTTTCTCAGGAACTGTTTACAGGCTTCCCTTTGTGGAGAGGACATCCGTAATCCTCGGATCCTCGCGCAGGGCCTCATCCAGTGTTTTTGCGAAAGCCTTGAACATGCCTTCGATCAGATGATGGCAGTTGGTTCCCGCGAGCTGTCTGATATGCAGGTTCATTCCCGCATTGCAGGCCACGGCATAGAAAAATTCCCGCACCATCTCCGTGTCGAAACCTCCGACACGTTCCGCCCCGAAGGATGCCTCAAATCCCAGATACGGTCTGCCGGACAGATCAGCCGCGCAGAGAATCAGCGCGTCATCCATGGGAAGGATCACATGCCCGTAGCGCCGGATGGATTTCTTGTCTCCGGCTGCCTTCGCAATGGCTTCACCGAGGACAATCCCGGTATCTTCAATGGTATGATGGCAGTCCACATACAGATCGCCCTTCACCGTTACTTCCAGGTCAAACAATCCGTGCCTGGCAAAGCTGGAAAGCATGTGGTCAAAGAAACCGATCCCGGTGTCCGCCTGCGCCTTTCCACTTCCGTCCAGTACCAGACTCAGCCGGATGTCAGTCTCCCTCGTCTTTCTCTCAATCCGCGCCGAACGCTCCATAGTACGCAACTCCTCCCTAAACACAGTTTTATCATGATTCCTCAAACCGCACCCGTATGGAATTTGCATGGGCCGTCAGGGATTCATGCTCCGCGAAGGTCATGATATCATCCTTCGCGGCCTCAAGCGCCTGCCTGGAATAGCTGATCACGCTGGATTTCTTCAGATAGGCATCCACGCCGAGGGGTGAAAAGAATTTCGCCGTCCCGTTCGTGGGCAGCACATGGTTCGGCCCTGCATAGTAATCGCCCAGAGGCTCGCTGCTGTACGCGCCCAGGAAGATGGCGCCGGCATTTCTCACCCGCGTCATATCCTCGAAGGGATTTTCCGTCTGGATCTCCAGATGCTCCGGTGCGATCTCATTCACCGTCTCGAATGCCTCCTCCATCGTCTCCGTCACCAGGATATATCCGTAGTTATCCAGGGATTTCCGGATAATCTCGGAGCGGGAGAGCTCCGCGGCATAGCGGTCCGCAAGCTCGGAAACCTCCTCCGCAAGCCGCATGCTGTCCGTCACCAGGATGGCGCATGCCAGCTCGTCATGCTCTGCCTGGGATAAAAGGTCCGCCGCGACGTAGCGGGCGTTTGCCGTATCATCCGCCGCCACCATAATCTCGCTCGGCCCGGCAATACTGTCAATGCTTACATGCCCGTACACGGCCTTCTTAGCCAGGGCCACGAAAATATTGCCCGGTCCCACGATTTTATTTACGCGCGGGATGGATTCGGTGCCGAACGCCATGGCGGCAATGGCCTGGGCCCCGCCGATGCGGTAAATCTCATCCGCGCCCGCAAGATGCGCCGCCGCAAGCGTTACGGGATTGACCTTTCCGTCCTTTCCCGGCGGAGTGAGCATGACGATTTTCCCGACACCCGCCACCTTTGCGGGTACGACATTCATGAGCACGGTCGAAGGATATGCGGCTTTCCCGCCGGGAACATATACGCCCACCGATTCTAACGGCGTCACCTTCTGCCCAAGGATCACGCCGTCCTCACGGCTCACGAACCAGCTGGTCTGCAGCTGCTTTTCATGATAGGCACGGATGTTCTCCATGGACCGCTTCATGACCTCAAGGAGCTTCGGATCCGTTTTTTCGATTGCTTCCCGGATTTCCTCCTCAGTCACGCGCACATTCTCCGCTGTCACCTTCGCCTTGTCAAACTGCTCCGTCAGGGCAAAGACGGCTGCGTCTTTCTCGCGGCGGACCCGCTCCACGATCTCCTTTACGGTACTCTCATACGCGCTGTACTGGTTCGGATCACGCCTGATTAACTGCTCCGAAAGGCTTTCCTTTGTCGCTGCGTCCAGCTTTATTATTCTCATTGCTGTTCTTCCTCCTGTCGGCCGGTCACGAACCGAGCCCCTTTCTGAAGCCCTCCAGAATCCGGCTGATGCGCTCCTGTTCCATCTTCATGCTGACCTGGTTCACCACCACGCGGGCGGACAGCGGGCAGATTTCCTCTAACACCTCCAGGCCGTTCTCGCGCAGGGTGGTACCGGTCTCAACGATATCTACGATTACCTCCGATAGGCCCACAATCGGGGCCAGCTCCACGGAGCCGTTCAGCTTGATCAATTCCACCGTCTGATGTTTCTTGTTGTTGAAATATTCCTTCGCAATCGCCGGGTATTTGGTCGCCACCCGGATCAGCTCATGATTCTGGAGACGGATTTTTGCGGAGGCGGGTCCGGCGACGCACATGCGGCACTTGCCGATTCCGAGATCCATCACCTCGTAGAGCCTACGGCCCTCCTCCAGAATGGTATCCTTGCCCACCACTCCGAGATCCGCGGCACCGTATTCCACATAGGTTGGGACGTCGGAGGCTTTTGCCAGGAAAAACTTCAGCTTCAGGTCCTCGTTCACAAAAATCAGCTTCCTGCTGGACTCATCCCGCATCTCCTCGCAGCTGATACCGGACCGATCCAGAATTTCCATGGCCTTCCTGGCGAGACGCCCCTTCGCGAGGGCAATTGTGATATATCGCATCCGGTTTTATTCCTTTCTGAAAGCGTCCGGGCCTTCCCGGAACAGGAGCTCGTACGGATATTCCGTTTTCTTTCCGTCCGCGGGGTCTGTCAGAGACAGCATCTCCCCGTCCTCTCCGAGGTACAGAATCCCGGACATCCCCATTCTCATTGCATAAGCTTCGTAATCTTCAAATGTTTTTTCGTAAAAACGTTTTGCGAGCGTCAGATCAGCTCCCGCCTCCCTGAGCCTTCCGGCAAGCCGCACGGCCTTTTCCTTCTGCCTGCGCTCATAGACGAGAAGCATCTGGCTGTAGGCGGTCTCCGTGCGGATATCCTGTCTGGAGAGGGCTGTCAGCAGTGCATCCAGATAGATGGCGACGCCTGTGGCCGGCGCGTCCTTCCCGAACTGGGCAAGCAGCTTGTCATACCGCCCTCCGGCCGCCACGGGTGTGCCTGTCCCGTAGGTATACGCCTGAAAGATCACCCCGGTATAGTAGCGGAATTTTCCGGGCATGCCCAGATCAAAGGACACATACTTTTCAAGCCCGTATGCGCTCAGGATCGTATAGAGTTTTTCCAGACGGTCTAACGCTGCCTGCGCCCGCTCATTCTCCGTCAGCTCCCTGGCGCGGCGGAGCTGTCCGATTCCGCCGAACAGCTTCGGGCACAGAAGCAGGGCTTCGCGGACCGAAGGCTCCATGGGGATCGCCTCCAGCAGGGCTTCCATACCAAATTCATTCTTCTGGCTTAAAAGCTCCCTGAGCTCAGCCTGCTGTTCCTCCGTCAGCCCCGCGTCCTGCATCAGGCCGTTCACATAATCCACCAGGCCGATTTCCACCTGGAAATCCCTTAAGCCGCTCTCCATCAGGCACTGCGTAAGCATGGCAACCATCTCCGCGTCGGCGTCGGAGGTGGTATCGTTGATCAGCTCGGCGCCCATAACGGTAGTCTCCTTCAGGCTCCCGCGCAGGCTCATGTTGTTGACAAAGGTTTCCCCGGCATAGCACAGACGCAGGGGCATATCCTCAAACATATAGTATTTGGCCACGCTCCGCGCCACGGAAGGCGTGATGTCCGGCCGCAGCACCAGGGTATTGCCGTCCCGGTCAAAAAATTTAAACATCTCTCTGGAGGAAACAGAGCCCTTTTCCTTGCTGAAAATATCAAAGAACTCAAAGGCGGGTGTCTGGATATCACGGTACCCGAACCGGTGCAGAACCTGTTCAATGCGGTCCGCAACCGTCTTTTTCCTGGCGTATTCCTCTCCGTAGATATCCCGTACACCTTCGGGCGTATGAAGCAAACTGATTCCTGTCATTCTTTATCTCCTCCCTGAACGGAGTTTTGTACTTTGATCAAATGGCCACGGATGACTATTTTGCAGCCACGCCTGCAAAGAGCGCAGCCGTGGGCAAAATATGTCTCCCATGTACCCCGCTTTTTGCCATTTCCGGAGTCCGGCTCTGAACAGCTGCCGCAAATGCATCTGTTCAGGAATCCCTCCGCAGCAGATCCATCTGCAGCTGTTCCAGAAACATCAGAAACAATTCTCCCTTAATGCGGATCCGCAGGGTTTTGTCGATCTCTTCATAGGTAAAGCTTTTTCTCCCGCCCTCCCTGGCACGCGTCCAGAACTGCAGCACATCCCTGAAGGGCAGGTAATACGCCTCGTGTCTGTGGCTGAAATACAGCAGGATAAATGCCACGCCGTTCTGCTTTTCCATCGCATCCATGAAACGGATCTGGTGTTCATGAATGTTGTGCAGCGGGAAGGTATCCACGGCGGATTCCTTCGCATCAAAGCACACGGGAATGCCCTGTACCGCCCCGATGTAATCCACCGTACTCTTCTGGTCAAAATAGGCCAGTGTGATATGTCTGGTTTCCTTTTCTATATTGATGGGCTTGATGGGTGTCGGAATTTTCTGGATCAGGGCCAGCCCTTTTTCGTGATACGCGTCAATGGTGTGGTTGACCATCTCCTCCAGAACAGACCCCCTGAGCCCCCTGGTATTCCATGTTGGCATTTCAGCCTCCAGCTGTCTTTATTCTCCCGGAAACTTCATCCGCATTCTTTGCTTTATCGGAGGTGCGGATTCGAAGCTCCCCGCATCGTTATTCTCCCGGAATTTCTATCCCCTCGCGGATGAGCACTGCCCTGAAGTCGTCCGGAAGCGGCGCGGTAATGCGTTTCCCGGACAGGCCAGAAAACCGCTCCTTAAACGCCGGGAATTCCATATACCAGGCATGCAGCAGCTGACGCCGCACGCCGCAGCACTTCGCGTAAAGCTCATTCACGCTTTTTTCCCCGTACTTCGGGTCGCCTATAATGGGATGTCCTTCCGAAGCGAGATGCGCCCGGATCTGATGCGAGCGCCCCGTAATCAGATGTACCCTCAGCAGGGTGACCCTGTCATTTCCGCAAAGCGGATCATAAGCGGTTTCTATGGGCAGGGCAGCCTGCCGAAGCGCTTCCGGAAGCTCCCCGGGGTTCTTCACGATGCGGACCGTATTTTTCTGTCCGTCCTTCACCAGCCACCCGTTTATCCGTTTTTCCTTCCTTACCTGCCCCCTGACCAGACACAGGTAATATTTCCGCACGGTCCGCTCCTTCAGGGCTTCTGAGAGAAACGTGAGTCCGGGCAGGGTCAGCCCCGCGGCCACCAGTCCGCTCGTATTGCGGTCCAGCCGGTTGCAGACAGACGGACGGCAGGTCTTAAGCTCCTCCCAGCTGACCAGTCCCTCCCTGAGCGCATAGGATACAATCCACTCCGTCAGGGACAGATCGTCTGCTTTTGCTTTCTGAGACAGAAGTCCCGCGGGCTTGTTCACAAACAGAAGGTCCCGATCCCGGTAGACAACCTCCGGGGAACAGGCCGGAAGCATTTCTCCATCCGGCTCCGGCAGCCTGTCCTGCCTGACGGAAAGCCGCTCAAACGTCTCCTCGGAGAAAAACATGCGGATGACATCCCCCGCAGAGAGATGTTCGGACCCTTCGCATTTTTTCCCGTTGAGCGTGATGTTTTTTTTGCGCATCATCTTGTAGAGGAAGCTCTTCGGCGCCTCATTCAGGTATTTCCCGAGATATTTATCGATGCGCTGCCCTTCATCGCGCTCCGTTATTGTCAGTTCCCGCATCCGGCGGCCTCCTCCCAAAACACAGTTTTGCAGTCTGACCGAATGGCCTCGGATGACTATTTTGCAGCCACGCCTGCAAAAAGCGCAGCCGTGGGCAAAATATGTCTCCCTCTTATACGGCGATTGCCCGGATTACGCCCTCTGCCCTCAGCAGCTGCTCATCGCAGGTATTCCTGTCTTCCGGCTCAAGCTCCCGCAGGCGGTTGAGAAACTGTTTCCACTCCCGGATGACGAATACCTCCGTTTTCAGGTTGTTCTGTTTCATGAATCCGGAGATATAATCCGCGGCCTTCTTCACATCCAGCGACTTATCCGCGCTATAGCAGAAAATGCCTTTTTCATGGATATAGGCATAGCTGATCTCCATGCTTTTATCTGTCCTGGAGGTGATCACAAGCTCTGTGTTCAGCAGCCCGTTTCCCACAAGCTCCCGGACCTGGTCATACTCTTCCTTCGGGCGGGAATGATACTTCCACACCGCGATCAGCACCACCAGTTCATTGGCCAGTGGCAGCACGGAAACCGCCGCCACCACCGTCAGCAGGTTTTTCCTGGTGCCTGTGCTCCAGATGCCCAGCACAATCAGGATGATAATCCCTGCCAGAACCAGGCCGACGTGAGCCATCAGCTGTTTTTTCCTTCTTGCAAGATACCCGTAACTTCCCTTTCTGACCCGAAACAATCCCGCTCCTCCATTATCAGCCTTTCCTGCGGCTTTTTACAATTCCCACCTCGGGAACCGGAACCACATAACAGGCTTTTTCAGTTCCCGTCTCAGGAACAGCACCACAGGTTTTTTCCATTTCCCGCCCCGAGAACCGCATCACCGGCTTTTTATTCTTCCCGCCCCGAAAACCGCATCACCGGCATGCCTTCAGGGCTGCTGTCTCCTCCGCGGTCAAAGCCCTGCACATGCCGGGTTTGAGCGCTTCATCCAGCTCAAGCGGCCCGAAGCGCACCCGCTTCAGGAACACCACCACGCACCCTACTGCCTGGAACATGCGCTTCACCTGATGAAACTTGCCCTCCCGTATGGTCAGATAACCCGAATGACTGCCCGCTGACTCGTACACGGCCGGCATCGTGGTGAAATCTCCGAGGTCCATGGGGTCTGCAAAACGCTCCCCGGCATCCGCCGGTATGGGGCTGTCCGTCTCCACATAATAGGTTTTATCCACATGATGCCTGGGGGAGAGCAGCCGGTGAGCAAGCTCCCCGTCATTCGTGATGAGCAGCAGGCCCTCGGTGTCCGCGTCCAGGCGGCCGGCCGGAAACAGGTCTTTCCTCCGATCCGGTACCAGGTCCATCACGGTTTTTTCCCGTTTATCGCGGGTTGCGGAAAGCACGCCCGCGGGTTTGTTGAGCATATAGTAGACAAACGGCTCATAGGAAATGACACTGCCGCAGGCCTCGATCGTATCCGCGGCAGGATCCGCCTTTTCCTCCGGGCGCCTGACAGTTTCCCCGTTTACGCGGACCTGTCCGTTTTTGATCAGCGCCTTCACCTGGCTCCGTGTGCCGAGTCCGATCTCCGATACTATTTTATCCAGCCGTTCTTTTGCCATCACATCCACCGCCATCCGGCAAGGTATTTATTTTTTATGGTTGTCCCGGACGCTTTGCCGAACCCCAGGGGATACCCGTCAACGCAGATCAGCTGCAGGCCGGAGGCCGCATGATCCGCCTCAATGGTCTCCCCCTTCAGGTACCGAATAACGCGGGGATCCTCATGGGAAAAACTGATGATATCCGGAAACTGTCCGGGTTTCAGGGCCATGGCCAAGGCCTGTGCCGGTTCAAAGCGGTTTTTCCTGCATTCGCCGACAAGCAGCCCCGAACGGAGTACACGCAGACCCGATAGGTTCGCCGCGGCTTCCGGTTCAAGCTGCGCCCGCTCCTGGCGGAGGGTGATCCGTGAAAGGTCCCAGTCCACTGAAAGCGTATCCAGAAAGCCCTTCAGCTCCTCCGGAAGGGAAGCCGAAACGCCCGGTCTCCGATCTCCCGCGTTTCTGTACAGCCCTGAAGATCTGCCGGCAGGCAAGGAGCCCCCAGCGTCCCCGTTTTTTTGGAAAAGGGCGATAAAATGTCCCTCTCCCTTCATTTTGTGCGGCCAGATGCGCACGCACTTTGCAAGATCCGGATTGCCGTCCGCCCATTCCGGGCGGCCCGTGTCAAAGCCCTCGCTCCACGCGGGCTGTACCAGTGAGAGTTCCGGGTCCAGAGAGAGAATATGCGCCGCGATCTGCTCATCCTCCAGGGGGGAGAAGGTGCAGGTCGAGTACAGCAGCATCCCGCCGGGGGCCAGCATTTTCACCGCCTGTGCGCTGATCTCCTTCTGCAGCTTCACAAAATAGGCGTTTCCGTGCTCCTGCCAGCTCCGTATGACAGAAGGGTCTTTCCGAAACATCCCCTCTCCGGAGCACGGCGCGTCGATGAGGATCCGGTCAAAGTATCCCGGGAACCGTTCCGCAAGGCGGTGCGGCGCTTCACTGAGGATAACGGCATTGGTTATGCCGAAGAGTTCCAGATTTTTTAACAGCGCCTTTGCCCTGGAATTGCTGATATCATTGCTGACCAGAACGCCCTCTCCCGAGAGCCTGGCGGCCAGCTCCGTGCTCTTTCCGCCCGGTGCGGCGCACAGATCCAGGACACGGTTTCCGGGCTGAACGGGAAGAAGGTTTGCCGGTGTCATGGCGGAAGGCTCCTGCAGATAGTAAAGGCCGGCATAGTAATAGGGATCCCTTGCTGGCCGCTTATCCCCTTCGTAATAAAAACCGTTCGGGATCCACGGGATTTCCTTCAGCGGAAACGGGGCGATACGCGCAAATTCCCCGGGGGAAAGCTTTGCGGTATTAACCCTCAGTCCGTACAGCCGCTCCTCCTTAAAGCTCTCCCGGAACGCATCATATTCCTCTTTCAGAAGCGTTTTCATCTGCTCCAGAAAAGTCTGCGGAAGCTCAATAGACATGATCTACCTCATCGTAAACTGCTCTACCTGTTTTAAACCCGCAGCGGGTTCGCCGCCATTGATTCAGAAAACCCGCTGTTTCCTGCAGCGGGTTTCCATATTATTAAACTGTTCAGAGTTCTTCCTGTCCGGAATCCGCCGGCGTCTGCGCCTGCTCCGGCTCCGCTTCCTTCGGAGGTTCCAGCTCCCTGCGGTTCTGCACCAGCACTTCATAACTTGCCTGGAGGAGCTCCATCATGGACTCATAGCGCTCCCGGATGCCTTCCATGCCGTTGCTGATGATATTCTGGGTATTGCTGAGCATATCGTCGGTGTATTCAACGGCGCCGCTCCTGAGGGCGTTGGCATCGTCCACGGCTTTATTCATAATCTCCTCGGCCTTCTGGGTTGCCTCATTGACAATCTCGTTGGCCTTGGTATAAGCTCTCTGAACGATCTCATGCTGGTTTACCATCTCATTGGTCTGGATATTCGCAGCCGTGATGATGGCTTCAGCCTGTGCCTTTGCGTCGTTGATGATCGCGTCTTTATTGTTGAGGATTTTCTGGTACTTCTTGATCTCGTCCGGCGTGCGGTGCCGAAGCTCCACCAGGAGCTCCTCCAGCTGTGCCTTGTCGACAATAATCTTCGTGCTGGAAAACGGCTGAAGCTTACATCCGTCAATAAATTCCTCGATCTCACCGATCAGCTGCTCAATTCTGCTCATTTTTTGTTTCCTCCGGTTGTTTGGTCCCCATACCCGCTTCTTCATCCGCTCAGATCTCTCGGGCATCGGGAAGTCTGTTGTTTATTTCAGGCCCATTTTCCGTCTCAGCTCCGACTCTACATGAGGCGTGACAAACGCACTGATATCGCCGCCGAAGCTTGCCACTTCCTTGACGATGCTGGAGCTCAGATAGGCATATTCAAGACTGGTTGTAAAAAACAGCGTATCCACATCCGGTGCGAGCTTACGGTTTGTCTGGGACATCTGCAGCTCGTACTCAAAGTCCGTAACAGCCCTGAGGCCGCGGATAATGATTTTTGCGCTGCGCCTTTTCGCGTAATCCACCAGCAGTCCGTCAAACGCGTCAATCTCCACATTCTCCAGATGCGACGTCTCCTCCTGCAGAAGCTTTACCCGCTCTTCCACAGTAAAAACGGGATTTTTCATACCGTTTCTGAGGACGGCCACAATAACCTTTTCCATGGTGGCGGAAGCCCGCTCAATAATATCCAGGTGTCCCCTCGTAACCGGATCAAAACTTCCGGGATAGATTGCTGTTACCATTTTCCGTTCCTTTTTCTGATCCTGTATAAACAGGAAACCCTTTGCTTATTCTGAAAATGTCCCTCCGGCTTCCTCTGCCGCTTTCAGAAACAGATGCTTATTGGTTTTATAGCTTTTTTCACGGATGATCCGATAACCGAGCTCTTCAAGCTGCGGAAACTCCGCCTTCAGCTCCGCTTCAAGGATCAGCGTCCCGTCCGCCGCAATAAGCCCGGAATTCTTCAGTGCCGCAAGCACCGGAATTTCCAGCCCTTCATTGTAAGGCGGATCCATAAAGATAAAATCAAAAGGCGCTTCCGTGCGGGATAATACCGCAACCGCTTCCACGCAGTTCTGCTGCAGGACCCGCGCTTTCTCCTGAAGATGGGTGTGCTCCAGGTTTTCCCGGATGCAGCGCACCGCCTCCCGGCTGTTGTCCACAAATACCGCCGCATCCGCCCCGCGGCTCAGGGCCTCTATACCGATGCCGCCGCTCCCGGAAAACAGATCAAGGAAACGGCAGCCGTAAAGATCGGGCGCAAGGATGTTGAAAAGGGTTTCTTTGATCCGGTCTGTGGTCGGCCTGGTGTCCATTCCCCGCGGGGTGATGAGGTTAAGCCTTCTGGCAGTTCCGGCAATGACTCTCATGACGTTTCCTTCCTTCTGGCTTTATGCCAGGCTGTAGTGCCGCAGGCCCGACTTCCGAATCGGCATACTTCGACACATTCTATACTTTATTATAATAAAGGCGCATGCATCTTGCAAGATGTTTTTTACTTTTTTCTTACGATAAAGCTGTCAATACTGTTCAGAGCCGGCATATTTCTTTTGAGAGCTGAAGCAGCAGAGCGTCCGCATCTCTTTTTTCCCGCGGCAGGATCAGTTCCGCGCTTACAAAGACCTGGTGATCTGAAGCTTCCGTGCCGTCTGATGTTTCTTTGACTCTGAGCTCCCGGATCTGTGCCCCGTAATCGCCGATGATGGTAAGAACATCTGCCAGCGCGCCGGGCGAATCCGGACAGGCAAAGCGGATTGCAAGACAGCGGTTACCGCCCTTGCCTTCCGCCTCAGATAAGCACTTTGATGCATCCGAATCCGTCCGCACCGGCGGATTTTCAGGCTTCGCAGGGCTTATCATATCTTTTTCATGCCCGTCCCCCGGGCCGGAAGACGGAAGCTCTGTCAGTTCAGGCAGTCTTCTGTACTGATACTCGCGGCTTAAGGTCATGAGTCGTTTCAGGAACAGGCGGTAAGCATCTGCGAGAGCCGGTTCCATCCCTTCCGTGCGCTTCCCGAGGATGACCTGCTCCCTGTCGGGCTTATAGATATCGTCATTTGTCGAAGCCTTAATCCGTACAACCTGCTCCGCAAGCTCCATCCGTTCGGCAAAAAGTCTGCGCATCGCCGTATCAACGCGGTCAATTTCCTCCCGCACCCGGGCAAGTTCAGTTGCTTTCTCTGTCATATCAATCTCTCCATTCCCGGGACAGCTGCCGTACCGGAAGAATCAAGGTACCGGTTCACTGCCTCCGAAGCCTGCTTCAGAAGTGCCGCATCCGCATAGATATCGGCCACATGAAAGGCCAGCTCGCCGCTCTGGCGCAGGCCGAAGAAGTCGCCCGGTCCCCGAAGACGCAGATCCTCCCGGGCAATCACGAAGCCGTCATTTTCCCGGTTGAGGATTTCCAGACGTTCGTCCGCCTCCGGCTTACCAGAGGTATTTATCAGAATGCAGTAGGATTGGTCTTTGCCGCGCCCCACGCGACCGCGCAGCTGATGGAGCTGGGCCAGGCCGAAGCGCTCGGCATTTTCCACCAGGATGACCGTGGCGTTCGGCACGTCAATCCCGACCTCTATGACCGTGGTGGAAACCAGCACATTGATACGTCCCGCGGCATATTCCGTCATAATCCGGTCTTTCTCGGCGTCCGGCATACGTCCGTGAAGGATTTCAACGGATACTTCATTCCCGTAGAAATTTCTGAGCTTCCCGGCGTAGCCAATCACGTCCTCACCGGAAACCTCCTCGTTCTCCTCCACCATGGGACAGATCACATACGCCTGCTGCCCTTCCCCGATTTTCTTCCGGATAAAATTCCAGGCCTTTTCCCGGTAGCCGATATCCACCACGCAGTTTTTGATGGGAAGACGGTTGCTTGGCTTTTCATCGATTACGGAGATATCCAGATCTCCGTAGAGGATCATGGCGAGGGAGCGCGGAATCGGCGTGGCGCTCATGACCAGCACATGGGGGGTATGTCCCTTTTCGCTCAGCAGTTCCCTCTGGCGTACGCCGAAGCGGTGCTGCTCATCCGTGATGACAAGCGCCAGATCGTGATACCGTACCTTTTCCTGGATCAGCGCGTGGGTTCCGACCACCAGGTCCGCCTCATGATTTTCAATGGCCGCAAGGGCTTCCCGCTTCCGGGATGCGGTCATGGACCCGGTCAGAAGCTGCACCCGGATATCGAGACCGTACCGTCCGGCCATGTCCGTAAAATTCTGATAATGCTGCCTGGCAAGCACCTCCGTGGGCGCCATCAGTACGCTCTGATAATGGCATAGCGCCGCAAGGTACATGGCGAGAAAAGCGATAATGGTTTTTCCCGATCCCACATCGCCCTGGACCATCCGGTACATCATGTGATGGCCGGTCAGGTCCTCTTCAATTTCTTTCCAGGTCTTTTGCTGAGCATCGGTCAGCCGGAAGGGAAGCCGCTTCAGAAAGGCCTCCGTTTCGTCATCGCGAACAAGGGCAAAATGATTTTTTTCGCGCTCAAGCTCTTCCTTCATCTTCCGGACACGGAGCAGGAAGCGGAAAAACTCCTCAAAAGCCAGCCTGTCATGCGCCTTTCGCAGAAGCTTCTCCCCTGTCGGAAAATGAATCTGCGACACGGCGGCGTTTCGTTCCATGAACCCATAGGCCGAAACGATCTCCTCCGGCAGGAGTTCCGGAACGATGCAGCCTTCCTGCATCACGGCGGCGACGGCTTTTCCGATGGCCGCACTCGTGATTCCCTGGGTCATGGGATAGATGGGCTGCAGGGACTTCCTCTTCTCCTCATAGGCATCCGGCGTGATGAGCTGTGGCATTTCAAAGCTCCTGCCTCTGCCGAAGCCCTTCAGCTTTCCCCGAAGCACGTAGTGCGTACCGGGTTTCAGAGTACTGCGCAGGTAAGGAGAACGGTACCAGACCGCGCGGATCCGCATACCCTCCGCGTCCTCAAAGAAACCGATGGTCACCGGAACCCGCCCGCCCTGAACCACTGAAGGCGTTGAAACAAGAACGACCCGGACAGCGGCAAAATCCATTCTTGCCGCTTCCCGGATCGATACGGGTTCCTCATAGCGCTCGTAGGAGCGGGGGTAATAGGAGAGCAGGTCCCCCACAGTCCCAACCCCGAGTTTTTCATAAAGGAGGGCTGTTTTTTCTCCTATCCCCTTTATGCACTTGATGGAATCTTCCGCCCTCATCTTCCTCTCCTTCCGAAGCGCAGTCTCGTACCTTGAACTTTATTGGCCGCAGATGACTATTTTGCAGCCGTGGGCAAATATGTCTTCTCCCGAAATGGAATCCCGCACCTTGACCTTATGAACCGCGAATGACTATTTTGCAGCCATGCCCACAAAGGGCACGGCTGCAGAATATATCCCCTCATACCGGTATGTTCCGAAGGCGTTTGGAAACTGCTCGGTTCCTTATTCGGTGGAAATAATGTAATAGTAAATCGGCTGGTCGCCGCGGTTCATCTCCACATCGCCGGAAGGATAGGCC
>CAMOSC010000026.1 GCA_946624325.1 uncultured Clostridia bacterium
GAAAATGACAGCACTGGCACGGGGAAGCTGCTCTTTAAGCTTACCCGGGACAGTGCTGTCATTTTCTGCCATACGGCGAACGCCGTGACAATCGCAGCGCACGTTTTTCACGCTGCGATCTGTCGGCATGGCTTAAAGCAGATAGATCGGATGCGCGAAAGCCCCTCGAAAGCTTCCACATCTGCCGGGTGGCAGACAGGAGCAGCAGGAGGCTGCTTTGAACACTGACATGCATGTCAGAAAGACGCTGAATCAGAGAAGTCCCCGGATTCAGAACCGCAGTTCAATGGTCTGCCCGTCGCCCTCTTTCAGCCCGACCGGGGCCTTTTTCCAGTTCCCCCAGGATATGCGGGGATAGTTGTAATCCTTCAGCAGGTAAAGCTTTACCGCCGGACGGAAAGACTCCGGAAGCACGCAGAAGGATTCTACGGCAATATAGGAATCACAGGAATCCTTCCGGTGTTCGCCAAGCACTTCTATGGTAAGCGTATGATCTCCGTCCGGCAGATCCTTCACGGAGAAAACCGGGTAATGGTATTTCCTGTCAAATCCGACACTGGAACCGGAAAAATCTACGCCGTCCACGCGCTGGTCTATGGTCAGCGGCTGCTTTACGCCGTCGACAAAAACAGCGGCTTTCCCGTAATTGACATCCACGGAGCCGTACCAGATGATTCCGCTGCCATGGAAGGCGCAGGTCACACGGCTTCCGGCTGCATTGCTGAGACGTTCCTTCCCGGGACCGTTCCATGCAGTGTCTTCCAGATCATACCAGCAGCCTTCATAGTTGAGGCGCGGGTCGTCGCAGGGAATGATCTGTTCCGGAAGCGCACACCCTTCCGCCCGCAGATGAAGCGCATCGGAGCCGGCCGGAAGAATCCGGAAGGGCGAAGCCGCCTTATCCGAGGAGGAGAGTGCAGCCTGAAGAATATTGCCCTTGAGGGAGGTAAAATCGTTGCTGCCCCTGATTCCGGGGTCATACCGGCCGTTTAGCATATCATGACGTGCATCGCTTCGCCAGGGATGCAGGGGCGCTTCGCCAAAGGCCCCGTCTTTTCCGCTTTGCTGTGCGAAGCCCGCATTTCTGCCGATGGAATCCTCCGGATATATGCTGAAATCCCCGAGACGCGACCAGGAGAGCATATCGGTTCCGGCCGGGAGGCAGAGGGTGATGCCAAGCTCATCCAGCCCGCCGGCAAACATGCCTACCCGAAGCTTCCGGCGGTAGGGGAGCAGCGTGTTGACGGCATCCACGCGCCATGAAAGCGTTACGGAAGGAACGCCCGGATCAATGCGGTAGGTATAGGTGACGGCGAGTTTCCCGCCGTACCGGCCTGAAGCCGTTATGAGAGGCATGCCGGCAGATTCCTTCAGCTCCAGGGAGGAAAGCTTCCAGTCACCCGGTTTCATGCAGGGAATATGGAGCATCGGACCGCCTGAGACGGCCGGTTTTCCGTTGACGGAGATTTCCGCAAGCATTCCGGTCGTCTCCGATACGGCAACACAGAAAAGACCGGAGGGAGTCCGATAGACAAAACGAAGCCGGTCTGAAGGTTCCCGGTGCGGGGAAGAGAGCGCCCCCGAAGTTTCCGGGACGGATGCGGTTTCCTGACCGGCCGCAAGCTCCAGCAGATACTCATCCACCGGGTTTCCGAAGGCATCCCTGGCTTCCAGATAGAGATAATCCGAAGGCTCTCCGGGCATAAGCGGGAGCGTCAGGATTCCGCTTTCAAACGGTCCGGTCTGTGGACCGGCGACGCAGAAATGCGGCGATTCAGGGTCGCAGGCCCTGCGGCAGGCTTCGATGCTCCTGTCTCCGATTTTCTCTTTCCCGCAGTACCATCCTAAGAAGCGGACCTCGGACAGGTCCGTATGGCAGAAGCGGTTTTCGGCGTGAATCCGGAGAAAACCGTCCTGCTGCCCGGGCATTTCCACGTACAGTTCGTCTTCGCGAGCCGCCTCGTCCCGGAAGCGGTCAATTCCCGAGAGCACAATGGGGGAATAAGCCTTGCGGGTGATATAGTGCTCCGGCTTTTTCCTGCGCCAGATATCGATAATGCCCCATTCGAGTTTGGTGCTGCCGCCCAGATAAATGTCGGTTTCGTCTATCCCGGCCCAGATGGCTCCTCCGAGGGCGCCCGGCGTGCGCCAGATCCTGTTCCAGAAACGCAGCAGGCTTAATCCCCAGAACTCACGCACATTCGGATCACGGCGGTGTTCTTCCCTGTCATAGCAGGGGACATGGACATATTCATCGTGGAGCACCGGGAGATCCCTGCGGAAAGCGCCTCCGACACTGACATTATCCTTCGGATCAGCCAGATCGGTATCCCATTCCGAATAGTGAATGCTCCAGATATCCACGGGCAGGTATTCCTCCCGCATGGTCATGGGATAACTGAATTTCGTGAGGCGGGAGGGGTCTGTCGATTTTGCGAAGCGGTTGAGCAGGTCGAAATTCACTCCGCCGAAGGACTCATTGCACAGGGACCAGATGATGACGGAGGGATGCGCACAGTCCCGGGCAAACGCCTCGGCGAAGTGGGAGAGATAGCGCTTCGTACAGGAGGGATCCTGCTGCGTATAATCCAGGGTTCTGGCTATAAAGGCCAGTGCAAGCTCATCCTCCACATAGATGCCCGCCCGGTCGCAGACCTCCAGAAAATATTCGGTGGGCGGATAGTGCGATGTCCGGATATAATTGACATTTGCTTCTTTGAACAATGCGACATCTTTCTCAATGATGTCACGCGTGGTTGCCCTGCCGGAGAGGGCGGTGGTTTCATGCCGGCACACGCCGCGGAGCTTGATTTCCTTCCCGTTGACATATACATGGCTGCCTGAGCGCGTCACTTTTCTGAACCCCACGGGGATCAGCACCTCTTCCAGGAGGATATCCTCTCTGAAGAGGGAAAGGCAGAGCGTATACATCCAGGGATGCTCCGCATCCCAGAGATGTACGGGAATATCGGAAAAGCTTTCCGTCTGCAGTATTCCGGCCTCGGTGACCGGACGGGTTTCCTGCAGCAGGACGGACGGTTCTTTTCCGGGACCGGAAAGGCTTACGCGCAGAGCCAGATTCTCCGCGGGCAGCGGATCGCCCGCTGTTTTAAAGCAGACGGAAAGCCTGCCTCCTGCCTGCGGGTCTGTCTCCGAAACCGGCTGGGCGAGGGGACGTACGGCACAAAGATACTGCGCGGGGAGCATCAGCAGGGAAACGCTGTGGAGAATGCCGCCGTGGTTGTAGGTACTGACCCGTTCCGAGCGGTCATCCAGCGCAAGCGTTAGCGTAAAGAACAGTTCCCCGCGGTCATTTTCCCCGGAAGGGGAAGACCAGCCGAAGTGTTCCCTGAGGGCCTTTGTAATATCGGCAGTCCAGGCAAGAAAGCCGTTCTGATGCACCGCAACGGGTTCATTTTCGATAAAAACGGCAGCATGGGCATTTACTGCCTCAAAGCGCAGAGCCACGCGGCCATTCAGGGCTTTTGCCGGTATGCGGACCTTTCTGGAACAGAGGTAGTAACCGGTAAACCCTTCGGTATGGAAGAAATCAACGGAGGACGGAATCCGGACAGACCGTTCGCTGGCTTCGGCCCCGGCAAAGCCGTTCTCAATAAGTGCCTTCCCCCAGATCAGGGGTTCGG
The DNA here is from genome assembly GCA_946624325.1 of uncultured Clostridia bacterium. Classification (GTDB taxonomy): domain Bacteria; phylum Bacillota; class Clostridia; order Lachnospirales; family Lachnospiraceae; genus Anthropogastromicrobium. The sequence goes on from CAMOSC010000026.1 coordinate 3,645, forward strand.
CCTGCTCCGCCTGTCCGCTGCTTACAGGCCGGTACAGCCATTCCCCGTCGAGGCAGAGGATATCCGCTTCATTCCGCGGAAAGGGAATCAGGTCCGGGATTTCCGGAAAGGATGGAAATACAGTCATATTCATTTCTCCTTTATACCTGTACAGCAGGGCCGGGCGGGACCCGGGAGCAGATACAGCCTGCAGGAGGCCTCATCTCCCGCAGCTTTCAAAACCGCAGGCCGCATATAATTACCGTATACGAGACGGGGATAATTGAAATCTTCATTCACATGGAGCATCAGCATTTCCGGATGATCCGGGCGCAGAACCTCGGCGGATTCCAGGGAGATGAAGCAGTCCTGGGCTTCCGGTTCCTTTTCGCCCCGCACGATGAGACGGCACAGATGCTCGCCCATGGGAAGGCCGTCGATCCTGAAGAGCAGCTGATGGTAACGCTTTTCATAGCCGCGGCTCATACTCGGGAAATAGACCGAGGGCGTATGGGCGCTGATGCCGGAGGCGGCTGTCTTTCCGTCAAGTTCGATATCGAACAGGCCGCGGATCCGGTCGGTGGTGCCGCGCAGTGCGATTCCGGTGCCGGTGAAACGGATCTCACAGAAAGCGCCAGCCTCACGGCTCATGAGTTCCCCGCCTCCGGCAGGGTCATAAACCGCATACCACTCTCCGCCAAAGCGGCATTCCATGAATTCTCCGGATGGAAGGTCCACGTCGGCCTGCGGGAAGGCTGCCTCATTTTCGGGTACCGGGGACAGGGTTACGCCTACGCAGCTATCCTGATGGCCGGCCTGCTCATTCCCGGGTCCAGGGGACAGGATGCATTTGTCAGCATTCTGCTGTCTCCGCTTAAGGAAGGCATGAAAGAGCGCCGGCTCCGGGCTCAGAGAGAGACGGATATGCTGATCCCCTGAGGAGCTCAGACACAGGGAAGGGCCTGAGGCATCCCCGGAAGAAAGCTGTGCGCTCTGCACATGGAATTTCTGGGAGAGAAAATCCTCCGGGGTGCTTTTGAACGCGGTACCCTCGGGCCTTCCGATATGCTCCGGGGGATACTGCGGCCAGAGTGCCTGCCGCTTCCAGGAGAAGCGGTCAAAGGCGGCCGGAAGGAGCCACTTTATACCGAATTCGGTCAGGCCGCCGGGGTCCAGGCCGATGCCCGCCTTCACACGGTGGGGCATGGGACGGCCTAAGGAGAGGATCGTGCAGCGGCAGTCGAGCATTCCGTCCGGGAAGAGCGATGTTTTAAAGCGTACGCCCGTTTTCTGTTCGTCCCCGTAGAATCCCTCTGCGATAACCTGTACGCCTTCCCCGGCCGTTTCCCAGGAAAGGGCGCTGCAATGCCAGTCACCGAGCAGGTATCTCCCGGCGTTCAGGAAGGGGCCGGAGCAGATGAGGGGTTCCATGGGAGATTCATTATCTCCCGGGCAGGTGTCGGAAAGCGTGCCCTCGCAGCAGCCTTCCGGCTGAGGGTTTCCTGCCTGCTCTGTCATGCGGACGGCTTCGCCGCCGCGTATGCCGATTCCGGCAAAGAGCCCGGTGCTCCGGTCAACAACGGCGCGGATTCTGTCGTTTTCGATTATGAGGACATCTGTTTCCTCAAGAACCTTCAGGGCTTTCGGAGCAGAATTATTGCCCTCGGCGGAAGGGGAGGCAGAAACCCCGCAGTTTTTCCCTCCCGGAGACGGCACAGCCTCTGCACCGCAGCCATTCTCTTCCGGAGACAGCGCAGCGTCAGCACCGCAGCCATTCTCTTCCGGAGACAGCGCAGCGTCAGCACCGCAGCCATTCCCTTCCGGAGACGAAGCAGCCTCTGCACCGTAGCCGTATGCGGCCGTATGCGCATGCCCGTAGGCCATTTTCAGATGCCAGTATTCAGGCTTCGGACAGCCGGAAGCATCCAGTATGCCGTAGCGGTAACCCGCAAGCGAAGGATGGAAGCTCCCGTCCTCATCCACGGCTGCCATCACGGCGCCGCCCAGAGTGCCCTCCCGGCTTTCAAATTCCCGCACAAAACGCAGAATGCTCTCTCCCCAGAATTCATGGATTCCGGGATCCCGGTCCAGATCCTCGAGGTCGTGGCAGGGGATGAGGGCAAAGGCGTCATGGAGAACCGGGAGCCCGAGGCCTTCGGCCTCACCGACGGCATAGCCCGGAGCATCATCCGTGCCGGGGGTATGAAAAATGACAAACTGGTCATAACAGCGGTCCGAAGGCAGGTTCCAGGGAGCATAGTGAACGCTCCATACATCGGGCTTTAAATCATCCTCCGGAATGGTCATGGGAAGATGGAAGGCAAAGAGCCTCCCGGGATCCAGACTGCGCACGGCACGGGCGCTGAGACGGAAGGAATCACCCCATACGCAGTCATCGCCCAGGGACCAGAGCAGAACACAGGGATAGGAACGACCCGTTAATACCATTTCGGCCGCCTGGCTGACAAAGAGCGGCCGCTTTGCCGGAGCGTTCTGAAAAGCCGGAAGCGTCTGGCCGACACCGAAAAACGGCGCGCTCTGTTCGGTCAGGATCCCGTTTGCGCTGCAGAGGTCCAGGAAAGAATTGCTGAAAGGATAATAGAGGCTCCTGAGATAGTTGACGCCGGCCTCCCTGAAGAGCGCGAGTTCCCGGGCGGCATCCCTATGCTCGGACTTCAGGGGTTCCCTGTAGGCGAGCCCTTTCAGGAAAAGCTTTTCACCGTTTAAATAAACCGATGCGCCATCCCGGCTGACCGATGCGAGGCCGGCCGTCTGGGTTACGGTTTCCAGAAGCTGTCCGTTCTCATCATAGAGCTTAGCCGTAACCCGGTAGAGGGCGGGATCCGATGGCGTCCACATCTGCGCATCCCTGACCGGCACCCTGACCGGCATCCCGGACTTTTTGAAACGGGGCGTACAGATGTCATCCGCTTCATATAACGGCGCATCGGCAGGATCGGGGCTCCCTCCCTCTGACGGCAGATCCGAAAAATGTGCCAGAACGGAGGGAAGGGCAGAAACCCTTCCGACTTCCCGGAACGGTTCCCGGGCTTCTGTCACGGTTATCTCGACAGAGAGCTCCTGCTGTTCCTTCAGCAGGACGGGACAGAACACATCGAAGGCGGGTGCGGGGGCATCTGCCGCGGTTTTTACATACAGGTCCGCGAAACAGCTTCCGGGGAGCCGCAGGTACAGGAGCGAGCAGGGCAGCTTCTCCCCCTGAAACGGGCTGGTGGATTCAGCATCCTCCCGGAGAGAAAGCGTGATCGTAAGCGTATGGCACTTTCCGTTACCGGAACAGCCGTCCGGATCTGCGCAGCCCCGCTTCAGGATTACGTTCCAGTCCGTATAGCTTCCGTAATGGGTCTGCCTGGCCAGAATGCCGGAGGAATCGCTTACGACGGCTTCTGCTATGCATCCGGCCCTGGAGAACCGAATTACCTCAAATTCATCCTCATCCGGCAGAGGGGTCGTAAACCGGAGGGTGTATGTTCCCGGATCAACCCGGGAAAAAGCAGTGTCAGGAGAGACGATGCAGGGCTTCCCGGAGGAAGTTTCCGGAACCGGTAAGAGCGGAGGAAACAGGGTAATGACAGGCTCCATATCCTTTCCTTTCTGAGGTTTATCTCGAACGGAAATGCACGGATCAGTTGTGCTTTCCGGCTGCTTTTATCCGCGGCGCTTCAGAATCTGAGCACCAGCACCCAGTCGTTGGCATTGGTATATTTGGGAACCGGCCGGAAGGCTGTGCACGCATCCGGATGAACACGGCCGGCATAGCTCATCACACCGCAGGCCGGATCATACCACCAGGCTTCGACATTCCTGTCCGCCAGATCCGAGAGGTTCAGGGAGAAGGGCTCCCCGAGATAATCATAGGCGAAGATAAAGCCCGGTCCTTCAAAAACACTGATGCGGTGATACTGCTCGCCGCTGCCCGCACTGATCCGTTCCTGGGCAGCCTTTCCATTCTGGTAATCCGCCGATTCCATGAGGGTGACCAGATGCGCCATCTGGGATGCGCCTTCGTGGTGGATGGCATCCGGCCAGTACTTATGGACGCCGAAAGCGCCTTTCTGAGCCGGGGCACAGAAAAACTGCATTACGGAGTTGTCGCCGTAGGTGTGTCCGAAAGCTCCGGCAAAAACGGACCAGTAGGCATAACGGCGCACATCCCAGGCCTGCCAGAACGGTTCATCCGGACCGTGGAGGCCCTGCATGATCTGCTCATAGGAGGGTTCCCCGTCCACGACGGGCTTCACGGGCGTTCGGGCGAGATCGCGTTCCACATAGCGCCAGTTGTCTTCCCCGAAATTTCCCTCCTTCGCAAGGTTGTCGTCCCAGCTGTTGAGCATGACCTGGTCATAGCGCCGGTGCCCGGACTGGAACATATTGATATCCAGCCACGGTTCGTCATGGAACCAGAGGGCGGAGGTTGTGCGTCCGAACGGGTGGAAGCCTATGATGCAGTCCGGGAACAGTTCCCGCATACGCGTGCCGAATGCCCTGAATACATCAAGTCCGTCGTCGCCGCGCACATCACCGCCCAACAGCCAGATGATGTTCTTCTTTCCGCCAAAGCGCTTGGCGAGGAAATCTGCGTACTCCGGGACCTTTTCCAGGGTCAGTATGCCATTCTTTACAAAGGAGCCCCAGCAGGGCAGGAGCGCCATGTACAGGCCGCAGGTCTCCGCCAGATCCACAATACGCTCCACATGATCCCAGTAAGCTTCCGAACGAAGCATTTCATTTTTCCAGATGACATTGTCGCCGTCGAGGGTATGGATCAGGGTTGCCTGAATGACACTGAACTTCTTTTCTTTCCGGTTTTTCAGGTAGAGCAGAGCTTCCTCCTCGCTGCATTTCTGGAACAGAAGCCATGCCGTGTCTCCCATCCAGAAAAACGGACGGTTCCCGTTTCTGAGATATCTGCCGTTCTCCGATACCCGCAGCGGGCCGTAGTCCCAGTATTTTTTCTGTATCTGATCTGTCATTTTGATTCCTCCTTCCGAAACGTAGTTTCGCACTTTGACCTAATGGCTACGGATGACTATTTTGCAGCCACGCCTGCAAAAAACGCAGCCGTGGGCAAAATATGTCTCCTGACTGAAGCTGCCGAAAATCCATCCGGCGGGCACGCCATGGCCTGGAAAATGGCATTTTCTTCCACATTCCGGGTCCGGCTCTGAACAGTTGCGTTTTTCTCAGTATAGCATAACCATCGGGAAAAACCGATGGCGCAGAATGGAATAAAATATGGAAAAACCTAAAGATTTCAGGCATTGAGGCGCGCATGGGACAGGGCAGGCAGACGGGGATTTTCCTTACGGGCGGAGCGGAATCCGGGAAAGAAATGCTTGCAACGGGCGTTCCGGAAGCATATAATGAAGGGGATATCTCCGTGGGGGTACGGCCCCTGAAGCGATCAAAAAAGAAAGGAAGAAGAAGATGCTGCCAGGATTTGAAGAAGTGTTGAAGGCTGATGCGGAGCTTGCGGAGGCAATGGAGGGAGAACTGAACCGCCAGAGGGATCATCTTGAGCTGATCGCATCCGAAAACCTCGTAAGCAAAGCTGTCATGGCCGCCATGGGAAGCGTGCTGACCAATAAATATGCCGAGGGATATCCCGCAAAGCGCTATTACGGCGGCTGCGAATATGTGGACGTGGTGGAGGAGCTGGCCAGAGAGCGGGCCAAAAAGCTTTTCGGCTGCGAATATGCGAATGTACAGCCGCATTCCGGTGCCCAGGCCAATATGGCGGTATTCTTCAGTATCCTGGAGCCCGGAGACACCTTTATGGGTATGAGCCTGGATATGGGCGGACATCTCTCACACGGAAGCCCCGTAAATTTCTCCGGAAAATATTTCAATGCGGTGCCCTACGGAATCAATGCGGACGGTTTTATCGATTACGATGAGGTGCGCAGAATCGCCCTTTCCTGCAGGCCGAAAATGATTGTTGCCGGAGCTTCGGCCTATGCCAGAAAGATCGATTTTAAGAGGTTCAGGGAGATCGCGGATGAGGTCGGCGCGGTTCTGATGGTGGACATGGCGCACATTGCGGGCCTGGTAGCCGGAGGGATGCATGAGAGCCCCATTCCCTACGCGCATGTCACCACGACCACGACACACAAGACGCTCAGAGGGCCGAGAGGCGGCATGATTCTCTCCTCAAACGAGGTCAACGAGAAGTACAATTTCAATAAAGCGATATTCCCGGGTACCCAGGGAGGGCCGCTGATGCATGTGATCGCCGCGAAGGCCGTATGCCTGAAGGAAGCGCTGGAGCCCTCCTTCAAAACCTATGCGGAAAATATTGTCGCAAACGCGAAGGCGCTGGCGGACGGACTGATGAAGCGGGACTTCAACCTGGTTTCCGGAGGAACGGACAACCACCTGATGCTTGTCAACCTCGTGAATAAGGGTATCAGCGGCAAGAAAGCGGAGCGTCTGCTGGATCTTGCCAATATTACCTGCAATAAGAATACCGTGCCCAACGACCCCAGAAGCGCTTTTGTCACGAGCGGTATCAGGCTTGGAACGGCGGCTGTCACGACAAGGGGCCTGAAAACAGAGGATATGGACCTCATCGCCGAGGCGATTGACCTTGTGGTGCGCGATGCCGAGGCTAACGGGGACGCCGCAAAAGCGATCGTGCGCGAGCTGACGGATCGGTATCCGCTCTATGCGGACTGAGCCATGCCGACAGATCGCAGCGCGAAAAGCGTGCGCTGCGATTGTCGCGGCGTTCGCCGTATGGTAGAAAATGCCAGCACTGGCCCGGGTAAACTAAAGAGCAGCTTCCCCGTGTCAGTGCTGTCATTTTCTACCGCATGGCTCATTGCTTCGCGCAAACAGCCGGAGGCGTCTGCCTCCGGCTGTACGTTTAAATATTCAGGCTGCCCCGGAATGGGGCATACGGATTATTATTCCGCAAAGTAGGCGTTCAGCTGATCGGCGATAGCGGCCTTAACCTCATCCAGACCTGCGGCTTCCGCCATGGAGTCAAATTCGGAAATCCAGCCGTCGATATCATCTACCAGACCAAGCTGCAGCAGCGGGATGTACTGGGTGTAAACTTCGCCCAGGTTTGCCCATGCATCGGCAATATCCGTGGTGGAGAAGGAGAAGGCTACGGTCGGGCTGTCGACGGAGATCTCGGCCCAGGTATCCATCAGCTCAATCTGTGTCGGGAAGGTGCCTTCCTGAGTCATCTCAAGCTGCGTGTTCTTCAGACCCCAGGAAGGAGCTGCGCCGTAAGACCAGCCGGTATTTTCGGTCTTGGTCCAGGTGCCGTCCTCATTGATGGTGAGGTGATAATCCGGGATTCCGTAGCGCATTGCAACATAGGCGTCCGGATCGTTCTTCAGGATATCAAGTGCCATCAGGGCACGGTCAACATGCTTGGAGGTATAGGGAACCGCATAGCCGTCGTTATCGTAAGCGGCAACGGAAACCTCGTCAAGGTTCAGATCATAAATCTCGGGCTTCCAGTCGGGATTGCTCTGGAGAACGGAATTGGCAATGTTGCCGCAGGTTCCGAGGTTCTCGATGAACAGGGCGGAGGTTCCGTTCAGGAAGGAATCGTTGACCGTGGTCTGGTTGTTGATGGAGCTCTTGGACCATGCGCCTGCTGCGGAGAGATCTTTCATCTCCTCGGCAAAGCTGCGGAACTCCTCGGAGTCATACAGGAAGAAGATATCATCGGCGGTATAGTCGGTCTTGCCTTCTTCATATTTGTAGTAGAAATAGTTGTTGTTATCCACGGAAATCAGGCTGTTTCCGGTGGTGGCGATGAGATCCTGGAGCTTTTTGCCGTCAAGGGAGGCATTGTAGGCATAGGCCACGCCGGATTCGGTATCGGCAGCTACGGCCTTCAGGTACTCATAGAGGTCCTCTTTGGTCTCAAGCGGTTCCAGGCCGTATTTTTCACGAAGATCGCCGCGGATGAGTACGGTGGGGTGCCCATAGCCGATCTTGCAGGCAGGCATGTAATACAGCTTGCCGTCGATGATGCCCTGGGTGTAGGAGGCTTCCGCCTGGGTCTCTGCGGTCATCGGCATATACTGGCTGATCATATCGTCGGTGATCTCAACGAAAGCGCCTTTGCCGGCTTCATCGATATAGAAGCACCAGGCGGAGGTGTAGATCAGGTCGATATCCTCGCCGCCGGCCAGCAGAAGGGAATAGTTGGTGGCATAATCGGACATGCTGAGGGCTTTGAAGTTGATGGTAGCGTTGATCTTCTCCTGAAGAATCTCATTCACATAGTTAAAGATCATATCCTCGTCGCCGTACTCGTTTCCGACATAGTAAAGCGTGAGCTCAACAGGTTCGGAGATGTCATTCCCGTTGTACTCTTTTGCCTCCTCGGCCATTGCAGGCACTGCGGAGAGGAGCATCATTCCGGCTAACGCCATGGAAGCCAGTTTCTGTGTGCGTTTCATTCAGGTACCTCCTTAAAAAGTAAAATGGATCTGCGCGTTGACCGCGCAAAAAGGATAACGGATGAAAACTATCCCGTTATCCGGGGAAACAGGGGAAAATCACCCTTTGACGGCGCCAAGGGTAAGACCCTTGATAAAATAACGCTGCACGAAGGGGTAGAGCAGGAGAATGGGGCCTGTGACGACGACCGTAAGCGCCATCTTCATGGCCTCGATGGGCACGGTGTTGATAATCTCGCCGGATTCTGCCGCGATGGCCCTGAGCGCCTGCGCGTCATTGATCAGCTTGTACAGCAGATACTGCAGGCTGTAGAGATTGCTGTTATTGATAAAAAGCATGGTATTGTACCAGCTGTTCCAGTAACCTAAGGCCGTAAACAGGCCGATCGTGGCGATAACCGGTGTGGAGAGGGGCCAGATCAGCCGGATGAAAATCTGAAAATCACCGGCTCCGTCAATCTTGGCGCTTTCGGTGATTTCATAGGGGATACCGCCGACAAAGCCTTTTACCAGGATGATATTCCAGACAGAGACAAGGCCCGGAACAATCAGCGCGAGGATATTGTCCCTGAACCCCAGCGCCACGCAGACCATGTACCAGGGCATCAGTCCGCCCGAAAACAGGGTGGTAAAGAAAAAATAAAAGGAAAACTTGTTCCGCCAGCGGAAATCCCTGCGCATCAGGACATAGCCGGTCATCATATTGATAAAGGTGCTGAGGACGGTTCCGGTGATGGTGATGAAAATCGTCACGCCGTATGCCCTTGCGATGGATGCGCCGTTTGAGAAAATCTGGTTGTAGCTTTCCAGCGTCGGGTTCCTCGGGATAAAACTGTAGCCGTACCGTGCGATTTCCAGCTCGCTGGCAAAGGAGGAGCCGATCACGAGCAGGAAGGGAAGAACGCACAGAATGGCAAACAGGATCAGGAAGGGATATCCGATAACCCTGAACAGAACTTCATCCTTCGGTAAACGCCGCTTTTTATTCATGATATTTCCTCCTCCTGTCAGAGGACAGCCTCCTCCCTCAACACAGTTTTGCAGTCTGACCTAATGCCCCGGATGACTATTTTGCAGCCACGCCTGCAAAAGACGCAGCCGTGGGCAAAATATGTCTCCCGGCTGCCGGAACAAACCGGACTGAAACCGGGTCATTTACACAGTAATCCGCATGCCTTGAAGCGCAGGGCACAGTTTTCGGAAGAAAAGCTCCTGCGCGGATACTATTCCTGCCGCGCCGTGAGCGGGCCTTTTCTGAATAAGGAATGGACCGTTCAGAAAAGGGAATAATCCGGGTTTTTATATTTGACGATTGCGTTGGCAATAATAATCGTGATGAAACAGAGCACCGACTGGTACAGACCGATTGCAACGGTCTGGCCGATATCGGAAGCTTTCAGGGTAAGACGGAATACGTAGGTGTCGATGACGTCGGTATAGTTGAAAAGCATACCGTTCTGGCCGACAAGCTGGTAAAAAAGATCGAGGTTGCCGCGGAACACCCTGCCCAGCGCGAGAAGCGTCAGCGTAATAACCGTTGAAGTCAGGGATGGAATCGTGACATAGCGAACCCGCTGGAAAATATTGGCACCGTCTATGGCTGCGGCTTCAAGTATAGATCCGTCAATCCCGACGATGGCGGCAAGATAAACCACCATGCCGTATCCGACGCCCTTCCAGGCATTGAAAAAGACAATGATAAAAGGCCAGTACCCGCCGGTGCTGTAAAAATTGATCCGGTCTATGCCAAGCGATGCCAGAATGGAATTCAATGTTCCGGTTTCATAGTTGAATACGCTGTAGGCAATGGAACCGACGATAACCCAGGATATAAAGTAGGGCAGAAATATGGCGGACTGAATCAGCTTCTTGATGCGTGTATGCAGCATCTCATTCAGAACGATTGCAAAGAAAACCTCCAGAAAGGTGCTGGACAGGATAAAGGCGATGTTGTACAGCGCCGTATTGCGGGTAATCATCAGCGCCTTGCCGGATTTGAAAAAGAACTGGACATTTTTATAGAAAGGCGTAACCCACGGACTGCCGAAAACCCCGTCCTGATAGTTAAACTTTTTAAAACCAAGTACCGTTCCGGCCATGGGGATATAATTAAAAATAAATACCAGGACAACCGCGGGGAGCAGCATAATCAGCAGCGTACGTCTTTTTTTCAGCTCTTCCCAAAACCCGGTTTTTTTCTGCTGAACAGAGGATGATGCTTTTTTCATCGTGAATGTTCCTCTCTTTGGACGGACTAAAAATAGAATAGGAGTTCCAATATATATTGCTGAAAAGACGGATTTGCCAGGAAAATATGCCGCCTTGGACGGCACAAATCCGGCACGGCAAACACAAAAATGAAAAGCTTTTTGTCGTTTGCTATAGTTTAGCAAAGGAAAGTAGCGCGGAGAATGGAATAATTTTCAGACCAAATGGAAAAGCGTAAAAACAAAAAGGTGGATTTACGGAGACTTATGTGGTATTATATCAGTTGGTAAACCCGATGATTTTTAATTACGGAGGAACCGTTATGAGAGCAATCGTTGCGGATGATGAACTGCATGTACGCAGGAGGCTCGCGGAAAAAATCGACTGGAACGCAATGGGCTTTGAAGAGGTGGTATGCTGTTCCGACGGAGATGAAATACTGGAAGAAATGCGGCGGAAAAAAGCGGATCTGATCCTGACCGATATCCGGATGGCGAGGGTTGACGGTATTGAGGCAGCGAGACAGGCCAGATCGATCTCCCCGGAAACAGCCATTATCCTGATGAGCGCCTATGATGATAAAGATTACCTGAAATCAGCGCTGGACCTGCAGGTGGCCGGCTACCTGGAAAAACCCTTCGGGAAGGACCAGGCGGAAGAAATGATCCGGAAGGCCGCAGACCTGGTCAGGAACAGGAGAAAGGCAAGCCAGGCGGTGGGATATGCCGCACGCCAGAACCGGAGGCAGGGCCTTTCCCGGGCGGGAGAACGTCTGCTGCATCAGCCGCTTACCCCGGAGGAGGAGCGCGAGATCCATTTTCTGAATCCCGAATTTTCGGATTCGGAATGCTATGCGGTGGTTCTCGCACGCGCCAGTACCTCTGAAGAGCTGGAGACAAAAGGCCTTCAGGCTGAGAGCGTCTGGGATTTTCTTGAGCAGATGGAAATGAATGCGGTCTGTGCCGGCATCCGTCAGGATGCGGCAGTCCTCATTTTTGCGGGCTCGGAGTCCAGGATTATAAAAGAAACCGGTGAATTAGCCGGGATTCTCCGGCACAGGAGGCCGGCTTACCTGAAACCCGGGAAAGGGAAGAGTGCCGGATGGCGTATTGCCGTCGGGTCTGTCGGCAGAGGGCATGAGAGCATCGCCGATTCCTATGTCAACGCGGCCGTTACCATGGAACGCCTGTTTTTCCATGCGGAACCGATTCTGTATTTTTCGGCGGGGACCGAACAGAGCATGGAGCTGACGGAGGAATCGCTGGAGAGCTTTCGCTATTCGGTTCGTTCCGGGAATTTTCCTGCCTGTGTCAGCTTTCTGGAAAACCTGAAGCAGCAGCTTCAGGCCAATGACGGGACCCTGGTGCGGAACGTCAAAAACCATTATTTCCGCCTGGCGCTGGATGTATTCGAAAACAGACAGGAAAATGAAGATCACGGAGGCTCGGAGTTTTATCTCTGGGAGCTCTTCTATCAGATATCCGATTTAAACGGCCTGCACGAGTTTCTCATGGAACTGCTGGCCGCCAGCTTCCCGAAGCAGAACGGACGGGAACAGGGCGGGCAGATTGACCAGATCCTGAATTATATCGACAACCATATTGCGGACGCGGATCTTTCACTGACGGAGATCAGCCGGAAATACTTCATGTCCGTGACCTATCTCTGCATGTATTTTAAGGAGAAAACGGGGACCACGGTCAAAAGCTATATTATTGACCAGCGCATGAAAAAGGCGGCGGACCTGCTGCTCTACACAGACCTGAAGGTGACGGAGGTCGCCTATGCCGTGGGCTTTTCCGATCAGAGCTATTTCACGAAAAGCTTTACGAAGTATTACGGCGTTTCGCCCAGCCACTACAAGACGGAGGGTACATTATGAAGAGCCGTCTGCCCGGATCCCTGCAGAGACGCCTCATGGTCTGGTATGCGGTGTTGGTGGTCATCCCGATTCTGGTACTTTCGGGTTTTTTCATCAGGTCCTCCTACGGTTCCTATGGGGAAACGGTACATTATGCCGCTAAATCATCCTTTGTGCAGACAAAGCAGCTGATCGATTACTATGTGAGCAATGTCAATGAGATGATCAATTCCATCCTGGCCAATGAGGACTTTCACAAGATTCTGGAGAAGGACAATACCTTGGTTCCCGTGCAGGATCAGGTCAGGGATATGCTGTTTTTGCGCAAACTGCTCAGCACCAGTTCCGGAAGGCCCGAGGTGGATGATATCTATCTGTATCTGAATAATGATGCGATCTATATCGGGGAAAACGCCCAGACAAGGCGCCTTGAGGATGCAAGGGCGGAAGCCTGGTTCGACTATGTGGATAACAGCTACCCGAACAGCGTCCTGATTCCGGGCATATATATGGGCAACAGCCGGCAGCTGGGCTATGCGAAGGCCATCCGTGAGATGCGCAATTACAATGTGACGGCCGGCATTATCCTGTTCATCATGAACAAATCGCTGCTGACCGAATATCTGGGAAATTCCGAGAATTCCGGTGCGTATATCGTGAATCAGAGCGGGGATCTGATCGCAAACAGCCGGGAAAGCATTCCAAAGCTCTCCCTGGAGGAACTGACATCTTCAAAAAAGGAAGACGGAAAGGTTATCCGGAAAGATGGCTCCGACTGGCTGCTTTTTACCGATGTCATCAGCCCTACCGGGTGGTTTCTGGTCTATTTGGAGCCGTATGTTACCATCTGGGATATGCTGCAGGAGAGAAGCGCCGGATATCTGCTGATGCTGATTCTGATCCTCCTGACGGGCCTGGTATTTTATTATCTGATTTTTACGCGCTTTTTATGGCGCATCACCCAGCTCAGCCGCCACATGGCAGGCGTCGGAAAACCGCTGTCCACGCTTCCCGAAACCATGCCGGAGGGGACGCACGGGGACGAGATCGATGAGCTGATTCTTTCCTATAATACCATGATCAACCGTCTGGAAGATCTGATGAAGGAACAGTACAGACTCGGCAACCAGATCCGGGAAACCGAACTCAAAGCCCTTTATGAACAGATTAACCCGCATTTTCTTTACAATACCCTGTCGATGATCAACTGGCTTGCCGAGGACGGACAGACGGAGGATGTATCCAGGGTCATTACGGCACTCTCTTCTTTTTACCGTCTGAGCCTGAATAAAGGAAATGAGAACATCTATCTGAAAGAGGAACTGGCTATTGCCGAAAACTTTGTCTATATACAGAAAATGCGCTTCGGCACGGAAATATCGCTGATCTGTGATATGGATCCGATTTATGACACCTTCGTGCTTCCGAAGCTGACATTGCAGCCGTTAGTGGAGAATGCCCTGGTGCACGGTATCCTCAAGCGCAGAGATAAATGCGGCACGATCCGGATCCGGGTTCATGAACAGGGCGGAAACATTGTGATAGAGATTCAGGACAACGGAATCGGAATTCCGGAGGAAACCCTTGAAAAGCTCAACAACGGAACAATAGCCGGAACGGGAAGACATTACGGGATATGGAATGTGATCCAGCGCGCGAGCCTATATTACGGGAAACCCTGTACGCTGCACTATGAGAGCAGGCAGGAGAACGGGGAGACAGTGACAACCGCCGTCCTGAGGCTTCCGGTGGTTGCCTGATTCCGGAAATGACGGTTAGATGCTGTCTTCGGAATCAGACATGCCCGCCGGATGACAATCCCGGAAGAAAATACGGATCTGTATCTACCCCCCGAACGGGCGGCACAACATTATGTTTTCAGGAGGAAAGAACATGAAAGCAGCACTTTGTTACACAAGCACCACGCCGGAACTGATAGAACTGCTTGAGCGGGAGGTCAGAAAGAATCTCGGAGAAGAAGCCGAGCTGATCAGCATGCAGGACCCGTCCATACTCGCTGAAGTGCGTGAGGCCGGCTATGTCACGGCAGCGCCCGCCGCAAGGCTGATGCGCATGTATACGGAGGCAGTTCTGCAGGGAGCTGACGCAATTTTGAATATCTGTTCCTCCGTCGGGGAAGTGGCTGATGCCTTCCAGCCCGCAGCAGCGTATCTGGGCGTGCCTGTGGTTCGGATTGATGAGGAAATGTGCAGGGAGGCGGTCCGGCTCGGAAAGCGGGTAGGTGTGCTGGCAACACTTGCCACAACCCTTGAGCCGACCAAGAACACCATAAAAAGGGTTGCGAGAGAGCTGGGTACCCATGTCGAACTGGTTGACGGGCTGATCGACGGCGCGTTTGGCCTGGATCAGGACCAGTTCAGGAAACTGCTGCTGGCAGCCGCTGAAAAGATCAGGGATGACGTGGATGTGATCGTGCTGGCACAGGGCTCCATGGCATATGTCGAGGAGGATCTGACAAAGGCTACCGGAAAGCAGACGCTCTCCAGTCCCCGTTTCGGCGCGCAGGCGTTAAGAAAAGCTCTTGAGCGGAAAGGATTTCATTTCGAATGATTGCGGAAACACACAAATCACCCTGTGCCCGTGTTTCGGGACTCCCTTACGCGGATGTCAGCTGGACGGGCGGCTTTTACAAAGAGCGCTTTGACGTCTGCGCCGGCACAACGGTAGGGCACCTGCAGAATATGTTTGAGCGTGCGGATATCAGCCATGTGCTTGAGAACTTTAAGATCGCGGCCGGGGAAGCCGAAGGAGAGTTTGACGGGACGGTCTTCGGCGACGGAGATTTCTATAAATGGATGGAGGCCGCGGTTTACACGGCGGTGCGTACCGGAAACGACAGGCTGCTTGCGCGCCTGGAGGAATATATTGCGCTCTTTTCCAGGGCCCAGCAGCCGGACGGGTATCTTTCCACAAAGCAGATTATCGGGGAAAAGCGCGGAAACGGGGTAACCAGGCAGGGGGATATCAACGATTTTGAGGTATACAACATGGGTCACCTGTTTACCTCTGCCTGCCTGTATTACCGGCTGACCGGCTCGGACAGCTTCCTGAAGGTTGCCAAGACGGACATCGAGCATGTGGAGCCGATTCT
>CAMOSC010000027.1 GCA_946624325.1 uncultured Clostridia bacterium
CGTGGATATCAAAACCGAGCAGTCCGTCCCCACCAACGATTTCATCAATGTCAACGTGGACGCCGTCGCGAAGGTCCGCATCGGCCAGAACGACTCGGCCATCCAGCTGGCGGCAAAGAACTTCCTGAACAAGAACCCGCAGCAGATCACCATGGACCTGCAGGATTCCCTTCAGGGCAACATGCGTGAGATCATCGGTACCCTGGCCCTTAAAACCATCAACACCGACCGTGATTCCTTCTCGGATCAGGTGATGGCCAAGGCCTCCAAGGATATGGAGAAATTGGGTATCGAGATTCTTTCCTGCAACATCCAGAATGTCACCGATGAAAAGGGCCTGATCAGCGACCTCGGTATGGACAACACCTCCAGAATCAAGAAGGATGCCGCCATCGCCAAGGCCCAGGCGGACAGGGACGTCGCCATCGCCCAGGCGGAAGCCGACAAGGCCGCAAACGACGCAAGAGTCGCAGCACAGACGGAAATCGCCGAGAAGAACAACGCCCTGGCCATCAAGCAGGCCGAGCTGAAGCGCCAGTCCGATACCTCAAAGGCTATCGCGGACGCCGCGTATGAGATTCAGCAGCAGGAGCAGCAGAAAACCATCCAGACGGCCACCGTGAACGCCCAGATCGCCAAGACGGAGCGTGAGGCGGAGCTGCGCCAGAAGGAAGTTATCGTCAGACAGCAGAAGCTTGCCGCGGAAGTGGAAAAGCAGGCGGATGCCGATAAGTACCGCATGGAAAAGGCCGCGGAGGCGGAGCTGGTCCAGCGCCAGAAAAACGCCGAGGCGGCAAAGTACGAGAAGGAAAAACAGGCCGAAGCGCAGCGCGCGCAGGCGGACGCCGCGAAGTATGCCGCGGAGCAGGAAGCCGCCGGTATCAAGGCGAAATACGACGCCGAGGCTGCCGGTATAGCCGCGAGAGGTAAGGCGGAGGCTGAGAGCATCCGTGCGAAGGGCCTCGCGGAGGCAGAGGCCATGGAAAAGAAGGCGGAGGCGTACCGCAAGTACAACGGCGCCGCCATGGCGGAAATGATGATCAAAATCATGCCCCAGATGGCCGCGGAAATTGCGAAGCCCCTGTCCCAGATCGACAAGATCAACATCTACGGAACCGCGGACGGCGCGAATGGCGCTTCCCAGATTTCCGGCAATATGCCGATTGTCATGAAGCAGGTATTCGACACCATGTCCGAGGCGACCGGTGTGGATTTCACCGAGATCATGCGCAGCAACACCTACGACGCGAAGGTGAACCGCAAGGTGGAGCTGACCGGCGCGAACATCACCGTGAACCAGGCGGCACCGGAGAGTGCGGATGCGGATAACGGCGAAGGCGATGTGGAAGTAACCGAATAATCAGCCGGCTCTGAACAGATATCATTTATAAGCCGGAGGGGCAGCTGCGGAATGCAGCTGCCCTTTCCTTTTTTGAACCGTTCTTCATTTTCGCGACCCGCCCGCGCTGCGGCAGGGAAATGCCTTCCGGCTTCGGTTCCCTCGCTGAGAATTTCTAAATGTGCAGAAAAGCCGCTAAAAGCATGGGGCAAAAAGTCAAAACTCGCTCTCGCTCAAACAGTTGACTTTTTGCCCCATAACGCGGTTTTCCGCGCATTAAGAAATTCTTTGCGCTCCTCCACAGGCGCCTCCAGGCATTTCCCTGCCTCAGCGCTTTCGTTGGCGAAGGAGAAAATCCGGTAAACAGCGTTCTTTAAGAACGCTTATCTGCATCGGGCGGGCAGGCTGCAATTCCGGAAACGGCTGCTTTTCCCATTTCCGGAGTCTCATTCCTTCGAAACAGACTCCGTGAGCAGGTTAGAGTGTCAGTTCCGCCTCCATCAGCCCGGCGCCTGTTACCTTCAGTCCGGTGCTCCCCTCTCCGCATTTTTTCAGGATGATGAGGGCCCTTCCGTCATGGATATCCGCCACAGGGCTGATGAATCCGCCGTTATGGGCGGTATCCTGTCCGCCGAAGGCAAGCAGGCGGTATGCTCCGCCCTCGAGGGAAACGGTGAGCTGTGCTTCTGCGCGCACGGCTTCGCCCGCGGCATTGCGCAGCGTGATATTGACATACTTCAGGCCGTCGCCTTCGGCAAAGGGGTTCTCCTCGGCCTGCAGGTCTATCGCACAGGCGCTTCCTTTCGTATGCAGCACATATTCCGCGTCCGGTTCTCCCGCACGGAAAGATACGGCCTTCAGTTCACCCGCCTCATACGGGATGCGCCAGGTATAACGGCAGACCTGGGCCGGATCGGGGGTGCCCTCTCCAAGGCTCCTGCCGTTCAGGAAAAGCTCCGTACGCTCGCCGGAGGAGTATACCTCCACATCGCACGCCTCCCCTTCATGGCCCGGATAATCCCAGCACTCCTGCGCATCGGTCAGAACCCAGGCGCCGGTATTCATCGGTGTCCGGCTCTTTTCAGGGGTGCGGACGGCAATGTACGGTTCCTTCCGAAGGCCCGTGGTAACGGCACGGTAGTACCAGCCGGGCTTCACGTCGCCGATCACCGTGAAATCGGAGCTCTCGTTCATGAGGTAGGGGAAGTTCTCCCTGCCGCCGTTTTCTCCGAGATAGGTGTAGCTGCACCAGATGAAATCGCCGATGATGTTTTTGTGCTTCCGCATGGCGGCATAGTGCTCGGGAATGCGCTTGGAGTGGGTCTCCGTGCCGAGGATGATGCGGTTCGGATATTTTACCGCGTCCTGCTCATAGCGGGCGAGCATGTAGTTGTAGCCGCTGATATCCACCGCGCCGTCAACATATTCCAGCATCTCATCCACCGGGGGAATGAGTATGATCTTCCCGATTCCCTCAAAGCCTCCGGCCATGAAGGAATTGACGTCGATGCGGCTGTCGGTGTCGAGAAGGCCGCTGTTGATCTTTCTGTCCTGCTCCGCCAGCAGGGGGCCGGTGACAAGGAGGGCATTGACCGCGTTCGTGACAAAGCGGGTTCCGTCCAGTCTGTGCAGGAGGTTCGTAAACTTCAGTGTCAGCTCATAGCCCTTGTCCGTGGCGATATCCATGATTTCATTGCCGGTGGAGTACAGGAGGACGCTCGGATGGTTGTAGTCCACCCGCACCATGGTTTCCACCACATACTCGATATCGCGCTCGAAGAAGAGAGAATAATCCTGGGGATTCTTCATCTTGCCCCAGATATCCGTGCTCTCGTCCAGCACATAGATGCCCAGCTCGTCACAGGCGCGCAGCAGCGCTTTGGAAGCGGGATTGTGGGCGCAGCGGACGGCGTTGAAGCCGTTCTTTTTGTGCACCTGCATGCGCCTGTACTCATTGCTTAAGTAGGTGGCGCCGCCGAGGATGCCCTGGTCCGCGTGCACGCAGCCGCCCAGAAGCTTAACCTCCCTGCCGTTCACGCGCAGGCCGTGCTGTCCGTCCAGCTCGATCACGCGGAAGCCTGTGAGGGTGTCGTCGCAGTCCACGGGATTTCCGGCTTCATCCGAAAGGCTCACGGAAACATTGTAGAGCTCCGGATGATCTTCATCCCACGGAATAATGCCTGCAAGGAATAGCTGCTTTTCCACCTCCAGCTCGGATTCCGCCGCCAGATGCAGACGGTATTCCCCGGAGAACAGCGCATTGCCCCGACGGTCCGCGATGCGGATGCGGTAAAAGCCCTTAAAACCGGTACGCAGGCGGTTTTGAATGAGTACGCGAACGCTGACGGAGGCGTCTGCGGCGTCCCCGCAGCAGGCTGTCTGCGCCTGAATGGCATCTTCTGCCGTTTCGGAGGCTGCAGACTTTTCAGGCATTGATCCGCCGGCGGCCTCTCCCCCGGACGCGGCGTCTTTTTCAGAATTGCCACCCTGCGCCGAAAGATCTCCGAAGTTTTCCTGTGCCGCGGCGCATCCCCCGGCAGCCTCATTCCTGCGGATGCTGCGCGTCGTCACCCGCAGCTCCTCCGGCACAAAGCCCGCAAGCGGCTCCTTAATGATGAACACATCCCTGAAGAGCCCGCCTCCGGCGTAGAAACGACTGGAGAGCTCCATCACGGTAGTTACTGCCAGGATGCGGTTTGTGGAGCCGAAATGCAGGTACGGGGTGATATCCACGTAGAATTCCGTAAACGGATAGACGTTCGTATATGCGCAGGAGTCATTTACAAATATTGCCGCAACGGTAGAGGCGCCTTCAAAAAGAAGCTTTGTCACCCTGTCCGCATCCTCCGCCGGCGCAAAGTACTCTTTATAATACTTATAGGTGCCGCCGGGCAAAAAGCCCTGCTTTCCCTCGCTGATGCAGTTTTCGTCCTGCTTTTCAAGGAACATGGCGTCATGCGGCAAATCCACGGTCCGCGCATCCGCAGGGATTGCCTGGAACAGGCTGAAGGCGTTGGATTCCTTCCAGAAGGTCCATCCGGTGTTCCAGAGTAATTTCTGCATATTCTTCCTCCTGCTGTATTCTATTTCTCAACCTTTTTCCCATAATTCTCAAGATTATGATAAACACCTGCAATATAAACCGTATGCTCTTCAACCCGAAAAACCACGCGGTATGACATCCCCTGGAAGACGGCTTCCCTGTATCCTCTGCGGGCCAGGTACGGATCCCGGCTTTCGGAGTATTGAAAAGGGTTCATCTCCAGGCGATCGTAAAGGGAATCCAATTCATCCAGGAAATGTAAAGCAGCGTCCGGATTCCGGAGTTTTTCCATCAGATATCCTGCAAGATTTTCGATGAGTTCATCTGCCCGCTCAGTGACAATCAGATTATATGCCATATTTCTCCCTCACAGACCTAAGGGCTCTCCTTGCATCTAATGTCTTGCCGGCTTGAATCTGTTCCTCCGAAAGATCAATGTCATTATACATTTCCCATTTTCTGCGGTTTGTTTCGAAAAGCTCCATACTCATCAGCACCATATCCCCATAGCCGTTCTTTGTAATAAAAATCGGCTCATCCGTTCTGTGACAGAGCTCTGAAATGCTGGCAGTATCTTTCAAATCTTTTATCGGAATAATCTGTGGCATAAGCATCTCCTCCCTAAACGAAGTTTTATACCATGATCTGATGGCCACGGATGACTATTTTACAGCCACGCCTGACAAAAGTTCAGCCGGGGGCTAAATTTGTCTCCTTTCATGGGCTTTTATTATACCATAATTATCCCATTTATTCAAGAAATACTTGTACACAGGCCCGAGGCTTACTCAAAATCCTCGATGCGCCACTCGTCCAGCCATTCGATATACGCGCGTTCCCCGTCGAAGCGGATGGGCAGCCACACATAATCCGCGATGGAAGTATTGTTCATCTCCACGGTATTGAGCCCGTCGCCGCGGTCCTCGTGGGGATTCATCTCTTCCTCGCGCCATGTGCCGCTGAAGATTTTTTCAAAGGTCGCCGCATATTTCTCGTATTCCATATGCATCAGCCTCGGGAGCCACCGGTCCGCACAGGCAATGTAAAGATCCTTTTTGCCCGGCACCTTGAACACAGAAGAAATCTGGGAATGGAAGGAGGTACGGCTCGGGTCGTTTACGTGCGGGTCGCCCTGAACGGTGTAGGGTCCGTGCCAGGTATCCGCAATGGCCACCTCGGAGGGGTTCGGCAGATAGCCGGTGGTTCCGGAGGTTACCAGATAGTGCTTGTGATTGCGCAGGAAATGCGCCGTCGCCTCACGCACATAGGGCGGATAGGGATGCGGAAAATGCGTGCTGTAATACCCTGTCACGTCGGTATAATCCGGCGTCAGGTCCGCGCAGATGGTCTCGCTGTGTACGCGCTCAAAGTAATAGTAGGCCTTTCCGTCCTCAGCCACGGCCAGATCAAAATCTCCGGCGCTCATGTTGAGCGGCCTCAGGCCTTCCCGCACCTTTGTGTAGGGTCCCAGGATGTTATCCGCGGTCAGCACGGTTTCCGTCTGCGTGTTGTCCTTGTTCATGATCTTCAGCCAGCACACATACTTTTTCGTGTCGCGGTTGTAGATGATGTGCGGGCGGTCCATGCATGCCGACGGATGCAGGGACGACTCCGGATTCTCGGGCTCCGGCGGAATAATCAGCCCCTTGTCCTCCCAGTTGTAGAGATCCGTGGAGGTATAGCAGCGCACGCCCCAGTGCCAGATATCGTTGTCGCCTGTGGTCTTTTCCTTGTTCTCGCCGTACCAGTAATAGACGCCGTCGATAAACATCAGGGAACCCCCGTGGGCCTGGATACGGTTGCCGTTGGTGTCCAGCCATACCTGGCCCGGACGAATGCTGTTGTAGCGCATTTTTTTCTCCTCTCCAAATGGTAATTGAACAGTTTCCCAAAATACAGTATCTGCTTTGACTGAATGGCTGCGCCAGGGGCGGACCGTTTGCAGAATACCCTGATGCTCAGGCCTGCATGTTTTCCCGGCTGCCGCCCCAAAGCCCGGCCGCAGCAGCTATTCCTTCACGCCGCCCAGCGTTATGCCCTTGACAAAGTACCGCTGGAAGAACGGATAGATGATCAGGATCGGCAGGATGCCGATGGTGGCGATGGCCATACGCACAGTGGTGCTGGGCATCTTGATGTTCATGTTTCCGGTTACGGAGGCGGAGGTCTGCAGGGCCTGAATATTTTCATTGATATTGTTCAGAACGATCTGGATGGTGTAAAGGTTCCCGCCGCCGCGCTCCGTGAGGTAGTACATACCGTTTTCCCAGTTGTTCCAGTAGGCCAGCCCGGTCATCAGGCCGATGGTGGCCACGATGGGAATGCTGAGCGGCATGACGACCCGTCCGAAAATGCCGAACTCGCTCGCGCCGTCCAGCCTCGCCGCCTCGATCAGACTGTAGGGAATGCTGTTGGTGAAATAATTCCGCACCAGGATCACACTGAAGGCGCCCATCAGGAGGTTCGGCACCACCAGTGCCCAGACGGTATTGCGGATATGGAAAAAGTTCACATAGCTATAATAGGTCGCCACGAGGCCGCCGTTGAAAAGCATGGTAAAGACCATCATAAAGCTGAGAATCTTCATGCCGGGCACGTCCCGCTGGCTGATGGCGTAGGCAAACAGCGTGGTCATCAGAATGCTTAAGGTAGTCCCGACTGCCGTCACCACGACCGTCATCAGGTAGGCGCGGCCGATGGTTCCCCACTGCACAGCTATGTAGCGGTAGGCGTCCAGGCTCCAGGCACCGGGGAAGAAGGCGTAGCCGTTGGCGTTTGCCCAGCTGTTTTCGGTAAAGGAAGCCACGATCAGCAGGACAAAGGGCAGCAGAGCGAAGAGGGCAAACAGGCCGCAGACAACATGGGCAATGGTCTGGGTCACATAAAATTCTCTCGATTTCATGACGCACCTCCTAGAACAGGGAACTGCCGGACTCATATTTCCTGACCACCTGGTTTGCCAGGACAATCAGGACAAAGCCCACCACCGACTGGTAGACGCTTGCCGCGCTGGACATGGCGTAATTGTTGTTTTTCATCAGGGCCTGGTAAATATATACGTCCAGGGTCCTGGTAACGGAATAGAGCGTTCCGCTGTTGCGGGGCATCTGGTAGAAAAGGCCGAAATCCGAACGGAATACCTGGCCGACGCTCAGGATGAAAAGCGTAATCACCGTGGGCCTGAGCAGCGGGAGCGTGATTTTTGTGATCTGTTTCCACTTCCCGGCCCCGTCGATCCGGGCAGCCTCATAGTAATCCTGGCTGATTCCCACAATGCTGGAGAGGAAGATGATCATGCTGTAGCCGACGCCCTTCCAGATATTCACAAAGACCAGAATGAAGGGCCAGTACTTTTTTTCCTGGTACCAGTTGATCCCCTGTCCCCCGAGCGGTTCTATGATTCCCTTGTTGAACATGCCGGTCTCCGCCGACAGGAAGGCATAGGCGAGGTAGCTGACAATAACCCAGCTCATCAGGTAGGGAAGCAGGATCAGGCTCTGGTAGGCCTTTTTGAAAAACCTGGCCTGTATTTCGTTGATGAGGATGGCCAGGGAAACGGCGACGATTGTCCCGCAGATGAAGAAGGCCACGTTATACAGGATGGTATTCCGCGTAATGACCCAGGCGTCATTGGAGGCGAAGAGGAATCTGAAATTATCCAGTCCCGCCCAGGGGCTGCCCCAGATGCCCTCCCTGAAATTGAGCTTTTTGAAGGCGATAACGATGCCGAACATCGGTATATAGTTATTGATCAGCATGTATATAAAGCCCGGCAGTGCCATAATATAGAAAGGCAGGATCCTTCTCCAGCGGATTTTCCTTTTCGCCGGACGGATTCCCGCCGCTGCTGTCTTTGCCATATGAACCAGCCTTTCTCTGCATCGGATGGGCGGAAAGACCATCCGGCCCTCTGCTTCTCGAAACAGGAAGGCGGAGCGGATGAATTCCGCCCCGCCCTCCGCTGTTTACCGTAAACGCATTGAACAAATGCGCCTGTCATATCTTACAGTGTCATGATGTTCCTCAGGAACCGTACGCGGATATCGTGAATACTATTAACGGATGCGTTCACGCTAAACGCTCCGGGAGGCTGCTCAGTCTGTTATTCCTGAGCGGCAGCCCACTCGTCCAGCTGCCTCTGATTCTCGGCGATGACGGTGTCAATGCCGGCAGCCTTCAGGGCCTCAATAAATTCGGGCAGGTTCGTCTCCGGATCGATGGTTCCGCAGTTGATGCTGGGAATGTACTGGGAAATTACGGTCTGCACTGCGGCATACTCGGTTGCAACAGGATCGGTAATGAAGCAGTAGCCGAGCGCCGGGGACTTTCTGGAATCCGGGATATTGTCCGAGAACTCGCGCAGTCGTTTATTCATGTCAATCGGTGTCGGCGCAATGAGCGGCCACTCAAGACGGTTGCCGTATACGCCGAAGGGCTGGAAGTACGGAAGGGTTGCGGGGTTGTCGGAGAGGTAAGCGATCATGGTTCCGTCCTCGGTCTCTTCGGTAACCTCGTACTCCTCGCCCTCAATGCCGTACTGCAGCAGCCATGCGGCTTCCTTGTGCGCGTAGATATAGTTCAGTGCCTCAACAGCCTTCGCGGGGTTTGCGGAGGTGATCGGAACACTCCAGAGGATGTTCTGGAAACGGTCGCCGGCAGTGTAAGCGTCGATCACCTTAATGGTGGTGATATCCTCGCCCACAGTCGCCTCCATATTTGGCTCGGCGTTCGGCGTGCTCCATGCGAAGTAGCCGAGATAGTTGCCGCTCATCACGAGATTGTTGCGGTCCTCTGTGTTGGTGGCGGCATCGCGGGAGATGAAGCCCTTCTGCGCCCAGTCGTACATCAGCTGCGCATAAGCGGCGTAATCCTCTGTCTCATAGACGTTCTCGATGGTCATGTTGGTAAAGTCTTTGTTGAGCATCAGGAAGCCGGAGGCGGATGTGGCGCCGAGCTTATCATACTCGAAGGCATCCCTTGAAAGCGGATCCTCGTTGGTGGGCTCCGGAATCAGGCAGAAGAAATTCTCTCCTTCGCCGTCCTTGACGGTCTGGAAAATCTCGGTGAACTCATCCATCGTATACAGGCGGTCCTCGTCAATCTCGATCCCGTATTTCTCAAGAATGGCCGTACGGGCGACATAGCCGTAGGATTCTCCCTGGATGTAAGCGTTCGGCAAGCCGTAAAGCACGCCGTCATAGTAGCCGCCGGAAAGAGCTGAACCGCAGATTTCCTTAATATCTTTTCCCTCGTTGTCAATGTAATCGTCCAGGGGCTCGATCAGTCCGCTGCTCACAAGCGGGCCCACGCCGGTTCCCACGGAAAGCACCAGGTCGTACTGCTCGCCGCTGGAAACGGTCAGCACCGTGTCGTTGGCAAGGTCGCTGAAGGTTACGGGGTTCAGCGTCACATGAACGCCGATCTCCGGCTCCATCATGGCGTTGAGCGCGTCCTCAACCGCCTGAAAGCCCTCTCCCGTGCTTCCCACGGACGGCCACTGCCAGATAATCTCCGTAATCTCATCGGCCTGAACCGCTAAGGCGGAAAGGGAGGTAACCGCAAGGGCGGAGCCGAGAACAGCTGCCAATACTCTCTTTTTCATGATATCTCCTTCTGCGCGGGGCCGGTGCCCTTTTTCCCGCGACTTTTTTAAATGACTGGCACCCGGTTGTTTCCTGTTGTATGTATTGTAGGAGATATCGGAAACAAAAACAATTTCGATTTGAAACCAGCGTGCTTACGATTTCAAACTTCGCCGCCGCGTCCGGGTACAGTTTCCGGCCCGGCACGGCCGGAAATAAACGCCAGCCGGAGTACGCGGCGATCAGCGCCGGCGTGCCTCCTGGTACTGTGCCGGCGTCATGCCGTAATACTTTTTGAACATATTATAAAAATTCGTATAATGGTTGTACCCGACATGCTCCGCCGTCTCCTGGGCGCTCAGTGTCCCCGTCTCAAGAATACTTCCCGCCAGCTTCATGCGTTCGTTGATGATAAACTGCCCGATGGAGATTCCCTTTTCCTTCTTGAAAAGGCGGTTTAAATACACCGGATGGAAATGCATGCGGGCGGCCAGGGAATCCACATTCAGCTCACTGCTGCGCAGGTTCTCAAGAATCGTTTCCTCAACCTGCTCCGCGAGCACCTCGGGCCGGTTCGCTCCATCGCCGGGATCCGGCGCATCATCCCGCTCCTCCCTTTCGCCCTTCAGGCTCTGCCGCAGCGCAAATTCCCCGTATTCCCGGAATGCGGTCTGCTCCCTGCGCTTCTTAAGGCGCGCAGCCGCCGCCGATACCGCCGCCGCTATATCCTCATACGGCGCGGGCATCAGCACATAATCCTGGCAGCCCAGCCGGATGGCCTCCCGGGCGTAGTCAAAGCTTGCGTGACAGGTCAGAAAGACGCACTCGCTGTCCTCCGCGTTTTCCCGTACCCAGCGCAGCAGCTCCAGCCCGTTTTCCTCCGGCATCTCTATATCGCACAGCAGGATATCCACTTTCCGCTCACGCATGCAGGCTTTGGCGTTTTTGGCGCTGTAGACCGCGTAAACCTCCGCAATACCGCAGGCCTGCCAGTCGATATCCTCCCGCAGCGTATCCGCGGTAAGCTGTTCGTCATTGATAATCAGCAGATTCATTTCCTTTACCCATCATATCCGTCATCCGTTATTTCCGTCAGCCATCCTTTTTTACAGGATGCCGTATGGACAGTCTTCACAGAGTTCTCTGCGCTGAAGATAAGAGCACTCCCGCCCCGTCCTCTCAGGGCTTCGCGGGGCACGGGCCGGAGCCCGCGGAATCCCGCAGCCGGCCTGAAAAATTCCCCCTGTTCTCATTCACAGCTTCGCGGGACCCGGGACCTGCCCGGTATCCCCACTGCTCTCAAGATTGTAGGGGAAGCGTATGGTCACGCAGGTTCCCTCCCCGGGATCCGAAGAGACCTCAAGCTCCGCCTCATCTCCGTAGAAATATTTCAGGCGGTGATACGAATTGTAATACCCGATATGCATTCCCGGATCCGTCTTCTGCCGCATGGTCTCATAGAGCTCGCGGATCTTCTCCTCCGGCATGCCCGGGCCGTCGTCCATAATCATAAACGTTGCCAGGCCGTCCTCATACTGCCCCACGATGGAGATATGCGTCACCCGCTCCTGGTCCGCCGCGTATTTCACGATGTTTTCCACGAAATTCTGCAGCAGCAGCGGCGGAACGCGCACATAGGCCAGCTCGGGATCATACTCATATTCCGCGTCAATGCGGCCCGGATACCGAAGTGCGGCAATTTCCAGATAGGACTCCACAATATGCTGCTCCTTGCCGAAGAGCTCCAGGTGGTTCTCCGAGCGGAACAGGTAGCGGAAATAATCGGAGAGGAAAACGATGGCCTTCTGGATTTCTTCGGATTTCCCGCGCTTTGCCAGGGTATAAATCAGGTTAAAGGTATTCAGCAGGAAATGCGGATGGATCTGGAGACGGAGGTTTTTCAGCTCCAGGGAGCGGTTGTCCAACTCCAGCTGCTTTCGCTCCAGTTCCAGCGACTGGTTTGCAAGCTCCAGCTGTTGTCTGTTCAGTTCCTGTTCATAGTTTTCTATCTTAAGGTTCTGGATTGTAGAGACCATCTCATTGAAGGATTCAAATACGTGGTTATATTCAATGGAGCTGCTCCGTTCGCTGATCCGGTAATCCAGATCGCCCTCCTGCACATGTTTCTGGCCCCGGACAAGCCTGCGCAGGGGGCTCAGCAGCAGGTACTGGATCAGCAGGTAAAGCGCGGGGATCAGGATCAGCGCGGCAAAGCTTCCGTAACGGAGCACGGTGTGGAGCCCGCTGATATTCCCTACGATCTCACGCCGGTCCACCGAAGCATTCAGCCAGACGGAGGAAGCACCGACCTGCTTTGAAACCGTCAGCCTTCCCTTTTCCGGCTCCGGTCTATCTTCCGAGACGGTCACACGGGCACTCTCATACGGAATATCCTTAGCGGCGCCGTTCGCTATTGCATCCAGGTCTATCCAGGCACCGTAAATCACATTCCTCAGCCGGATGGACAGGCATGCCGCGGAGTATCCGTTTATTTCTTTCACATGCCAGCCTTTCCGCAGCTTTTCGGGGAAGTTTTCGCGAATATACTGTTCATCCTGATAGCGCATCATGCTCCGGGCATCCCAGATGAGCACATCATTGATGTCGGTCATAAAGAAGTATACCACGTCCGCAGCGTCCATCAGCTCCAGCTCGGCTTTGATATCATAATACAGGTGGATTTTTGCGGCTGCATAGGCGCTGTCATCCGCCTGCCGCGCCATCGTCAGTCCCTCCGCCTTTTTATAGCGGATATTGTAGACAAGAAACTGGGAATTCTGCATGCGGTTCAGCAGTCCCGAGGCCGTATTGTTCAGCACGGTCTCAACCGCCGCCCCCGCCTGCTCCTCAATGCTCTCCATGGTACGGTTGCCCAGCATGATCGACAGGATATTGAACGGAAGGATCAGGGCAATCATGATCAGCATGATCTTTGTGGAAATCGATCTCCGGAAATTTCCGGCATGCTCTCTCAGCGCTGCACGATCCATGTTTTTCTCCTCCCGAAACGCAGTTTTACAGTTTGATCTGAGGGTCACGGCGCAAAATATGTCTTCTCCCATCCTGCCCGATGCGGCAGACTCCGCGAAACGTCAGTTTCCTCAGGAAATCCGCCCGCTCGTGCACAAGGGGTATGCAATCCTCCGGAGGGATCTGAGGAAACGTTGATTCAATCAGCGTTTTCTCACCAACCAGTATAGCCGAAGCGTATACTTTTTTCAATGTCTAATGAAACGCTGATTGAATCAGCGTTTCCCTGTTACATCCGTTCATAGCCGTGCGCGGCAACAGATGCTGTTCGCCATTTCGGGAGTCCGGCTCAGAACAGCTGCCGCATATTCTGTCAGACCAACCGCTCCTCTGTGCGCAAAGACCGGAAAACATACTGGATAAATACGCGATTCCATGCTAATATAACAGATAAGGAATAATCGTTGCGACAGTATTTCTAATCTTTACGTTACTGTTCAGAGCCAGACTCCAGAAATGGCAAAGAACGCCATTTCTGGAGCTGTGGCGTGCTCGCCAAATGCAAATCCATGCAAAATCATGGATTTCAGCCGGCTGGATCCATGATTTCGCATGGATTTGCGCCTGGCTCTGAACAGTAACATCTTTACGAGGAGGGAATTTATGCAGTTTCAGAGAAAAGAGCAGGAAAACGGCCCGCGGCTGAGCTACGCAAATGTGGGACTGATCGAGCAGGACGGATTCTTTTTCAAGGATCTGGCACGCACCGGTAAGCTTCTCCCCTATGAGGATTGGCGGCTTCCGGCAAAGGAACGCGCGAAAGACCTTGCAGAGCGCCTTACGCCCGATGAGATTGCCGGTCTGATGCTCATCTCCGGCCACCAGATGGTACCGGCCCCGAATTTCCGGCACATGCCCGGAACCTATGGCGGGGAAGCCTACGATCCCGCAAAGCATGCCGCCTGGGAGCTGACCGACCAGCAGAAGGAAATGCTCACCGCCGAGCATATCCGGAACATTCTGCAGGCAAGCGTGGAGAGTTCGGAAGCATCCGTGCGCTGGAACAATGAACTGCAGGCGCTGGCGGAGGCGCAGCCCTTCGGCATCCCCGTCAGCATCGCCACCGATCCCAGGCACGGTGCCAGCTCCAGCAAGGCCGAGTTCAAAAACGGCGGAGACGGCGTGAGCAAATGGCCGGAGGGCATCGGCTTTGCCTCCATCGGGGATCCGGAGACCGTGCGGGAATTTGCCTCCATCGCCGCGAAGGAGTACAGGGCCTTAGGCATCAGTACCGCCCTCGGACCGCAGATTGACATAGCCACGGAGCCGCGCTGGATGCGCATGGAAGATACCTTCGGCGGCGATGTGGAAAAGGCTATCGCCTTCACCAAAGCCTACTGCGACGGCCTGCAGACCACGGAAGGAACGGAAAGCGAAAAGGATCCCGGCTGGGGGAAGGACAGCGTGCTGGCCATGGTCAAGCACTGGCCGGGCGGCGGCAGCGGCGAAGGCGGAAGGGACGCCCACTATGCCTTCGGTCAGTTTGCGGTATACCCGGGAGGCAATTTTAAGGAGCACATGCGTCCCTTCACCGAGGGAGCCTATCAGCTGGACGGCCCCACAAAGTGCGCGGCGGCAACCATGCCCTACTATACCATCTCCTGGGGGCAGGGCGAGCCTGTCGGCAACTCCTACAACACATACCTGATTAAAGACCTGCTGCGTGAAAAAGCGGGCTATGATGGCGTCATCTGCACCGACTGGGGCATTGTGGGCGATCCCCTGCCCGACCTGGACAGCTTTGGCTCCAAGGCCTACGGCGTAAACACCCTGACGGAAACCGAGCGGCACCTGCTCATCATCACAAACGGCGTCGACCAGTTCGGCGGTCCCGTGGATGCGGTGCAGATCCGTGCGGCATACAGGCTTGGCTGTGAACGCTACGGGGAGGAAGCCATGACCGCGCGCTTCCGCGAATCGGCCGTCCGCATCCTGACAAACCTTTTCCGCCTCGGCCTCTTTGAGGATCCCTATCTGAATGTGGAGGAAAGCCTCGCCGTCATCGGTAAAGCCGAGTTCCGGAAGAAGGGGCTGGCAGCGCAGCAGCGCTCCGTGGTGGTGCTGAAAAACAATAACGCTGTATTTCCGTTAAAGACCGGCATTAAGGTCTATGTCCCGGAGCGCAGCATCACCGCAAAGAAGAATTTTATGCGCATGATGGATCCGGCGCACACGGAGCAGCCCATAAGCGCAGAAGAGGCGGAAGGCTACTTTACGTTAGTCTCCTCCCCCGAAGAAGCCGACGCCGCTTTTGTCTGGGCCGAAAGCCCGCTTTCCGTCAACAAGGGCTATGATGCGGGCGACCTTGAAAAAGGCGGGAACGGTTATCTGCCCATCCCGCTGCAGTACCGTCCCTACACGGCTGCCGCGGCCAGAAAGCCCAGCATCGCCGGCGGCGATTTCCGCGAGGCGGATGCCGACAGAAGCTATCAGGGCAAAACCGAGCGCGTCTGTAATGAATGTGATCTGGACAATATCCTCGCAATGCGCGAGGCCATGAAGGACAAGCCCGTCATTGTGCTGATGGAGGTTCACAACCCCGTGGTTCCCGCCGAATTCGAGCCCGCGGCCGACGGCATCGCCATCCAGTTCGGCGTAACCAAGCAGGCTATGTTCGATGTGATCTTCGGCAGATGCCCCGCCTCCGGAAAGCTGCCCTATCACCTTCCGAAAAATATGGAAACCATTGAGAAGCACTGCGAGGATGTCTTCGACGACTATGAGCCCTACACCGACAGCGAGGGAAATGTATACGCCTGCGGATTCGGTCTGTAACCGTCCTTCCGCTGTCCCGTGCCGAACATTTTAAGGAAAACCACATGCCCGCACACCTGGCACCACCATGGATGAAAGCCCGGACTTTCACAGGAAACGTATAAGAAGGCGCCGACGGCTGTAAGCCGCCGGCGCCTTCGTCACGCAGAATATTTATCCGAACGGATAGTAATCAAAAATCCCCTGTGCTGCATCAGAAATATTCTGGATCTGAGGTACGTCCAAATGCGTCAGCACAGTATAAATTCTTTTTTTGAGATCCAGACTTTTCATCTGTTCGACAGCAGCGATACCTTTATACTTTCCGGCGGAAACCGGAATGTGGAGTGCATCGCCGGGTAGTGTACTGAATATCGGACATACAACTGCCATACCTGAACGGTTAAAAAAATCTCTGCTCAGTACCAGGGCATGAATTGCACTGCTTTCCAGTCGGATTATGTCCCCCTGCTGAACATATGCATTTACCATACTTCGCGTCCCTCCGGTTCACCCCAGTCAAATTCTTCGTAAGGGCCAAGTGTTCCTCCATATTCCTTTGCCCGTTCCTCGAGGGATTTATGAGATACTTTTTCTATTATAATCCGCCCTCCTTCGGTATATAAGTGAACCCGGTCATTTACCTGCAGCATACATTCCTGTAAAACATGTCTCGGAAGCCTGACACCCTGGCTGTTTCCCCACTTGATTACTTGTGTTTCCATTTTTATGCCTCCCTGTATATACTTTGTATATCCATCATAACATATAAAACTGATATACGCAAGGCCATCGGCGCTTCCTTTTCCTTTCATGGAAAAGCTTTTTCATCTGTGTTTTCAGCTTAGGAACTGTTTAGGAACAGGCTTTGATCCGGCCTGCCCTGAACCGTTACGCCTTATTTCACGGCCCAGGCATAGGGAGATACCTGCCCTGCCGCGAGGGTTTTACCCTCTGCATTTGTATAGGTGGCGTATACCCAGTAGAACTGCACGCCGTCTGCCGTGCTGTCCACCCAGCTTGTCCCTTCCGTTTTTACAGGGGCATTGAATGCGGCTGATGCGGAGCCGGATTTGGAGAGGATGACATAGCCGTTGGCTCCTTCCACAGCATCCCAGCTGAGCGCCACACCCGTATCGGTTGTTTTCGTGCTGACCTTCTGAACCTGCCCCAGGGTACGGGCAAGGGCCCAGGTGTAGCCGCCGGTCTCTCCCACCGCTATACCGTTCTCTGTCTTATCATAGGGAATTACCCAGTAGTAGCTGAACGCATCCGCACTGGCTTCGGCATCCGTATAAACGGTTGCGCCGGTGGTATAACCGATCTGAGTGCCGTTTCTCAGGACCAGATATCCGTCAGCGCCGTCCACGGCATCCCAGGTAATACGGTTTTTGTTCATGCCGGCTGCCGCCGCCCGAAGGTTCGTAACAGCCGGAAGAAGGATTTCGGCCTGCTCGGAAGGCTGCGCTTCCTGTGCCGGGTTCTCTTCCTGTGAAGACTGTTCGGAGCCCTGATCCGGCTGCTGCCCTTCATCCGGTATTACCGGATGGGTTCCGGGCTCAGTCTGGCCGGGCTGTGCGGGCTGCGTTCCCGGCTGCGTCTGGCCCGGCTGTGCAGGCTGCGTTCCCGGCTGCATCTGGCCGGGCTGCGTTCCCGGCTGCATCTGACCCGGCTGCGTGGGCTGCGTTCCGGGCTGTATCTGGCCGGGCTGAGTGGGCTGCGTTCCCGGCTGCATCTGGCCGGGGCCAAAGGCGCCAGCCTGTCCGGCCGTCGCGGACGCGGTCTGGGTTCCGTTCAGATAAAGGGTATAGGCAGCGCCTTGCGTGAGACCCGCAGAGGCAAATATAATACTGTTGGCGCGCTTGCGGCCTGCCGCCGTATAAACCGTATTGCCGGAAGCATCTTTCATTTCAATCGTTGTACCCGCCTGCACAGAGGCGTTGTTGAATACCAGGCTCTGGCAGCCCGTGGGCATCTGTGCCATGCCGGACATGCCTACCGCCAGCAGGCTGCCGCCGCTCAGCGTACAGGTTCCGTCGTAATCCAAGGCTGAATTTCCATCGTTGGCGGATCCGTACAGTTCCACCGTTCCGCCGCTGATCGTGACGTCTCCGTTGCTGTCCAGTGCATCGCCGCCGGCGTTGACTATCCAGGTTCCGCCTTTCACATTGATGGCGAACGCATAGGTTCCCAGATCAGCGTTGGCCGCGTTCAGCCCGTCGTCCGTGCAGGTAAGGCTGGCGCTTCCGGAAAGCAGGTTTACAATGGCTCCCTCAATGCCCTCATTGCAGGCAGCCACGTTAATAACAGGGCCCTCTGCGCCTTCCGCGCCTATGGTGGTGGTGTATTCGCAGTGGAAGGCATCGTCGCCTGCATTGATCTCAAAGCTTCCACCGCTGACAGTCAGGGCATTTGCCGCCCAGACGGCATCGTCCGTGGAATTGATGCTGATACTTCCGCCGCTGATCGTGACGGTTCCCGCGGATTCCGTATCATCCTCCTCCGGCTCAGACTTGACAGCCTCATTGCCGGCTGTTATCGCAAGGCTTCCGCCGCTGATGTTTACGGAACCGTCGCTGGCAAGGCCATTGTTCGCCGAATTGATAACCACGGTGCCCGATACCACGTTTACGGAAGCTGTCGCAGCACCCTTGATGCCGTTCTTGCAGGTCCCGTTCACATTCAGAACGCCCGATCCGCTGATAGTAAGGGAGGATCCGCTCTTTACCTTAATGGCAGCGCCTTCAAAGTCTTCGTTCTCCTCGTTGGCCAGGGACTCATTGTCCGAAAGGGTACTGGTTCCGGAGAGCACCAGGTTCACGGAAGCATTTTTCTTAATCACCACAGGCGCAGTGGCTGAAGCGGAAAGCGTAAGATTGTTCAGGGTCAGTGTCACGCCGGAAACGCCCTTCGCCACAACAACGCTTCCCTCCGCGCAGCTGCCCGTAACGGTATAGCTTCCGGCAGCCGTAATGTTCAGCACGGTTCCGTCAATCTCATACCCGGCACTTCCGCTGCCAGCGGTGATGCCCGCATCCGAGAAGACAAAGGTATTTGCCGCAATGGCATCGCTCTCGGAAGCAGCGCCGTCAATATCATATACTTCCTCTGCTGAAGCTTCCTCAGAACCTGTTTCCTGCGCGGCGG
>CAMOSC010000028.1 GCA_946624325.1 uncultured Clostridia bacterium
CTTTTTCTCCATCGCACCGAGATACTCCGCGTACCCCTCCGCCTCCAGCTTTCCGGCTTTGTCAAGGACGCTCTGCTCCAGGGAAGCCGCATACGCTTCAAGGCGCTTCGCCACCTGCTCATCGGATGCTGCAAGGATCTTTGCAGCCAGAAGCCCCGCATTCAGCGCACCGTTGATAGCCACAGTCGCAACCGGGATCCCGGGCGGCATCTGGCAGATGGAATAAAGGGAATCCACGCCGCCCAGCGCCTTTGTCTGCACCGGCACGCCGATCACCGGCAGAACCGTCAGGGCTGCGGTCATCCCCGGAAGATGGGCTGCGCCGCCCGCTCCGGCAATAATCGCCTTCAGGCCTCTCTGATAAGCGGTCCTTGCATATTCATACATGCGGTCGGGCGTGCGGTGGGCGGATACAATCGTCAGCTCATACGGAATATCCAGCTTATCCAGTATCTCGGCCGCCTTTCCCATAACGGGCAGGTCGGAATCGCTCCCCATGATAATACCGATCAATGGTTTCATTCTTCTGTATCCCCCTTTTCATCATCTGAGAACCAGATTGCCTCATGAGCCCTGCGCACCTGCTCCAGGGCCTCCTCCAACGTCGCGCAGCATGCTGTGATATGTCCCATTTTACGTCCGGGCTTGATCTGTTCCTTCCCGTAAATGTGCACCTTCACATTCGGATTTTCGTAGGCCTTGGAAAGACCGTGCACATGCGCATAGCCCTCATGGTCCCCGATAATGTTTTTCATGACGGTCGGCCGCAAAAGCCCCGGATCTCCAAGCTTCAGCCCCAGAATCGCACGGACGTGCTGCTCATACTGGGAAGTCACGCAGCCCTCAATCGTATAATGGCCGGAATTGTGCGGGCGCGGGGCCAGTTCATTGACCAGCACCTTCCCGTCCTCCGTGACAAACAGTTCGACGCAGAACATGCCTACCGCCTCAAAGACCTCCACGCATTCCGAAGCCCTCCGCATGGCTTCCGCCGTACTGTCCCGGCTGATTCTCGCGGGTACCAAGGTTTCATCGAGAATGCTGTTTTTATGATGGTTCTCCGCGACCGGGAATACCTTGATCTCACCGGTCGTGCTGCGGCACGCCAGTACCGACACCTCCAGTTCGAAGGGTACGTAAGCCTCTGCCATCAGGGGAAGCCTGCCTCCTCCGAGAGCCCTGAACGCTTCCTCGGCCTCCTCCTCTTTGTTCACCAGCCAGTTTCCCTTTCCGTCATATCCGCCGGTACAGGTTTTCAGAAACAGCGGATAGCCAAGCTTTTTTCCGGCCCTTCTGATTTCCTCCGGCGAATCCGCCCGGACAAATTCCGGAACCGGGATCCTGTGATCCTTCAGCCACTGCTTCTGGGTAAATTTATCCTGAATCAGGGAAAGCGTACGGCTCGTGGGATAGACGGGGATGCCCATCTGCTCCACCTCGCGCAGCGCTTCCACACTGATGTGTTCGAACTCATAGGTTACAATGTCCACACCGGAAGCAAGCCTGCGGATCGCCTCGATGTCATCGAATTCAGCCACGATGTGCCGGTCGCTGATGCCGTGAGCCGGGCAGTGGAAGGTCGGATCCAGGATATGGAACTGATAGTCAAGACGTTTTCCGTCCAGTATCATCATTTTCCCCAGCTGTCCGCCGCCGATTATTCCGATTTTCTTCATGGCGAAGCACTCCTTTTTCTTCCGTCTGCACCGGTTGTTGGTATCCGCGGGAGGCGCCGGCCTCCCGCTGGCTTTCCGGGCGTTCCCGCGGGAAACGCCGTCTGCGTGAAACAATGATTCATCCACTATTTTCCCAGGTAAATATCTCCGCGAGAAGCCTGCGTCTGCGATTGCTTTCTCCCGCACTCCCGGAAGCTTCCCTGGTCTCCCAGTTTCTGAGCAGCCCGTAGGCAGCCGATTCCCTTTCCGTCAGGGGGGATTTTTCAATACTTTTCCGGAAAGCCTCCCTGCAGCGCTGTGCAAACCGGCCTCCCAGGTAGATGCTGCTGTCAGAGGCATGCCCCTCCCAAGAAGGGCACTCGTTCAGAAGACGTGCCGGCAAAAACAGCATGGGCCCGCCGCACAGAATTTCCTCCCGCAAAATGCAGGCACGCTGCCATTCGATCATCTCTTCCGCATAATCGAGGAAAAAATAATAAAGCGTATCCCTCAGAGCAGACGGATTGATCTCTTCTTTCAGCATGCCGAATATCTCGACAAAGAGCTCCCGGACGGCTACCGTCAGTTCGTCAGGCTGCTCATATCCGCTCCAGCCTGCCGGAAGTTCAAGCGCCAGCGCGATCTCGGCCGCGAGTATGCCAAGATACCGCCCCGCCTGCCTGCCCCAGACACGTCCGCACTGCCTCTCAGAAAGCCAGTGGCCGATACATGGGGACTTCCCGGGCATAAGGCCGGAGAGCGCTGCAGCGGAACATGCCCTAAGGTACCTGCTCAGATCCGGATCTTCGGTTTCCGGATCCTCCAGAATGGCAGTCAGTCTGCCGCATACCAGTTCATTACGTTCCCTCAGCTGATCCATAAACGATAATCCATTCTGCCCCCGATACCTGCCGCGCTCAGTCCCCGCTTCCCGTCCGGCGCATGCCGTTG
Organism: uncultured Clostridia bacterium; assembly: GCA_946624325.1. Classification (GTDB taxonomy): domain Bacteria; phylum Bacillota; class Clostridia; order Lachnospirales; family Lachnospiraceae; genus Anthropogastromicrobium. The sequence goes on from CAMOSC010000028.1 coordinate 2,607, forward strand.
TCTTCCATCACAGTGTGCCCTGATAAAACAGGACGCATATGCCGGCCAGCGCCGCCGTATTTGATACGATGCCAAACCAGTCGGCAGTATGCCTGTAACCGCTTCTTGCAGCACCGTAAATTCCGAACACCATACCCGCGGCGGACATCACAAGCACCAGAAAGCCTGCTGCTCCAAGCATGATCCCTGCTTCGCCGCGCCTGAGATAGGCCGCGTACACAGCGGCCAGAAACAGGACCGCCTCAGCGCCGAACAGGCTGCTTGATACAATTCCGCAGCCGGAAATCTTCCGGACTCCGAAATCAATCCCGCCGGCTTGTTTTCTTCGTCTGCCCATAATCTTTCCCGGTTAAAAAGTGATCTCGTTTTTTGCTGCCAGCAGCTTTGCGCCGCTTACGATTGCCACAACTCCGGCGGAAAGGCCGGCAACGATCATCAGAATCCCGGCTATCAGGGATGCCGCGCCGGATCCTGTCATTACCTTATACAGCTTCTCTCCCATCATACTGTCCTCCTCCATAAACGCAGTTTTGTACCTTGACCTAATGGCCGCGGATGACAATTCTGCAGCCACGCCTGCAAAGGACGCAGCCTCGGGCAAAATATGTCTCCCTCTTACCGCACGCCATACTGCGCGTAATAGGCGCGGATCGACTCCATACGTGCATCGTCGATCAGTACTTCACCCTTGTACGGACGGTTGTACAGAAAATCCGTTACATCTTTCATGGTGACAATCGCCCGCACCGGGAAGCCAAAGCTCTCCTCAATCTCCCGGATCGCGCTGATTTCCCCGGTTCCGCGTTCCATACGGTCTACGGAGACGCAAAGCCCGCAGACGGAAACATCGCCCTGGGCAAGAATAACGGGCATGGTTTCCCGGATGGATTTTCCCGATGTGGTAACATCCTCGATCATGAGAATGCGGTCCCCGTCCTGAATCGGACCGCCGAGCAGTATTCCCTTATCGCCGTGATCTTTTTCTTCTTTCCGGTTGGAACAGTAACGAACCTCGCAGTCATACAGGCTGTTCAGGGCAATAGAAGCCGTAACAGCCAGAGGAATGCCCTTGTAAGCCGGGCCGAAAACCACGTCAAAGCCGGTACCGAAGGAGCTGTGGATTGCCCTGGCATAGAACTCTCCCAGTTTTTTCAGCTGTGAACCGGTACGGTATGCGCCGGCGTTGATGAAGAAGGGGGTATTCCTGCCGCTCTTTGTGACAAAATCCCCGAACTTCAGCGCGCCGCAGTCAATCATAAATCCGATGAATTCCTCTTTATAAGCCTCCACTGATCCGCTTCCTTTCTTAAAAAGCACGTAACTGTTCAGAATCAGACTCGGGAAACGGCGAAAAAAGCCGGTTCCGGAGTTGCGGCGTGCCCGCCGGATGCACCGCGGCCGTATTGCACGCAATCGTACCGGACGCGCGGTTATAAAACATTGTTGCATCTATTCGGTGTCTGGCGTCCGCCCGTCTTTCTATGCGCGGTCTCTCACGGCCCCGATCAGCTCCCGGATATCCGAAACACCCTTTTGCTCCATGTACGAGCGGATTCCCTCGATGGTCTCCGGCGCCGCATACGGATTAAAAAAGTTTGCCGTACCGATACTGACCGCGCTTGCTCCCGCAAGAATGAATTCCAGCGCGTCGGATGCGCAGGTAATCCCGCCCATACCGATCACGGGGACAGACACCGCATGGGCGGCCTGATAAACCATCCGCACGGCAATGGGCTTTATGGCCGGTCCCGAAACGCCCCCGGTACGGTTTGCCAGGGCAAAACACTGCCTGTCTATGTCAATCTTCATCCCGGTCAGCGTATTGATCAGGGAAATGGCGTCTGCGCCGCCCGCCTCCACGGCCCTGGCCATCTCGGCAATGTCCGTGACATTCGGGCTGAGCTTCATGATAACAGGCTGCCGAGCCGCGTCTTTCACCGCCCGGGTAACGGCCTCGGCGGCTTTCGGATCCTGTCCGAAGGCAATTCCGCCTACCTTCACATTCGGACAGGAAATATTGATTTCCAGCAGGTCAACCGGTTCCCCGGCCAGCCGCCTGACAACTTCCACATATTCTTCCAGGCTTTTTCCGCACACATTCACGATTATTTTCGTATCGAAGCGTTTAAGGAACGGAATATCCCTGCTGCAGAAAAGCTCAATGCCCGGATTCTGAAGTCCGATGGCATTCATCATACCGCTGTGCGTTTCAGCGATGCGCGGCGTGGGATTCCCCTCCCAGGGCGTCAGAGCTACGCCCTTCGTCACCACGGCTCCGAGGCAGCCCAGATCATAAAACGCGCTGTACTCCTCGCCGGAGCCGAACGTTCCGGAAGCGGTCATAACGGGATTTTTCAGTGTCACGCCCGCAATCGTTACCTCTGTGTTCACAGCTCTACCTCCCGTGCCTCAAACACCGGACCATCCTTGCAGATTCTCCTGTTCCTGACATTGGAATGGGCGTCCGTCTCAGTGGTTCTGCAGACACAGGCCAGACATGCGCCGATCCCGCAGGCCATTCGTTCCTCCATGGAGACATAGCAGGGAAGATTCTCCCGGATGGCGTATTCCTTAACGGCGCGCAGCATCGGCAGCGGGCCGCAGGCATAGAGAACGTCGCCCGAAACCTTCTCCTGCCGGATCGCATCGAGTACGGTTCCGCGGGTGCCGAAGCTTCCGTCCTCTGTTGCCGTATAGACCCTGGAAACGCATTCAAATTCCGTCTCCAGGAAGCGCTCCGAGCGGTATCCGAGCACCGCGGCGGCGCGTCCCCCGAAGGCTTTTGCAAGTTCCAGCATCGGCGGAATACCGATACCGCCTCCGATCAGGACAGGCCTGCTTCCCTTCAGGGGAAACCCGTTCCCAAGGGGGCCCATAACCCTGACCTTCTCACCCGGCAGGAGTTCGGAAAACTCTTTAGTCCCGGCTCCCGCGACGCGGTATACCAGACGGATGGTGCCTCTCTCACGGTCTATCCCGCAAAGACTGATGGGTCTCGGAAGCAGACGGTCCGCCTGCGCACTGTAAAGAGAAACAAACTGCCCCGCAGCTGCCTCCGCGGCAATGGGCTCAGCCTCCAGGAGAAGGCCGAAAATCCCCTCCGCCAGCTTTTCCCGGGCTATCACCCCTGCATCGAGTATCCGTTTCGGCATGCCTGCCTCCTCTCCAAACGAAATTATGTACTTTGTCCTAACGGCCACGGATGACTATTTTGCAGCCACGCCTGCAAAAAACGCAGCCGTGGGCAAAATATGTCTCCTCTCAATCAACTGCCGCCGGACGGCAGGATATCTTTCATTCCGGTGTTTGCTCACCGGACCTGCACCGCGGCAGACGGCATATTGTCCCGGAAAATTTTTCAGAAAATCCTGTTGATATCCGCTATCATGGCGCTTACAGCCGCCCGGGCCGCTCCGGCGTAATCCGCCTCGCCGTAGGCCGCATAGGCCTCCTGCTTCCAGGCCCCGATAATACCCCTTGAGGAATTGACTATGGCGCCAAGCCCGTCATCATTAAAATACGGGCGAAGCGACTCCGCGGTGCCGCCCTGTGCACCGTAACCGGGCACCAGGATATAACTCTTCGGCATGACGCTGCGCAGACGCTTTCCCATCTCCGGATAAGTGGCTCCCACCACGCAGCCGACCGAGCTGTAATCCTTCCCCATAACCTCGTCAGCCCATGCGGCAACCTTCTCTGCCACATGCTCATACAGGGGACGGCCCTCCGTATCCCTGTCCTGGAATTCGCCGCTTGAAGGGTTCGAGGTTTTAACAAGGACAAATATGCCCTTGCCCGACTCCCTGCACACGTCCAGGAAGGGACGGATTCCGTCGCTTCCGAGATAGGGATTCACCGTTGCAAAATCCTCGTCAAAGGCCGTCAGGACCTTGCTTCCGACCCGCACCGTTCCGAGGTGTCCGGATGCATACGCCGCGGAAGTCGAACCGATGTCTCCGCGTTTTACATCGCCGATCACGATAAGGCCCCTGCTGTGGCAATACTCGATTGTTTTCTGGTAAACCGCCACTCCCGGAGCACCGAACTGCTCATACATGGCGCTTTGCGGCTTCACCGCGGGGATCAGGTCGCAGACGGCATCCACGATGGCTTTGTTAAACTGCCACAGAGCCTCGGCGGCACCTTCCAGCGTCTCCCCGTACTCTCTGTAGGCCTCCTGCTTAACAGCTTCCGGTATCAGTGCAAGTGTCGGATCCAGGCCAACTACAACAGGTGCCTGCTTTTCTTTTATCTTCTGTATCAGCTGGTCTATCATAAAAACCTCCCGTACCTGTTCTGCCTCTCGGGCAGAAAAAATGCAGCTGCCCGGAACCGTCCGCCAGGGGCGAAAAACGGCAGAAACATTATAGCATAGAAAAGCGGGGCAGACAAGTAAGGAAATACCTGTCTGTCCCGCTTGAAATTTGGGCAAAACAATGAAACCGGAGGCCGGATTCCCGAAATATGCGTCCGTGCTTCTTTCCGGAACTTAACGGTGTGCAAAACGTGCACGGTTGGCTTCCTCGCTGGAGGCCGGGGCAATCTCTCCGGCAGCGGCAAGGGACATTTTGGTGAGCATGGGGCCGACCAGCTCATAGATCAGTACACTGAAAAGGATAATATTCCGGATCAGTCCGCCCATCTCCTCTCCGAGAGCCTGAGCGCTGACCACCATCCCCAGTGCGACGCCGGCCTGGGGAAACAGTGTTATACCCAGATATTTCCGGACGTTCGGCTCGCATTTCATCAGAATACTGCTTCCCAGTGCCCCGCAATATTTGCCGATGCAGCGTACCAGGATATATACGATACCGATCAGGATGATCACCGGATACCGGAACACTCCCAGATCCAGCTGGGCGCCGGAAATCACGAAGAACACCGCGTAAAGCGGAACGGTCCAGCGTTCGGAACGCTTCATGATATCGGCCGAATACTCACTCAGGTTGCAGAACGCCGTTCCCAGCATCATGCAGACCAGCAGGCTGGAGAAGGAGATCCTGGCGTCTCCCCAGAGAGGGATTTTTACGGAAGCCAGGGAAATGGTCATCATTACAAACGCTATCGTCAGGGAAAGACGGTTGGAGTTCGAGAAAAACAGCTTCTCAAGGGCAGTCAGGGCGACACCCATCAGGGTACCCAGGATCAGGGAACAGAGAATCTCCAGGAGCGGGTTGACGATGACAGACACGATATTCAGCGACCCGCCGTTCATAGCCTGCGCGATACCGAAGGAAACCGCAAATACAATCAGTCCCACGGCATCATCCAGTGCAACGATCGGAAGAAGCAGGTCCGTAACCGGGCCCTTGGCCTTATACTGACGCACCACCATCAGGGTAGCTGCCGGTGCGGTTGCTGAGGCAATGGCTCCGAGCGTAATGGCGGCAGGCAGGGGCAGGACTTCGGGACCGACCACAAAATGAAGCCCGATCAGCGCCGCATCTACCAGAAGGGCTGCCACAACCGCCTGTATTATACCGATAACCGTGGCTGTTTTTCCCGTCTGCTTCAGCTGGGCCAGGCGGAACTCGTTTCCGATATCAAAGGCGATAAAGCCAAGCGCCACGTTTGAGAGAACAGACACTTTGGAGAGTTCTTCCATGTCGTTGAAGCCGAGGCCCGGGACATTCAGCCGTCCAAGCAGGAACGGGCCGACACAGACACCCGCGATCAGAAAAGCCGTCACGTCAGGCAGCTTCAGCTTCATCAGCTTGAAAGCACGCGTCATCATCAATCCCGCGAACAGCGAGAGCGCGGTTGCCAAAAGTATACTCATAAGGTTTCCTTCTTTCTGAAAATGCAGTACTGTTCAGAACCGGCCTCCGGAAATGCCTTCTTACCCTTTTCCGGAGCAGGGCGGGTACGTCGGACCCGCATCCGGCTTAAAACAGCTGCAATGTGTTTAACCGGCCGCAAGGCGCATCCGTTTCCGGATGGAAAGAGCGCTCTGTTTACCGGTCACTGAGCCAACGGGATGCATTATAGCACCGGGTGTATCGAAATGCAAGCTGTTTTGACGGGAGGATATTGCAGGCCATTCTCCCGCTCTCCCTCCCCGGGCAGAACTGCACGCCTGCTGTCTGCTATCCCCCTCAATACGGAAAGGTATCTGTTCAGACGGTACCGCAAAGCGGGGATTGGCCGTTGTTCATATGTTTCGCGTATCCGGAAAAGGTTCTGCCAAGCCGGTACCTCAGAAACGGGAAAAGACTGCCGTTCATATATTTCGCGTATCCGGAAAGCAGCTGCCAAGCCAGTACCTCAAAACGGGGACAGGCCGCTGTTTATATGTTTCGGACTGTCCGGTAAGGATCCGGGGTTCTCCCGGATTGTTGCCCGGCTCTGAAGGGCTGCAAATGTTTTACATGTAAAACATTTCAAATTTACTTCAAAAAACCTTGACAAACAGGCCTTCTGCGTGTATGATATCCACTGTCGTCAGAAGAAGCATTTTCAATCCGCCGCTTCCTATAAGGCGGCGGTTTTCGCTTTTTTACCCGTTAAGGGACCTGTGCCCGGCCGCACAGTCCCGTATTCGTTCATCTGAGGAGGAAATACCATGGCAAATATCAAATCCGCAAAGAAAAGAGTTCTTGTAAGCCGCGTTCGCGCAGAGAGAAACAAATCCATCCGTTCCGAGGCTAAGACCTATGTGAAAAAGCTTGAGGCTGCCATCGCATCCGGAGACAAGGCTGCAGCTGCCGAGGCTTTAAAGACCGCTACCGGCGTTCTTGAGAAGGCAACCAGCAAGGGTGTTTACCACAAGAATACCACTTCCAGAAAGATCAGCCGCATGAGCAAGGCCGTCAACGCAATGGAATAAGCAAACCGAAAAGCAGGACTTCCGTCCTGCTTTTTTTATTTCTCCGCATTCTCCAAAGCCGCACCGGCCAGCCGTCTTGAGGCTATAGCCGAGAGCAGCATCTCCACGGCGATCTGTTCCGTCAGGTTGCCGCTCTTAAAGGCCTCCTCCAGGGATACGCACAGAGAGACAAAGCTTTTGAGCTGGTCCCTCGAGAACTGACGCGCCTGTCCCATCAGCTTCCCCGCAACATACGGCGGAACCTTCAGCCTCGCCGCCACCTCATCCTGCCTCGCCCCGGAGGAAAGCATTTCACGCACGCACAGCAGTTCATTCATCTGTCTGGCGATCAGGTACAGAATCCTGCTGCCCTTCTCCCTGAGCGTCATCAGGTCGTAATAGAGGGCAAGCGCCCTGGCCTTTTTGCCCTCGGAGACCGCCTGCACCATATCAAAAACCCGGTTTACCAGCCTGGCTGTCCCAATCGTTTCCACATCCCCGAGCGTGATTTCCTCTTCACCCGCGCAGTATGCCGAGAGCTTATCCATCTCAGAGCGGATATTGACCATATCGTCGCCGGTGTTTTCCAGGAAAGCGGTGAGCGCCTCCTGGCGGATGGCAAGGCCATCGCTTAAAAAGCCCTGGGTAACCCACTTTCTCAGATCCCGCTCCGACTGGCGCTTCATTTCCGCACAATAGCCGGCATCCTTCACGGCCTTGTAAAGACGGCTGCGTTTATCCACGGCCTGCTCGGTAAAAAGCAGATGGCTGCCCTCCGGCACATTCTTCACCAGATCCGTCCAGGCATCATCCGACTTCTGGAACAGTCCGGAATCCGAGATGCGAATCAGGCGGTCCTGCGCAAAAAAAGGCATTGTCATGACAAGGTCAGAAACAGCTTCAAGAGAGATCCCGCTGCCCTCAAAAAAGGCATCGTTCATACTGTCGCTTCCCACAATCGCTTCCTTCAGCTGCCTGGCAAAAGACTGCACCAGGTACCGCTCTTCCCCGAAAAGCAGATAAACCGCCTCAAAATGGCGGGTTTTGATATCATTCCTGATTTTTTCCATTGTGTCTGTCCTATTATGCGTTACTTCAGTTTATTTCCGAGCCGGTTTTCTAAACGGGGTAATCCGGAAAGCTATTCCGTCGGATTCAACCGTTACGGCACCGCTTTCCGCTGTCAGATACCAGGCACAGCCAAGCTCATCAAGGCGCGAAAGCATTTCTTTGTGGGGATGTCCGTAGCTGTTGTTCCTTCCGGCGCTGATCAGGACCACCGGCGGATTCAGGCGCCGGAGCCATTCTTCCGAACTGGAAAACCGGGATCCGTGATGCGGCGCCTTCAGAACCTCTATCTTCATTTCCGGCACGGCATCCGTCTCTCTCGCAGAGCTGATGTCCCCTGTAAACAGCATGTCAAAAGCGCCGAAGCTTAAGGTCCATACCAGGGAACTGTCATTGGTATCGGAAAAATGTTCGCCCGCCCCGGGGGCCAGTATCGAAAAGCCCAGGGCTCCGGCCCGGAAAGCATCCCCGCGTTTCAGCGCGGCGACCCGGCAGTCCGCACGCCGCGCAGCCGCAAGCACCGTGCCAAAGTCCTGCTCCGCTTCGGCATATCCGGGCAGGAAGAGACAGTCCACGGCAACATTCCCCCGCTCAAGAAGCTCGGTGACAGCGTTTACATGGTCCTGGTCCGCGTGTGAGAGGAAAACCCCGTCAAGCCGTTCAATCCCCCTGGAAAGCAGAACAGGCTCAAGAATATAGGTCCCGGCCTGCTTTTTGCTGCTGCTCCCTCCGTCCGACAGAATACGGTACCCCTCAGGGCTTTCGATCAGCACGGAATCCCCCTGCCCGATATCCAGCATGGTGATCCGCAGATCCCTGACCGGATCCGGCCTCAGAAACAGCACGCCGGCGCTCAGGATCAGCACTGCCGCAAAATGGACTGCCACGGATCTGAGGTGTGCGCCGTCCGGGACCGTTTCCGCCGAATAGATGCGCTTATGACGTTCGCGGCATCGCTCCGAGCACAGATACAGGATAAACCAGCCAAGCCCGGCAAACCCCAGGCGCCACGCGGCGGGACGGCCCGTAACAATGCGGTTCATCGGAAGATCGGTAAAGAAACGGCACAGCTTTTCATAGCAGGCGAGAATCACATGAGCGGCCATTCCGGGATGCCTGACCGCGGCAGCCAGGATGCTCCCGTCGAGGGAAGTCAGGGCGCTCGCGCCGAGCAGGAAGCCGGAGGCTGGGAGAATCAGCTGGTTAAGCACCATTGAGTACAGCGGAAAGCTGTAATAGAACCATAAAACCGCGGGCAGAAGCCCCAGCTGCATGGAACAGGCTTTCAGCACAGCCGTATGCCGTTCCTCCTTCAGAAAGCCCCGGAAGATGCCCGAGAGACAGTGAATTCCGAAAACGCCGCCGAAAGAGAGCAGAAATGAGGATTCAAAAACAGACAGGGGATTGATGAGGGCTATAACGAGCGCAGCCGCACCGAGGGCATTTGCCGGATCATAAACCCTGCCCCGTGCGTTTGCAGTCATCATGAGAAGACTGCAGATCACCGCCCGGACGGCGGGAATCGACCCGCCTGTCAGAATGCCGTAAAAGCAGGCTGCAAAACCGCCCGCAAGCAGCGCCGCCGGATACGAACCGGTCAGGCGCCTGACGAGGCGCCACAGAGAGAGGGCAAAGAAACTGATGTGCAGCCCCGAAACCGACAGCAGATGGGCCGCCCCCGCAGCGCGGTAGAGATCCCTCAGTTCTCCCGAAACCTCGCCGGTCTCCCCCAGAAACACAGCCCGCAGGATACCGGCATCCTCCGGATTGAAAGCGGCCGCATTGATCCCTTCCGCAAGCCGTTTCCTCAGTCTGCGGAAAAACTCCGCAATCCGGTCATATCCGGACCCGGTGCGCTCACAGCTTCCCGCAGAAAGCCTGTACCGGAATCCCCTGGCTTTATAATAGGACGCAAAATCAAACACACCCGGATTCGCAGCTTCGTCAAACAGGGACAGGCTCCCCGTGAGGGTGACACGGCTTCCCAATGGAAATGCCGGCTCGTAATCAGCGTTCCAGATGACTCCGGAGAGCGGATGGCTGCCCGTAAGAGCGGCGTCTGTTCCGGGGAAATAAGCCTGCGCTTCATCCAGATACACCCAGACCGAGGCGGTTTTTTGCTCGACCCGCCTGATCCGCGCGCAGACCGTGCATACTGCGGGGCTTCCGGAATCGCGAAGTGCATACTCCACCGTCTCGGCTCTGTCTGCGGAAAGAAAGAGAAAGCAGCCCGCAAGCGAAAAAACGGGCAGAAGCAGAATCTGCCGGGAACGTCTCCCCCGCCTCTGCGGCCGTACACGGCTCTCTCTCCTCCCTAAACCAGGTTTTGTACTTTGGTCAAATGGCCACGGATGACTATTTTGCAGCCACGCCTGAAAAAGCGCAGCCGTGGGCAAAATATGTCTCCTCCGGAAAAACCGGGAGCCGTATCCGGAAGGCAGCACAAAGAAAAGGCAGAGCGCCGGAATAATGCTTCCGGCCGCTGCCATGAAACCGTTCGTGCCCAGACATTTTCCCGCAAGCTCTCCAAGCAGCAGAAATACCGCAGCGCACAGAAACGGCCGCTTCGTCTGATTACGCCTCCTTTTTTGTTTTTCGGTGACGGTACCCCGGCGCAGGGAGCAGGCGGATCAGTCCATATAATCCAGATCCTGCATGAAGGGATTCGCCAGGGAGATATTTTCCTTAAATATGATGTTGCTGTCTCCCTCCACCATAAACTGAACACGCTGAATCTCCGGCAGCTCGCAAAGCGAGTTCACGATGGAGTACAGAATAATGTAGCCGCTGATCGGAAGGACATCTGTCAGGAAGGAGGCATCGAAATTCAGATAACACGTGCCGTCCTTCTCGTTGACGCTGATCACCTGGACCGTGGATGGCAGCGTTGCATAACACCCTTCGCCGGGAAGATCCTTCATGAGCCGGCTCACCACATCCCGTTCCAGGGAATAGCTGCTCTCATAAACGATATCCCTGCTGCTTGAAACGAGCTTCGTTCCGCTCTCATCGGCATAGTACAGGACAATTGTTGTTTTTTTCGATGCGCTCAGGCCCCTTCCGATCAGATCTACATAGTCGGAAGCCGACTGCGCCCCGAGCGGCATATACCCCGCACCAGAAAGCGGTGTGTCATCCGCAAAAAAGGTGACCGTATCGACGCCGGCTATCCCCGTCAGCGTTCTCACCACCGCCGCGCGGAACAACAGCTGTGCAATGGTATCCATTCCGGAAACGACGGAGTTGAAGTACAGATTCAGGTTATTGGTCATGTACGAGGTTTTCAGCAGCGTAATGCCGCTCTGTACCACGCTGACGCAGTCCTCCTCTTCGGGCGTCCGGCAGAGCTCATTCCACAATTCACTGATCAGATTTTCCATAAGGGTCTCTTCCGTATGGTATATCCGATACGCAAGAGCAGTTCCGGTGACATTCTGACAGTATATCCGGTAATCCCCCTCGCCCTGAACAGGCGTCCTCGTTCCGGTGCATCCGCCCAGAAGCCCGCAGACAAGTGCCAGAATGACGACCGGTATCAGAAACCGTACCGGGCCTTTTCTGCCGGGGATGCCCCGGCTGCCTGTTTGTCTCATTCTTCATCTCCCATGTACATCAAGTACACAAAATGACGCCAAATACACCGCAGGGCTGCCTGCGCAAAAAGCGCGCACTCCCACCCTGCTCCCTCATTTGGGGGGCCCGCAGCGCAAAAGACGCGCTGCTCCACCCCTCATGAGGAACGCCCGCCAACTCCATGAGGAAAAATGCTCAAGCCTTAAGCATGGCATTTTTTCTCACGGCTTTGGCTCGCTGTTTTTTCATTCCGCCGCCTCACCCTTCTGCGAGACAGCCTTCAGCGGCACACGCACCGTAAAGACCGTGCCCTTACCCAGCTCGCTGTCCACCCGGATGGAGCCCTGGTGCAGCTGGATAACGCTTCTGGTGATAGCCAGTCCGAGACCGGTTCCGCCGGTCTCCCTTGATCTGGCTTTATCAACCCGGTAAAAACGCTCAAAAATCTTATCCAGCGCATCCTCGGGTATACCGACGCCCGAATCCGCCACCCGGATAAAGAAATACTTGTGATCCGCATTCAGCGAAACACGCACAAAGCCGCCGTCATTGTTGTACTTCACGCCGTTCTCGACGAGGTTGGTCAGCGCCAGGCTGAATTTCGTCTCGTCGATATCCGCGGTAACCGGACGGAAGCTCTCGAAGATTATCTCTATGTTCCGCTGCTTCGCGATCGGCCGTACCCTGGTGAGGATTTTTTCGACAAAGGCGTTGATATTCACCTGGGTCACCTCCAGCTCAGCACTGCTGCGGTCCAGCCGCACCAGAGAGAGCAGATCATTGATAATCTGGGTCTCCCGGTCAATCTCGTCAGAAATATCCGCCATGAACTCCCTGTAGATATCCACCGGGACATTTTCCTCGCTGATCAGGGAATCCGCCAGCACCCGGATCGAGGTGATCGGCGTTTTAAGCTCATGGGACACGTTCGAAACAAACTCCTGCCTGGAGGCATCCAGCAATCTCAGGCGCTCAAGGATACCGTTGAAGGTATCGATAATCTGGTCTGTCTCGGCGTAGCCGCCTTCCATCTCAAATGTGACGTTCAGATCCCCGTCCAGCACCTGCCGCAGCGTATAAAGCAGCCGTTTCCAGGGATTTACGAGCGAGCTGGAAATAATAAAAGCCGCGGCAAGCAGGATCATGCTGCCTGCTATCTGAAGGAGCCTGGCCTGACGGGTCATGGTCTGAAGCTCCTCCGTAACCCAGGAAGCCGACGCGCTGACCACAAGAACTCCGTTTACGGTCATATCAGGCTCCGCAAGCCTGCTTCTGGTGGCCACGGGAAGGGTAAACTCCATATAGCCCGCACCGGACCGGTATTTTGAGTAATCTATGCCGTACAGCGTACGGATGATTTCTTCCGACACGCAGTACCGCCCGGTAACGGCACCGAAGGAATCATAGACCACCCGGCAGGACTGATCCGTGATCAGTAGGCGCCCGCCGCAGTAATCGGCCACCCAGCCCAGTTCCTTTACCATATTGTCCGTTAATGCTTCCTGAATGGTCTGCCCCTGAAGCTCACCGACGGCAATATTGCAGGTATACCGAAGCTCCGAGAGCTTCTGCTGGATAACCGCATCCCGGTAGGTGAAGCGCAGCGTCTCCGAAACCGCAAACAGCAGCATCAGCCCCAACAGAAAGATCAGAAGAAAGGTACGCAGGCGAAAGCTGGTCCGGAAAGGCATTCTCTGTTCCGTAGTTTTCATAGGTCCCTCCCTTCCTTCATCATTTGCGGCAGTTCAGGACCGATGTCCGGTTCTGAACAGTACTATATTATACTTGATTTCATTCGTTCTCACAAGAGAGAAAGCCTTAATGAATTTTTAACAAATTGTTAGAATTTATGTTATTGCATTTTGTACAATATTGCGATATGATGAGAGTGAACCCAAAGCTGCGTTTTTACATTTGCCAATTGTTCACTTACGATATCTGTTCCTGTTTAGAGCCAGGCGCAGATTTGTGAGAAATCATGGAGTCCGGTGGTGGAAATCCATGATTTCTCACAGATTTGCATCCGGCGAGCACGCCGCAACTCCGGAAATGGCTGCTTTTCGCCATTTCTGACGTCCGGTTCTGAACAGCAACCTGTAATCAGTCCAGAGCCAGACTCCTGTACCGGTAAAAAACAGAAAGGAGCTGCTATAATGAATATGGAACGGTTTACCACCCTCTACCAGCTGAACGGCTGCAGTCTGGAGCGTGTCTTCTATAAGGAGGACGACGGTGTTCTCGACCTCTGCATCCGGGCCGGCGAAGGCTTCTCGCCCGGTCTCATACCGGAGGGAAAGCTCCTGACCCTGCACTTCACGGATGTTTCCAAATGCTCCGTAAACCGCAGAAAATGCAGGTGCGAGCAGATCATTTATACGGAAGCCCTCTCAGACAGCCAGATCTATCTGGAAACCAACGGCACGGATCGTTCCTGCAACACCCTGTATATTCACGCAGCGGATGTTCGGGTTCTTCCGGTCGCCGGCGTACAGTTTCCGTTTTCCGCAGCAATTGCCTGAATTCCGGAAGCTGCACCGACTTTTCTCATCGGCGTATAAAAATCCTGCAGAAAGCCTTTTAAGGCTTTTTGCAGGATTTTTTATGTGCGCATCTGTATTCCATATCTCACTGCTTATAGTAATACCCTACGCCCCACTTCGTGTAAATGTACTTCGGTTCGCTGGGATTCGCCTCAATTTTCTCCCGGAGCCTCCTGATATGCACATCCACGGTGCGGACGTCCCCGGGATATTCGTAGCCCCAGATCAGGTTCAGAAGCTCCTCCCTGCTGTATACCCGGTTCGGGTGGCGGACCAGCAGCTCCAGCAGATCGAACTCTCTGGCCGTCACATTGATTTCCTGGCCCAGGATAAAGAGTCTTCTGCCCTGGGTATCCAGACGGAGATCCCCTGTCACCAGCATCGTCTCGGACTCCGCTTCCTCCCCGGCTTTTCTGCCGTTCTGGCTCCTGCGGATGATGGCCTTGATCCTGGCTTTCACTTCAAGAATGTTGAAGGGTTTCGTGATATAATCATCCGCACCGTACTCCAGGCCCAGAATCTTGTCCATGTCGTCGCCCTTGGCTGTAAGCATGATGATCGGCATATTGGAAAATTCGCGGATATTCTGACAGACCTGCATGCCGTCCATCTTGGGAAGCATCAGGTCCAACAGTACCACATCGTATTCCGTTTTGCGCGCAAGCTCCACGGCCTCCTCGCCGTCATAGGCGCAGTCCACCTCGTACTGATCCTGAAGCAGGCTGAAACGGATTCCTTTTACAATCATCTTTTCATCATCAACTACCAGTATCTTAGCCACAATATCCTCCAGAAAACACCTGCCGGCTCAAAAGTACTGTCTGCGGCAGTCAGTCCGTTATGATATAGTCCTTCAGTTTCTCATAAGCAGAATTTTTAATACCGGGCACCATCATGATATCCTCGGGATTCTGAAAGGGGCCGTGCTTTTCCCTGTAGGCAAGGATCGCATCCGCCCGGGCCTCCCCGATTCCGGGAAGCCGCATCAGCTCCTCCCTGGTAGCCCGGTTTAATGAAATCCGGCCGTCGGAAGGCTGCGCAGTATTTCCGGCATCCGTCTCCTCGCCGAGGAAGCGGATCCGCACCTGCTCCCCGTCACGGACGGGTGCCGCCAGGTTTAAGGCCTCCGGATCCGCGTTGCCGGCGAATCCTCCTGCTGCCTCGACTGCCTGGTACAGCCTCGCTCCTTCCGGAAGCAGATAGACGCCCGGATGCTCAACGGCACCGCAGACATAGATACATAAGCGGTTCACAACCGTTTCCGAAGCCGCCGTCCCCTCCTGCCGTGCCTCCGCGGTTTCCGCCGTGCGGAAATCGCGCTCCACGTTTCCGAAGAACACCGCCCCGCTTCCGGAATCGCCCGGAATGCCCCGCAGCGCCGCGCTGCATCCTGATAATAACAGAAGACCGGATACCAGCAACAGCACCCAGTCTTTTCTATATATACTTGGTTTCATACCGATTCCCCCGCACCGCTGCCGCATGTTCCGGAACAAAAGCTTTCCGGCGCTGACAGCGGCGACCATGCGGAGAAGACCGTATGACCTGCTACACCGATACATCTATTTTACAGGAATATTTCAATGTATGCAAGTGTTTTTCAAAAGTGTTTCAGCCGGCACAGGCTTCTATTGCTGCGGAAAGCTTTCCGACCATCTCATCCACGTGGCTCTTTTCGATTACAAGCGGGGGAACAAAACGAATGACGTTTCCGGACGCGCTGATCAGGATCAGGCCCTCCTTCTGTGCCGCGGCAATCACATCGCCCACCGGAACGGAGAATACCAGTCCCTGGATCAGGCCGACTCCGCGATGAGCCGTAATGCAGCTGTATTTTCCGGCCAGACCCTCCAGCGCCTCATACAGATATGCGCCGACCTCTTTCACATGGTCTGTCAGCTGCAGCAGTTCAAACTGACGCAGCACCTCTGCCGCAGCCGCGCAGACGAAGGGATTTCCGCCATAGGTGGTTCCATGGTCTCCCGGTACCAGAGCGGCGCAGCTTTCCCTGCAGAGAAATGCGCCGATCGGCAGGCCGTTTCCAAGGGCTTTCGCGGTCGTGACGACATCCGGCAGCACGCCGTAGCCCTGATAGGCAAACATGGACCCGCTCCTGCCCAGTCCGCACTGGATCTCATCGCAGATCATCAGAATGTCTCTCTCATCGCACAGTTCCCGGATACCCCTGATGAACGCCGGATCGGCGGGATAAATCCCGCCCTCTCCCTGCACCGTCTCAAGGATGACCGCGCAGGTCTTTTCCGTA
>CAMOSC010000029.1 GCA_946624325.1 uncultured Clostridia bacterium
CCCAGCTCATCCAGCCAGTCCTGGCGGATGAAGGTATTCAGGGTGTTGGTGGCTGCCATGCGGCCTTCAATTGCCCATACGGTTCCGGTCTCCGGGTCGCGGTCCCAGTACATGTAGACATCGCCCAGCCAGTCCTTCAGATTCGGGATAAGATCCGTGTACTCTTCGAGCGCGGGAGCAAGGTCCACAACGGCACCCATGTCCGCATAGGTCTGAATGGTGGGATAGCTGTAGGTCAGGCAAATATCCGGAGCAGTGCCCGCTGCCAGAAGGTTATTCAGCTCCTCAACCTCCGTCCAGCGCGGAACCTTCTGATACTCGACCTGTACGTTGTACTTCTCAAGCATCTGCTCCTGGATCCACTTGGTGAAATTGTTGTTGGTCGGATCGGATCCGCCGTCGTTGCCGCGGTCGAAAATTTCTACGGTAATGGTTCTGGTCTCGGCAAATTTTCCGTCAACCAGTTCTTCTGCCGCTGCCGGAACGGCTACGGCAAGGGTGGAGAGCACCATAGAGCATCCAAGCGCTGCGGATAACAACCTTTTTTTCATAAAGCAACCTCCTTTTTGGGTTTGCCGCTTTGAGAGCGGCGGTTTATCACAAACGGAAAGCTCCGTTTATTGAACAGAAACAAGGCCTTCGGCGACATCTTCGGGCATCCGTTCACCGGCATTTCTCCCGCCGGCGATGCCCCGGGGCACAGATATTACTCCTTCACGGCACCCATGGTGACGCCCGAGATAAAGTACTTCTGAAGCCACGGATAAATGCAGAGGATCGGAACCGTGGAGAACATGACGATAGCTGCCTTCAGCGATTCCGCAAGACCCGGCTTGGAGAAGCCCTCCTGTGTGGCCACCTCCACCGTATTGACATTGTTCAGGATGTTGTACAGCAGGAGCTGCAGGGGATAGTAGACTTCCTTCTTCATGTACATCAGCGCGTCATAGTAGCCGTTCCAGCGGCCCACCGCGTAGAAAAGCGCCAGGGAAGCCATAACGGGCTTTGACAGCGGCACATAGATCTTCAGCAGGGTCGTGAAATAGTCCGCACCGTCGATTTCCGCCGCCTCCTGGAGGCTTTCGGGAATGCCGTAGAAGAAGCTGCGCATGATGATCATGTTGTAAACGCTTAAGCAGGACGGAATGATCAGAACCAGCGGGCTGTCCAGGAAATTCAGTTCCTTCATCAGCAGGTAGTTCGGAATGGTTCCGGCGTTGAAAAACATGGTGATGGTGATGTAAATGTTGATGATGTTCCGGCCCTTCAGCTTGGAAAAAATCAGCGGATAGGCGCAGAGCGTGGTCATCACCAGCGATACCACCGTACAGACAACCGTCAGGAATACGGTCCAGAAGAATGCGCGGATATACTTCACATCGGAAAGGACCGTTTTATAGGAGGACACGGACCAGCCCTTCGGCAGCAGATAGACCTCATGCTTGATCAGGTACTCGGTGGAGCTTAAGGACCTGGCTAAGAGGTTGATCATGGGCGTAAGGCACAGGATGATTGTCAGGATGCAGACAAATACAAAGAGCCAGTCTGACAGCTTCGTGGATACGGATTTGACTTTCATGTGATCTTCCCCCCTTCCTTACCAGATACCGCGCTCGCCGAGCCGCCTGGAAATAAAGTTTGCCGCCAGCAGGAAGATCAGGCCGACCACGGACTGGAACAGACCGACCGCCGTGGTCAGGGAGAACTGGCCTCCCTTGATACCTTTCTGATACACGTAGATGGAGATGACATCCGACACCTTGGTGACCAGGTTGTTGCGCATGGCGTAGGGGCGCTCAAAGCCGCTGCCGATAATGTTTCCGAGGTTCATGATGAGCAGCACCACGATGGTGGGCTTGATGCCCGGGAGCGTGATATGCCACATCTTCTTGAACCGGCCTGCCCCGTCTATGGAAGCCGCCTCGTAGAGCTCCGAATTGATTCCCGCTATGGCAGCCAGGTAAATAATGGAGCCCCAGCCGAAGCTCTGCCAGACGCCGAGTCCCACATAGGTGACCACCCAGAGATTCGGATTGTCCAGAAAATGAATGGAATCGATCCCCATGTTGTTGAGCACCATGTTCAGCAGTCCCGTGGAAGGCGTGAAGAGCTGCACGGCGATTCCGTAGATGATGACCCAGGAAAGGAAATGGGGCATGTAGGCGACGGTCTGAACAAATTTCTTGTAATGCTTGAACGGAATCTCGTTCAGGATCAGTGCGAAAATAATGGGTGCCGGGAAGCCGAACAGCAGGTCCAGGAAGTTCAGCGAGATGGTGTTGCGCAGAGCCCGGATGAAGTCTTTATCCTTGAAAGCCTGGATAAAATACTGCATGCCGTTTTCCTTGGCCCACTCCATGTCAAATACGCCCTTGGTGATGTTGTACTTTTTAAAGGCGATCAGCACGTAAACCATGGGCACGTACTTGAACACGAACAGATAGATAAGCGGCAGGGCCAGCAGCGCATAAAGCTGCCAGTACCGTTTCATGTAAGTGCCGAAGCTCCCCTTTTGCTTCGGCAAGGCAGAAGTTGTCTTCTTGCTCACAGGCGCCTCCCTTCCGGTAGATTTCCGGCTGTTCTGTTGAAGCCGGAAGGATCCGCACACAGGATCCTGATACCTGTTATCATAGACTCATTATAGTATAATTTTCACCATCTGCTTCTTTAAAACGGTTCAAAAGGTTCTCAAAAAGTCTCATGTTTTTCATAAATCCTTTTCAATTCACGAAACCCGCCCCTTCTTTTCCTTGTATATAATGACTATATCCTATTGTATAACAGGCAGCTTTAAAAGCAGCTTCCCTAATCTGTTTTTCGTCCGTATTGTTTTGTTTGCCTCAAACCATTATACAAATTCATCTTTTATGGCAGGCGTTTGTTGCGCGAGGCAGTTTTGTTTTCCTGCCCAGGACTCTGAGCCATGCCGGCAGACCGCAGCCATAATGCCGGCTGCGGTTGCCGCGGCTTTCGCCGTATGCGGGAAAACATATAAACAGAGGCCGATGAACTAAAAAGCAGCTCATCGGCCTCCGCCCGTGTGATTGCCTGCCCAGGACTCTGAGCCATGCCGGCAGACCGCAGCCGAAATACGGGCTGCGGTTGCCGCGGCGTTCGCCGTATGCGGGAAAACATATAAACGGAGGCCGATGAACTAAAAAGCAGCTCATCGGCCTCCGCCCATATGTTTTCCCGCGCATGGCTCATTGCTTCGCGCACCTTACCGGATCCGGATCACGGCTTTTATGAGATCCGTTTTATTGTGTACGGCCTCCTGATAGGCCTCCTGAATGTGGTCCAGGTCAAATTCATGGGTGACAATGCCGCTCACGTCGATAGCACCCTTTGCCACCGCCGCGATGGCCTTCGGATAGATGTTCCGGTAACGGAAGACCGATTTGACGGTCGCCTCCTTGTCCATGATCTGGGCGAAATTGTAGTTGATCTCCTCCACAGCCGCAATGCCCACCAGGACGATGGTTCCGCCGCGCTTTACGGCAAAGGGCGTCTGGGCAATGGTGACCGGGGAACCGGCGGTTTCAAAAACCCTGTCCGCGCCTTTTCCGCCGGTGGCCTTCATAATCTCCGCTATCGGATCCGCGCTGCCGCTGTTGATCACCACATCGGCGCCAAGCTCCAGGGCTTTTTTCAGCTTGGCATCCACCAGATCCGCCACAATGATTTTCCCGGCGCCGTGCGCCTTGCAGGAGAGCAGCGTCACCAGGCCGATGGTACCGGCACCCAGGATAGCCACGGTATCGCCCACCTGCACATCTCCCTGGTTTGCCGCATGAAAGCCCACGGAAAGCGGCTCAATCAGCGCGCCTTCCTTTGTGGACACGTTATCCGGAAGCTTAAAGCACATGTTTTCGGGGAACTCAATATATTCCTCGTTGCAGCCCTGTACCGGGGGCGTGGCAAGAAACACCACATCCGGGCAGAGATTGTATTTGCCGGCCTTGCAGAATTCACATTTCCCGCAGGTGATTCCGGGTTCAAGGCATACGCGGTCGCCCACCTTAAGGCTGCTCACGCCCTCTCCCACTTCGCAGACGGTTCCGGCGCACTCATGGCCAAGCATGAAATCCTCCGCAAGATTTACCTCGTAGGACCCGCACTTCCCGCTGTGGTAATAGTGCACATCAGACCCGCAGATACCGACATACTCCAGGGCGACCACCACATTTCCGGGATGGGCGGAGGGCCTGTCAACCTCTTTGATCACCATGTTGTCCAGTCCGCGCATGACGGCCGCCTTCATTTTTACTGCCATTTAAGACCTCCTCCCTGAAAGCACTTTTTCAGATGCCCGACTTACTGACGCCCTGCAGGGCGTCAAACTTTGTCTCCTTCCAAACACAGTTTTGCATTCTGACCTGACTGCCACGGCTGCGCTTTTTGCAGCCACGCCTGACAAAAGTTCAGCCGCGTGCACAATATGTCTCCTGTTCCATCTGATTTCTATCTGTTCAGAACCGGACGCAATCCGCAATGAATCAGAATTCAGCTTCACGGAATATAATTCTCGTCCGCCGTAACCGGGCTCCAGTCCTCCCCGTTGAGGAACCGCACATCGTGGAAAATATCCGCCTCCAGATATCGGTAAACCGCATTGGGTTTCTTTGAGGTAAACACGCGGTTATCCGCCAGGAAGCAGTCCGTGGCATGATACAGCAGCCCGGTCATGGCACGGTACTCGTTATAATTGAGCTTCTCCTCGGAAACCAGCACGCCGTCCATGTACACCCGCTTGACCGACTGGGCAGCCACGGCCGGATGCACCTCCACCTCGGCGGAAATCTTTTCACTCACATCTGCGTTCGGCCCGTAGGTGGTTTTGGTGTTGTCCGCCTGTATGACATAGAGCGGATCCGGGAACACGCAGGAAATGACGTTGTAATCGAACTCTACGGTCCGGGAGGGGTTTTCATCCACGCCCCAGATATTGACGGTAATGTTCTTCTTCCCGTTCACATCCCGGCCGACATAGGCCTCGATGTATACCGGATTGTTGTAATCATTCCTGAATACCAGGTCCTTGTACCCCTCCGCCACGGCGGCGTCCAGAGCCGGCGGCGCATAGGTAACCATCATAGAATGGCCGAAGCGCTTGAGCACGGTCAGCTCGGCCCGGAGTATGGCGTTGTAGAGCGTGGTTGTGGTCTGGCAGACGCCTCCACCGATTGAGGGAACCTGCTGGCCATCCTCATAGCCGGGCGCCTCCAGGTAGCCGCTCTCTACGGTCTGGGGGCCGTACATGCCGAGCGCCGACACCTCCTCGCCCGGCATGATCAACCGGTCGTTGATGCGGGAGATGGAGAGCTCGATGTTGCTGGTGCGGTTCTCCCCGCCCAGGTTTCCCGTGGTGTAGGAGCCCAGGGGCTGCGGCGCATAATTCTCAAAAACGACAGAGGTAACGCGCGGAGTGATCAGGGTATAGGGGAAATCGTACTCAATGGAATCCGCGCTGTCCATGTTGAACATGGCGCCTGTCACTTCGTTGATAATGGATTCCGTATCGAAGGAGACGCCGTAAACCTCGGGCGTGATCTGAAAAGTGCCGTCCACCCGCGCCACGGAGGCGTTCACGGGATCCGAGGCGTAAGTTCTTGTCAGCAGTGCGATCTGATCCTCCAGATATTTCTCGTCATAGGAAAACGTGATGTCCAGGTTTACGGGATTGGCCTCGAAATCTTTCTGCCGGGTGTACTGCTGGATCAGGTTTCCTTCATTTAAGTACTGGGAGAGCTGGTTTAACACCTCTGGATTGCTCCAGGCCACGCCGAGGGTGTTTCCGTCATAATGGAATTCGTTTTCGTCCAGGACTGTGAGCTTCAGATGTTTTTTGAGGCGATCGTCCACATATTCAACGATCCAGTCGGATACCTCCTCCAGGGTTTTGCCCTCCATGTTGGTACCCTCTACCGAAAAGCCCTTCAGCATGACCGGGGTATCCTCTATGGTATGAACCGTGATATCGTAGGCTTTTTCTTTCTCTGCCTCCTGCGTTTCCGCTCCTGCCGCCGCCGTCATGACAAACAATGCGGCCGTACCTAAAATGACCAGTTCTCTTATTTTCATGTCTATGCTGTCTCCGGTTCCTTTTTCTCTGATTAAAACCGTCCGATATCGCAGCCGTCCTGCGGGATGGCCTGTTTACCGGCGCCTGCCAAATATAAACCCATTCAATATTCTTATATATTATACCAAATTCCGCAGGATTGCAAGAGGCTGCGGCGCTTTTGGGCTGTGACATACCCTTTGCCGGCCTTCGTCTGCCTCAGGAACTGTTCGGAAATAGACCGGTCCTTTTGCCTGTCTTTTTCTCCTGCAATCCCGTGAGATATCCGCCCGGTCTTTCAGACGGGCCCGTCATTCTGAAAGAGATGGCGGATATATGCATCCATTTTCTGCATATATGCAGTTTTACTTGTCGTTTTTAACCAATTCAGCGGGGTCGGCTTCCGGTTTTTCTATGTCGCGGACCCCCTTTCGGATTGACGCAAAGAGCCCGCATGTGGTATGATAGTATACAACTGTTGATGGAGTTTGCCGCAACGGGATGCAGTCCGCGGGAGATTATACAGGGATGTTCTGTATTATTCGTGCCCAGACAGTCTCCTGCCGGGCGCGGCTTACGCGGGAAAGCAGCCTGCCGATCCCGCTTTGCCGCTCTGCCCTTTCCCCTGCGGCAGCCGATTAAAGGAGGATACCGATGAAAAGAAAGTTCACCTGGCTCACCGCCACAGCCGTGGCGGCTACCATGATTCTCTCCGCTCTTCCCGCGTATGCGGAAGAGGCCCTGGCCGAGGATCAGACCTACAATACCTTCCTGACCGCGGACCCCACGACGCTGGATATCAGCCTTCGCGCCGACGCCTACTCCAGCGGCATCATGATCAATACCATGGAAGGCCTGATCCGCACCGGTGAGGAAAACGGCGAATATGTCGTATATCCGGGCCTTGCCGAGAGCTGGGAGCCCAATGAGGACGGCACCGTCTGGACCTTCCACCTGCGCGAGAGCGTATGGGAGGACGGCGAGCCCGTTACCGCCGACCAGTTTGTCTATTCCCTGCAGCGCTCCGCGGCGCCGGAGACTGGTTCCCCCAGCAGCTTCTTCCTGGAGCCCCTGGCAAACTTCACCGCCGTCAACACCGGCGAGATGGATATCTCCGAGCTTGGCGTCGAGGCGCCGGATGAGAGCACCCTGGTGATCACGCTCGCCAACCCCACGCCCTCCTTCCTGATGATGCTGGACGCCACCGTGTACTATCCGCAGCGCCAGGACAAGGTTGAGGAGTACGGGGACCAGTTCGGCTCCGAGGCTCAGTATTACATCGCCAACGGCCCCTTCCGCGTGAGCGAGTGGGTTCACAACAGCAAGATCGTCCTGGAAAAGAACGAGAATTACTGGGATGCCGAAAATGTAACCCTGGATACCGTCAACATTGCCATCATGCCCGAGGAGACGACCTATTACAACGCCTACCAGAACAATGAGATCGATTATGTGGGCGTCGGTGAACAGGAATGGCTGGACAAATTCAGCCAGGATCCGGATTCCGTCTATGTGAACACGGAATACGCCACCATGAATTTCATCTTCTATAACACCAAGGATGACATTTTCCAGAACGCCAATATCCGTAAGGCCTTCACGCTGGCGCTTGACCGCGAGGATATCAACGACATGTGCTTCGGCGGCCTCCGTGTTCCGGCAGAGGGCTGGGTTCCCCAGGGCATGTCCAGCGGCACCACCGACTACCGTGCGGCCGCAGGCAACCTGATCGCCAACATGAACGCCGAGCTGGAAGCCAACGGCCAAACCCCGCAGGATCTGCTCCTTGCAGGCATGGAAGAGCTCGGACTGGGCGATGACCCGGCAAGCCTCGACCTCACCTTCTCCCTTGCGGGAACCGGTGAGTGGTACCGCACCCTCGGCGAATATCTGCAGCAGGTATACGCGGAAGCGCTCGGCGTGGATCTGAAGCTCTCCTTCTCCGAGTGGGGCATCTTCTACGACAATATCCTCTCCGGCAACTACCAGATGGGCTTCATGTCCTGGGGCGCTTACTACAACGATCCCTACGATATGCTCAGCCTCTTCGTCTCCAGCTATGACGCGGTTTCCACCGGATGGGCCAATGAGGAATTCGATGCCCTCCTGACCGCTGCCGCCAAGGATATGGACGACGACGCAAGACTTCAGGAGTACATTGACGCCGAGAACATCCTGATCACGCAGGACTGCGCCATCTGCCCGGTAGCCGTCTCCCAGGGACACAGCTTCTACAAGAATTATGTAAAGGGCTACGGCTCCCTGAATTTCAACAACATGGGCTATAAGACCATGTATATTGCCGAGCACTGATCCGGCGGATTGTACCGCGGATTCAGACTGCCGCAGGCACTGTCTGCCGTCTTAACGGCTGCAGCCGGGCCGTGCAATGACGCACAGCCTGCGGAATAAGCTGACGAACACTGTCCTTCCCGGACCGGAGTCCCTCCGGTCCGGGCTTGTGTTAGGGAACCGCATATAGAGGAATGCGATTATGCTGAAATACATTCTGAAACGTATCCTGTTCATGTTTATCGCGCTGTTTTTTGTGACAACGCTGACCTTTTTCCTGATGCGGAGCATCCCGGGCGACCCGCTCGCAAGCCTCGCCCGCGCCCTGCCGGAGCAGACCAGACTCAACTTCTATGCCAAATACGGGCTTGACAGGCCGCTTTTCGAGCAGTATCTGATCTACTTAAAGCGCCTTCTGACCCTTGATCTGGGAGAGAGCGTGGTGTACTCCGGACGCAGCGTATCGCAGACCATCGCGCAGACCTCGCCGGTTTCCGGCCTGGTCGGCGGCATTGCCCTGGCCATCGGCCTGGTGATCGGCGTGGGGCTGGGCATCGTTGCAGCGCTGTTCAAGAACCGTCTCCCGGATTACCTGGTCACCTTCCTGGCCATCATCGGCGTGACGGTGCCGGTTTTCGTGCTGGCCTCCCTCCTGCAGTACTTTTTCTCCGTACAGCTGGGGTGGCTGCCCACTTCGGGCTGGGGGAAGCCCAAGCACCTGGTAATCCCCGTGATTGTCCTAAGCTTCGGAACCATCGCCACCTATGCGCGCTATATCAAATCAAGCATGCTGGATGTGCTGAACCAGGACTATATTCTCACGGCGCGTGCAAAGGGCTTAAGCGAAGGCCAGGTGATCCGCCGCCACGTCATGCGCAACTCCATCCTTCCCGCCATCACCATACTCGGCGGCAGGATTGTGGGGATTTTTACGGGATCCTTCGTCATTGAGAGCATGTTCAGCATACCGGGAATCGGTTTCTATTACATCAGTTCCATCAACAGCAATGATTATTCCATGACCATGGGCACCACCATCTTCTACGCGGCGCTCTTCGTTGTGATCCAGCTGATCGTCGATATTGCCTATGTGCTGGTGGATCCCCGCATCCGCCTGTCCGTGGGGGAGAAAGGAGGCCGCGCATGAGCGATTTCGAAAATGGGCCCCTGGGATCTTTTTCCGCGCAGAATTCCGAAGCAGCGGCAGCCTCCGCGGGGAATATCCGGGCCGCTCAGCCGCTGCCGCAGGAGCTTTTTACGGTTGAGGGCGTGCGCGAGGCGGACGGCGGGCAGGTTGCCAGGCCACACGTGGGGTACTTCCGCGATGTGTGGCGGCGCTTCTGCAAAAACAGGCTGGCGCTGGTCGCCGCGGTGATTCTGGCCATTCTCATTTTCCTGGTGATTTTCGGGCCCGCGATCAGCGGCTATGCCTACGAGGCGGTAGATAAGACCGCAAGGAACGTAGGCCCCTGCGCCGCCCACTGGTTCGGCACGGACAAGCTGGGACGCGATCTGTTTGCCAGAGTCTGGCAGGGCGGACGGGTATCGTTAGCCATCGGCATCAGCGGCGCTTTTATTTCCACGATCGTGGGCTGCATCTACGGAGGAATTTCCGCCTATGCCGGCGGCCTCGTGGATGACATCATGATGCGCATCGTGGAGATTCTGATCAGCATCCCCTACCTGATTATTGTCATCCTGATGTCGGTTATCCTGCAGGATAAGAGCCTCGGTACGCTGATCCTGGCCATGACCATCACCGGATGGTGCGGCACGGCGAGGCTGGTGCGCGGGCAGATTCTTCAGGAGAAGAGCAAGGAATACATTATGGCGGCGGAGGCGCTGTGCGTGAGCCCGTTTAAGATCATTACCCGTCATCTTCTGCCGAATGTCATGTCCGTGGTGCTGGTGTCGATTACCTTTGACATTCCGGGATATATCTTCTCGGAGGCTTTCCTGAGCTATATCGGTCTGGGCGTGCAGTCGCCGGAAACCAGCTGGGGAGCGCTGGCTTCGCTGGCACAGACGAATTTTACGTTTTATCCCTATCAGCTGTTTTTCCCGGCGCTGATGATTGCGCTGACAATGCTGTGCTTTACGCTGATCGGGGACGGCCTGCGCGATGCGCTGGATCCGCGGCTGCGGAAATGATGGTGATATACCCGGACGCGTGCCGGGGATGGGCTGTCACAGACTTGCATCCGGCTCTGAACAGGAACATACTTTTATAATATTGGCAGGATCTTAGATGAATAAATCAGAAAATACTACCGGCAATGTACTTGAGGTTAAGAATCTGCAGGTGTCCTTTAACACTTACGCGGGTGAGGTGCGCGCGGTGCGCGGCGTTGATTTTACCCTGCGGGAAGGGGAGACCCTGGCTTTTGTGGGGGAATCGGGCTGCGGAAAGTCGGTTACCTCCAGAGCCCTGCTGCGGCTGGTAAATCCGCCCTTTTCGGATATTCTGCCGGGAAGTGAGATCCGTTTCCGGGGCGAGGATGTTCTGGCGATGGACAAAAAGCGCCTGCGCCAGTACCGCGGGAGCGACGTGGCCATGATTTTTCAGGATCCCATGACCTCGCTGAATCCCACAATGACCTGCGGAAAGCAGATCCGGGAATCGCTGCTGCTCCATAAGAAGCTCTCGAAGGAGGAGGCACGGCGGGAGGCTGTCCGGATGCTTGCAAAAGTCCGGATTCCGGATCCGGAGGCGGCGTTCGATAAGTATCCGCACCAGCTCTCGGGCGGCATGCGCCAGCGCGTGATGATCGCCATGGCGCTCTCCTGCTCTCCAGCCGTACTGATCGCGGATGAGCCCACCACCGCCCTGGATGTTACGATCCAGGCGCAGATCCTGGATCTGCTGGAGGAGCTGAAGAACGAATTTCACACGGCGATCATCCTGGTGACCCATAATCTGAGCGTGGTGGCCAATTACGCGGACCGGGTGCAGATCATGTATGCGGGGAAGATTGTGGAACGGGGAACGGTCCGGGAAATTTTTCATGCTCCGAAGCATCCCTATACCCGGGCGCTCCTGGCTTCCATCCCGAAATCCTCCCAGGAATCAAAGGAAGAGCTCTATTCGCTGAAGGGAACCCCGCCGGACCTGATCCTGCCTCTGCAGTACTGTCCCTTTGCGGACCGCTGTGCTTACTGCATGCCGGTCTGCCGGAAATACGAGCCTGCCGCAAGTTCCTTTACGGATACCCACAGTCTCTCCTGCTGGCTGACGCATCCGCAGGCACCGGAAGTGTTAAACGGCATGAAGCCGAATGTCAGTGCGTAAGGAACTGCAGCGAAATAACAAATGTACAAGTTATTTGCATACAGTTCCAAAGGGAAACGCTACATTAATCGGCGTTTCCTGAATATCGTTCCCTGTATAAGAGGAATCCAATTCATGAATGATTTTACAAGAAATGACGGAAGGGCTTCCGATTCTTCCCGCACGGATGCGCAGGCAGCCGATGAGCGCCCCGTTCTTATAGAAGCGAAGGACCTCTGCAAATATTTCCCGGTCGGCGGCGGCCGGGTGCTGAAGGCGGTGGACCGGGTCTCCTTTGTCATCCGCAGCGGCGAGACCCTGGGACTGGTGGGCGAATCCGGCTGCGGCAAATCCACCACGGGCAGGACGCTTTTAGGCCTGTATCCCAGGACTTCGGGGGAAATCCGTTATGGCGGAACCGATATCGGCGCGCTGAAAGGGCGTGAGCTGAAGGAATTCCGCAGGCAGTGCCAGATTATCTTCCAGGATCCCTACTCCTCCCTGGACCCCCGCATGACCATTGCGGAGATTGTCGCCGAGGGCATACGGGTATTTGAGAAGCTCTCAAAGGAGGAAATCCGGCAGCGGGTCAATTCCCTGCTCGCCCGTGTGGGACTGACGGAGGATTTCGCGAACCGCTTCGCCCATGAGCTCTCCGGCGGACAGCGCCAGCGCGTGGGAATTGCGAGGGCCCTGGCGGTCAGCCCGCGGCTGATTGTCTGCGATGAGCCCATTTCGGCCCTGGACGTCTCCATACAGGCGCAGATCATCAATCTCCTGCTGGAGCTGCAGCGGGAGGAAGGGCTCTCTTACCTGTTCATCTCCCATGACCTGTCCATGGTCCGCCACATCTCCGACCGGGTGGGAATTATGTACCTGGGAAGCCTTGTGGAGCTCGGAAGCTCTGACCAGGTATTCCGCGAGAGCCTGCATCCCTATACCAGGGCACTCATTGCCGCCATCCCGGATGCCGATCCGGATGCGGCGGATACAAAAGGACACAGCCGTCTGGAGGGCGAAGTGCCAAGTCCCGTGGATTCTCCATCGGGCTGCCGCTTCCGCACCCGCTGCCCTTACGCGCAGGAAGCCTGTGCGGCGGATATTCCGCCCATGGAGGAAGCCGCACCGGGACATTTTGTCGCCTGCAGGCGCTGGAGGGAGCTTCAGTGAACCGAATTCAGAAGGAGACATATTTTGCCCACGGCTGCGCCTTTTGCAGGCGTGACTGCAAAATAGTCATCCGTAGTCACTACGTCAAAGTCCGAAACTGTGTTTCAAGAGGAGAAAAGCATGTCTGCACTTACCGAACGCCTCTCAGATATCGTCAAACGCCAGCTCAAGGGCGAGTACACCTCCGTTTCCTACGCCATCCTGCAGCACGGGGAAGTGATGGCCGCGGATTCCATCGGCTTTAAGAACAGGAAGGATATGGAACCTGCGGATGAGCGCTGTACCTACAATGTGGCTTCCATCTCCAAGATTTTCTGCACCACCGCGGTCATGCAGCTTGCGGAGCGCGGACTTGTGGACCTGGATACGCCGGTCTGCACCTATCTGCCGAGGCTTTCCATGCCCCTGGACGGGCGGTATAAACAGATTACCCTGCGCCACTGCCTCAGCCACTCGTCAGGTCTCCCCGGCACCCAGTGGAGAGGCTTTTCCGTGAGCAGCACGGAGGGCGCGGACTATTATGCCGATGTATATGATTTTCTCTCGAAAAGCACTCTGAAAGCCGATCCCGGGGATTACTCCGTTTACTGCAACGACGGTTTTTCCCTGGCGGAGATGGTGGTTGCGGAGGTTTCCGGCATGCCCTATGCGGACTATTGCCTGGAGCATATCACAAAACCTTTGGGTCTGCAGTCCTCAAGGCTCTCCACGACCCTGAACCCGGATTACACGGTTGTCAGCGAGGGCAAAAAGCCTGCCGAGCTGCTGTTAATCCAGGGCGGTGCAGGCTATACCACCACCATGACAGACCTTGTGCGCTTCGGAAATATCTTCCTGACAGAAAATGCCGTGCTCTCCGAAGCCTCCAAAGCCGAGATGGCGGCACGACAGGGAAAAACGTTCTTAAAGCGCGACGAAAAGAGCCCGCTCTTCGGCCTGGGCTGGGACAACACGCAGTACCGCGACCCGGATTATGACCTGGGAGAAGGCGTGCTCCTCAAGGGCGGCAACAGCTTCCAGTTTGATACCCAGTTTTTTGTGATTCCAAAGTACGACGCGGTTCTCGCCATCTCAGAGACCCATGACTGCGGCCTGAACATCAACGCGCTGATCATGCGGCTTTTTGCAACGATGATGCTGGAGCAGGGCGTGAATATCTACACGCGCTATCAGCCCATTCCGGAGGAAATCATAAAGCGCTTCAGCGGCACTTATCTCATGCCCTCCTGCGCCTTTGACCTGAAGATGGACGGCGCCTGTGCGGATATGGTCCGCATTGATGTGCGCAAAAAGGGCGGCTGCCTGTGGCACGACCTGCTCTGGAACGGAAAGGAATTCGAATTCCCGCCCGACAGACAGGAATTCCTCTTTGACGAATCTCCGGACAATACCTTCCTGATGACACGCTTCCGCTCCTATGTCACAGGCTGCGCCATGAAGGCGAAGGATTTCCCAAAGGCCCCCGAGGCCTGGGAGAAGCGCGTCGGGAAGCGCTACATCCCCTGTACGCTGGATGCCTGTGATGAAGTGATTTATGAGGATATGTCGGGGCTTCGCATCGAGAAGCTGCCGGGCTTTGAGGGTATCTTTACCCTGGCCTTCTCCGGCAGGGAAGGCGCAGGCGTATACGGCTTCTTTGAGAGCACGGTGCATGCCGTGGATGAGAACCGGGGCATCGGGTTCCTGCGCACGCCGGCAAATCCCAGCCGTGACCTTGTGGATCCCATTTTCTATGAGAAGGACGGCGTAGAGTACTGCGACGCCGCGTCCTATACCTACAGGGACGTGGAGGGCATTGAAGCCTGGAGCGGCCAGAGTTTCCCCGAAAAACCGAGAAATAATGGCGTCTACAGGATTGACGAAGAGCTGAAGGAACTGCCCGTAATTCCGGAAGGGCACCGCGTCATTGTGCTGGATAAGGATCTTGTCAATATCTGCGACAGCCTGTTCGGAGAAGAATTCAAGCCTGTGAAGGAAGGATATATCATTCTGATCTGAGAGTCTGAATAAGGCGCGGGTACCACTTTGGCCGCGCCGAAGGCAGCCCTTTTTCAGGGAAATTCCCATGTCACGCTGCCAGGCACATTGCCTTTGATGAAAACACCGGGGCATGGATACACTATGGCCGCGCCGAAGGCAGGCCTGTTTCAGAATAACTACAGAGGAAAGTTTATGCGCACAGTAGTAGCCAAATTCGGCGGGACATCCCTGGCGGATGCTGCCCATTTCAGGAAAATAAAAGAGATTGTTGCACAGGATCCGGACAGACGGATCCTGGTGGTTTCCGCGCCCGGGAAGCGCTTCCCGGAGGATATCAAAATTACGGACCTGCTCATTGCCTGCTATGAAAAAGCCTCCCGCGGGGAGGCTTTTGATGCGGAGCTTGAAGGCGTTGCCGGGCGCTTTGGGGAGATCCTTTCGGATCTTGGACTCGCGTTTCCGCTGGAGGAGGAGATCCGTTCACTCAAAAGCCGCCTGACGGAAAATCCCGAGCGGGATTATACCGTCAGCCGCGGCGAATATCTATGCGCCAGGATCATGGCGGATTACCTGGGCTTTACCTTTGTGGACCCGGCCTGGTGCGTGTGCTTTACGGAGAGCGGAGAACCCGATGCGGCCATGACGGCCCGCACCATGAGCGCTTCCCTGCGGCCGCTCCGGCGCGCCGTGATTGCAGGCTTTTACGGGGCAGACGAGAACGGTACGATCCACACCTTTTCCCGCGGCGGCTCCGATGTAACAGGAAGCCTGGCTGCCCGGGCGGTGACGGCGGATCTTTATGAGAACTGGACGGATGTGCCGGGACTCCTTGCGGCCGATCCCAGAATCGTGAAAAACCCACGCACCGTGGATTACCTGAGCTACCGGGAGCTTCGGACCCTCTCCTACATGGGCGCATCGGTGCTGCATACGGATGCGGTGCTCCCCGCCTCCGACTTAGGGATCCCCATCAACATCCGCTGTACGGATATGCCGGAGGACAACGGAACGATGATCGTACGCAGGCTCCCGAAGGAAAAACTCCGCCGCCCCGTCACCGGCGTGGCCGGCCGCAGGGGCATGTCCGTCATCCAGGTGGAAAAGGTCATGGTCAGCGACGGTTCGGGCTTTTCCGCGATCATGCTGGATATCCTGAAAAAGCGCAGCCTTCCCTTTGAGCACTGCCTCACGGGTATTGACGCCATCACCCTGGTGATCCGTTCCGATCTGCTGGAGGACTGCCGTGAGGACCTGACAAGAGAGATCCGGGAACAGCTTCACCCGGATTTCCTCGGGATCCGCGATCACCTGTCCATGATAGCCGTGGTGGGCGAGCGGGGTACCGATTCCTGCGACGCCAATGTCCAGGTGCTGGACGCCCTCACCCGGGCCGGCGTCGAAATCACCACCATCAACCAGGGGGCGGGCAAGCTCAACCTCTTAGTCGGCGTCCCGGAGGAAGCCTACGAGAATGCCGTGCGGGCCGTGTACAATGTCATTGAGGCGGAGGCCGCCGAAAGCTGAAACAAAACAGCCGTGAAACCGTAACCCAAAATGAACGTTACTGTTCAGGGCCAGACTCCAGAAATGGCAAAAAGCGCCATTTCTGGAGTTGCGGCGTGCCCGCCAGATGCAGATCTGAACAGTAACAGATTGAAAAGAAACAGCCGATGGAGCAGTTCTGTTGCTCCATCGGCTTTGTCTTTAAGCACTGACTGTCTCTTTCTGTTATCAATCCATCTCAACCTCGACGTGGTCCAGATGCCAGATCTCGTCGATGTACTCGCGGATGGTGCGGTCGGAGGTGAACTTGCCGCTGCAGGCGGTATTGAGCATCGCCATGCGGGCCCAGCCCTTCTCGTCCTGATACAGCTTGTTGATCTTCTCATGTGCCTCGTGGTAGGACATGAAATCCTTGAGGATAAAGTACGTGTCCGCGCGGTCGCTGCTGTAGGTGTTCAGCAGGGAGTTGTAGAGGTCGCGGAAGAGCTCCGGATCCTCCGGCGAATAGAAGCCGTTGATCAGCTGCATCAGCACCTGGCGGATACCCTGGTTGCTGTTGAAGATCTCCATGGGGTCATACCCGCCGTGCTGCTCATAATCGATAACCTCATCGGAGGAAAGGCCGAAGATTACGGCGTTGTCCGCGCCGACCTCCTCCACGATTTCCACGTTCGCGCCGTCCATGGTACCTAACGTCACCGCGCCGTTGAGCATAAACTTCATGTTTCCGGTACCGGAGGCTTCCTTGGAAGCGGTGGAGATCTGCTCGGAGACATCCGCCGCGGCAAAGATTATTTCCGCGTTGGATACACGGTAGTTCTCGATGAAGACCACCTTGATCTTTCCCTGGATGGACCTGTCGTTGTTGATGACATCCGCCACGGAGTTGATCAGCTTGATGGTGAGCTTCGCCCTGCGGTAGCCGGCTGCGGCCTTTGCTCCGAAGATGAAGGTTCTCGGATAGAAATCCATATCCGGATGGGCCTTCAGCTCATTGTAGAGGTACATCACATGCAGGATGTTCAGGAGCTGGCGCTTGTACTCGTGCAGGCGCTTTACCTGTACGTCGAAGATGGAGCGCGGGTTCACGTCGATACCGTTGTGCTCGCGGATGTACTTCGCCAGGCGCACCTTGTTCTGGTACTTGATATTCATGAACTCCTGCTGGCTGCGCTCGTCATCCACATATACCTTCAGACGGCTGATGCGGGAGAGGTCCGTGATCCACTCGTCTCCGATCTTTCCGGTAACCCAGTCTGCAAGCAGCGGGTTTCCGTGCAGCAGGAAACGGCGCTGGGTAATGCCGTTGGTCTTGTTGTTGAACTTCTCCGGCATCATCTCATAGAAATCCCTCAGCTCCTGCTGCTTGAGGATCTCGGTGTGGAGCCTTGCAACGCCGTTCACGGAGTAGGAACCGACAATGGCAAGATGGGCCATGCGCACCTGGCCGTCGTAGATGATGGCCATCTTCGCGATCTTCTGCTGGTTGTTCGGATAAGCCTCCTCAATCTGCAGCACAAAGCGGCGGTTGATCTCCTCGATAATCTGATAGATACGGGGCAGAAGCCTGGAGAAGAGCTCGATGGGCCACTTCTCGAGGGCCTCGGCCATGATGGTGTGGTTGGTGTAGCCGCAGCACTTCGTGGTGATGGCCCAGGCATCCTTCCAGTGCATGCCCTCCTCGTCCAGGAGGATACGCATCAGCTCCGCCACGGTCATGGACGGATGGGTGTCGTTCATCTGGAAGACAACCTTCTCATAGATCTTCGACACGTCGCCGTTATGGGCCTGCTTGTATTTCTTCACCGCGGTCTGAATGCTGGCGGAGATGAAGAAGTACTGCTGCTTTAAGCGCAGCTCCTTGCCGGCGTAGTGATTGTCGTTCGGGTAAAGCACTTCAACAAGGTTCTTTGCCAGGTTTTCCTGAGCCACCGCGTTGCGGTAATCGCCGCGGTCGAAGGAATCCAGGTTGAACTCCTCCATGGGCTCGGCATCCCAGATGCGCAGGGTGTTGACAACGTTGTTGCCATAGCCCACGATCGGCATGTCATAGGGGACGGCACGGATGGACTGGTAGCCCTCATGGATGAATTTATCGCGGCCGTCCTCCTTCTTTTCCACGCGGATATAGCCGCCGAAGCGCACCTCGCAGGCGTACTCGGCCCGGCGCACCTCAAAGGGGTTGCCGTTCTTGAGCCAGTTGTCCGGCACCTCAACCTGGTAGCCGTC
>CAMOSC010000030.1 GCA_946624325.1 uncultured Clostridia bacterium
TCCTCTATGAAGCCGTTCAGCTCCCCGAGCTTCCCGGACCGCGCCCTGAAGAGGGGCCTTGTGAGGCCCGCCAGGAAGCGTGTGAAAAAAACGCTGATCGGCACGGTAACCGCAAAAATCAGCACCATGACGGGAGAAATCAGCAGCATCATCACCAGCGAACCCACCACTGTCAGAAGACTGGAAAGCAGGGCAATCACATCGTTGGAGAGGCTGGTATTGATGGTGTCCACGTCATAGGTAATCCGGCTGATGATATCGCCCGAAGCATGGGTATCGTAAAAGGATACCGGCAGCCGCAGCAGGTGGTCGAAGATTTCGGACCGCATGGATGATACAATCCGCTTTGTAATCTGCAGCATGGTAATCTGCAGCAGATACGAGAGCACTGCGGAAACCGCATACAGAATGATCATCAGCACGCAGTAATAGACGACCCTGTCCATATCCACCCTGCCCTCTCCCGGCGCCATGGCATCCACCGCATAACCGGAAAGCCTGGGGCCCACAAGCGAGAGGAGGTTTGACGCAATACTCAGGGTCATTGCGAGCAGCAGCAAAAAGCGGAAGCGGAACAGGTATTTCCCGAGCCGCAGCAGCAGGCTGCTCTTTTTGGCTCCCGTTTTCTTAAACTGGCTGCTCTGTTCCTGCTTCTGGAGTTTGGCGATATCCCTGCATTCATCACGGATATTCCGCTTCGCGTTTTCCTTCTGATGGGCCACGCATTCCGCTTCAATCTGTTCCAGCGTGATGTCGTGGTTTATCCTGCCCGGATCGGCGTTCATCTGCACGGGATCCGGATTTTTATTGTCATTCATTCTTGCCTCCCATGTACATCTGCGGACAGCCGCACGGAAATCCCGGCTCAGGCCGGACTGCCGCCGCGTACGGCGCTTCCTTATCCCTGCGATACACCCATCTGCGTGTGGCTGATCTCACGGTATACCTCGCAGTTTTCCATGAGTTCGTCATGCGTGCCGTCGCCGATCACCCTGCCGTCCTCAAGCACCAGGATCCGGTCCGCCTGCATGATCGAGCTGATTCTCTGGGCCACGATCACGGTGGTAACGCCGGAATACCCCTCATGGATTGCCTGGCGCAGCCTCGCGTCCGTGGCATAGTCCAGCGCGCTGGAGGAATCATCGAGCACCAGGATCCGGGGCGAACCCGCAAGGGCCCTGGCAATAAGCAGACGCTGTTTCTGTCCTCCGGAAAGATTCATGCCGCGGATTGCCAGCATGAAATCCAGCCCGCGCTCACGAACGAAATCCTCAGCCTGGGCTGCCTTGACCGCCTTCATGAGCTCCTCATCCGAAAGGTTCCTTCCGAAACGGATGTTCTCACGGATGGTATCGTGGAAGATCACATCGTTCTGAAAGGCCACGCCGAACATGGTCTTTAAATCTTTTCCCTCATAAGAGCGGATATCCCGTCCGTCAATAAACACGGCGCCCTTCTGGGGATCGTAATAGCGCATCAGGAGGTTGATGATGGTAGATTTCCCGGAGCCGGTCGCACCGATTACGCCAAGGGTCTGCCCGTGCTTTAAAGCGAAGCTGATATCCGTGAGGGAATCCTCCCCGTCCTCATAATGGAAGGAAACCTGGTCGAATACGATATGGGGGATTTCCCCGTGCTCCTTCCAGCTTCTCCACACATCCTCGGAACCCGGTGTCCCGCGCAGATTGTCAAAATCCGTCCGCACGGGCTTCTGCATGATCAGCAGGTCCTCCGGCTGATTGAGCACCTCCGTAATTCTTCTCGCGGAGGCGCTGGCCTTGGAATACTGTACAAAAATCCTGGACATGAACAGGATGGAGTTGAGAATGATCGTCACATAGGACATAAAGGCAATAATGACACCCGGTTTTGCAATACCGGCGTTGACGCGGACCGCGCCCGCATAGATCACAAAAGCCATTCCGAGGTTCAGGATAAAACCGACTATGGGATGCATTGCGCCCATAACCATGCCGGCCTTCCACTCCTTCTGCACCACCTCTTCATTAACCGCCGAAAATTTCTTTCGCTCGGTTTCCGTTTTGGACAGGGCTTTGATGACCCTGATCCCGGCGGTATCCTCGCGAACCAGACGTATAAACCGGTCCAGCGCTTCCTGCACCCTGCCGTAGAGCGGAATGCCCCGGCTCGAGAACAGGTAGACGAACAGCACCATGAAGGGAAGCATTCCGATCATGATCAGGGAGAGTACCGGATCCATGGTCAGCGTCACCGAAAGGCCTCCGATCAGCATGATGGGCTGGCGCACGCCAAGGCGCTGCATCATGCCCAGGAATTGGTGCACATTGTAGGTATCCGAGGTGGCTCTGGAGATCAGGGACGGCAGCGTAAAGGCCTCCTGCTGCTCCGACGAGAGGAAGCTGATCTTGCTGTAGAGCTGAAGGCGGATGCGTTCCGTGGTATTTCTGGCCACAAGGCCCGCCATACGGTTCGCGGTAACGTTTCCCGCCATGGCCATCACGGCAAACAGGATCATCACCAGGCCCCAGAGGATAATATCCCGCACGTTATTCCTGGGGATTACGGTGTCAATCATGACGGAAAGCGCCCAGGGAATCAAAAGCTCCACAATTGTGGCGAGTATCTTAATGGCCAGCCCTACCGTCATACGCCTGTAATAGGGGCGCAGGAATTTCATGATCTGCCGCATGGCTTCTCCTTCTACTATGTATTGAAACTGTTCAGATCCAAACTCCAGAAATGGCATAAAGCGCCATTTCTGGAGTTGTAGCGTGCCCGCCGGATGAGCGCTTTACTTCCCTGCCGCTTACGCTTTTGGAGGATGGAGTGACAGCATAGCGTCTCCCTTCCCCGGATTTTGTATCCCATAAGCAGAGGACCTTTTCCCGGCAGAAAAAAAACAGCAAAACATCTATGCGCTTTCCCGGCCGATCACCGAAAGCCGCACGAAAAAGGATTATAGCAGAGTTCCCGGCCCCGTACAATGGAAATTCTTGTAACGCTCAGCGCCTGAACCGGGAAATGCCGAAAAAGATGCCGTTCCTAACGCAGAAAATGCTCTACCCGCTCCATGACCGTACCCATGATTTCAATATCTCTGCGGATATCTCCCGTTTCCAGCGAGTGATTGGCGCCTTCCGTGAGATACAGGGGAATCCCGGCCGCCCGGCATGCGGATTCAACCGGCTCATCCTTCGCCCAGGGGTCCGCGGTGCCGTGGAAGGCGATGGCAGGGCCGCAGGAATACGGAAAAGTCTCTTCTAACGGCGTGAAGAGGATCCCGCGGGCATGAATCCCTCTTTCCCCGGCAAAGCGTGCGGCCACAGCCGTTCCGATGCTCTTGCCGATGAACACGATATCCGTATAGGCGTCCCACTTCATATCCCGCAGAATCCCGGCCGTCTGCTCCATGGCCATCAGGAAGCATTCCCGCATCTTCGCGGCATCCCCTTTCACGTTTGCCGGGAAACCGGCATATCCGACCGGGACTACCCGGTATCCGTGCTTTACGGCAAGCTTGCTGCTGTAGTACAGCAACGGCTTGTCGCAGGTATAGCCGAGTCCCGGGAACAGGACCGCGAGCCTGGCCGTTTCCCCTCCGTCACGGGAGCCTGTCTTTTTATTCCCACCTTCCGTCTGATTTATTCTTTCCATATACCATTCCCTCCAGATTATACAGATTCAGGCTGCAGTTCAGCGCCAGACTCCGCAAATGGCAAAACGCCAGGCGCGGATACCACCCTGGCAGCACCGAAGGCGGACCGCTTTCAGAGCCGGCAGCTTTCGCCGTTTTGCAACATCATATGCTATTTCATGCATTTTGGCAAGCCCGGCGGCAGCTTACCCCGCCAAAAAAGGCAATTGCAGGATACTCTTTCTCCACGGCTGGCAACCGTAATAGCCACGGCTGACGGGTCTTTCTCCACGGCTGGCAGCCGTACTAGCCGGGGGCAAAGGGCCTCTCTCCACGGCTGGCAGCCGTAATAGACAGGGCAGACGGGTCTTTCTCCACGCCAACCATAAAAAACGGGGCGCAATCCGGGGCAAAACCATTTTCAAAGAGTTCCGGTTGTGGTATGATAAATCTGTTCGGCCGAAATCCGTTACGACATACAGTGAACGTCATAAAAACACGACGGGCACGTACAGCCTCCGGCGGATGCGCATACCCCTGCGGGCATATGACAAGCGAGCGTTTGTTATGATACGGATAATTGCGGATGCGCTTACCCATGCGGGCATACCCCCCTCAGGCACAGGCAGACGGATTTGCCGGGGAAATATACCGCTTGCATCGGCGCAAATCATATAAGCGATTCGTAAACAGTTCCAAAACATGGAGAAGCAGTTCATATGCAGTCCACTACACAGAACACGGGGTTGCAGCCCCCAAAGCGCTGCATTTTCGACTCCTCCTACGGGGTTATCCGTTTCAGCAGCCTTGCATGGCTTATGATCATCATCTCTTTTCTCGGCTTTGCCGTGGAAGACATCTGGCTGTTAATCACAAAAGGATACGCCAACAACCGCAACATGTATCTGCCGTTCCTGTTCGGATACGGGCTGGCGGTTTTCGCCGTCTTTCTCTTCTTCGGCACCCCGCAGGACCGCGGCGGCCTGATCGGTGTGGACCGGTTCTTTTCCGGATGGAAAAAAACCGCAGTCTACATTCTGCAGACTGCGGTTTTCGTAAGTATCGCAGAGATTATCCTCGGAACAAGCGTGGAGAAGCTGTGCGGTTTCCATTACTGGGACTACACCAACCTGCCCCTTCACATCACCCGCTATACCTCCGTATTTACAAGCCTCGGCTTTTCATGCATGATCTCCGCTTTCATGCGCTTCTGCCTGCATCCGTCACTGCGCATGCTCGGGAAGCTTGACAGCCGCCGCTTCAGGATTCTCGGATACATCCTGCTCGCGGCGCTCCTCATCGACTATTTTCTGAGCTTCGGATACATGATCCGTTATCAGGATTACCACTTCGTCTGGGCCGTTTACATTTAAGAAAATGTACCTGTTCAGAGCCAGGCTTTTCAGCCGCCGATCTGTTCCAGACCTTTCCTGCCAAGGGCAGCCATGGCCCTGCAGTATTCATCGCTGCGCTTTTTGATGTCGTCCTGGTAAACCTCCAGCTCCGGCAGGGAAACGGCAAAGAAATCGTAGCCCACTTCGTCAAATATATGCTGCTCCCCGAAGATAATCAGCTGATGGAAGGATTTGCGCGCCTTCTCGGCATCCCCCAGGGCATAAAACGCCAGTCCCTGGTAATAGATGTAATCGGAGGGCTGGTCATTGTAGTAGCGGACCGGTTCCGGCACCTGCGGCCCGGCGGAGGCAAGGGTGAAGCAGCGTTTTGCCTCTTCCTCCATTCCCTGTCCCCTGCAGGCAAGCCCCATCAGATAATACGCCCTGTTGTCCGGCACATTATCCAGCTTTCCTTCACCCAGGTTATCCGGATAGTCCAGCGTGCGCTCTGCGTATGCATAAGCCTGTTTCAAAGACTCCTCTGTATTCTTCTCCAGTTCCTGTTCCGCCAGCGCGAAAAGCGCGGCTTTGTACTGATCCGCCACCTTTCCTTCGCCGCCCTCCCACACGTGGAAGGTATAATGCGTCAGCAGGTCCAGCGCTTCCCGGTGCTGTCCGCAGGCATTGAGCAGCGTGACATACGAAAGCATCAGGGCATAGCGGCCGTCCAGGATCTCCCGGCGGGCTTCCAGAAGGGCGAGACGCTCCCGCGCCGGAACATCCAGCCGCTTCAGGAGCTGATCCTGCTCCAGCAGCAGACGGCTGTTCTCCGGCTCAAGAGAACAGGCCTTTCCGATCTCCTCCCTGGCAAGCTCCTTTGTAATGGCAGCCGGCCTGCACCGGTGCGCCTCGTTGACGAAAGGATACCGTTCTGACCGTACCCGGGAAATCTCCTCCCCGTGATTATAATACGCAATCGACAGGTTCCGATGCGCCAGGGCAAGCTCCGGCTTCTCGGACACGCTGCATTCCCAGTGTGCGGCGGCTTCA
Source organism: uncultured Clostridia bacterium (assembly GCA_946624325.1). Lineage (GTDB taxonomy): Bacteria > Bacillota > Clostridia > Lachnospirales > Lachnospiraceae > Anthropogastromicrobium. The sequence goes on from CAMOSC010000030.1 coordinate 6,001, forward strand.
CCGTACAGCTTCTTATCATACAGCAGTTCCCCAAGATAATAGTGGGCCATGGGCGCCTTGCCGGGAAGCCGCACGGCGGCCCCGGTCTCTTCCGTTCCTTCTTCCCCGCCGCATTCCGGCGTATCGCCCAGCAGCAGGATGGCCCGTTCCAGGATCAGCTTTTCGGCCAGGCGGTTCGGGAAGCAGTAATCCGGCAGCGCGGCCTCACCGGCGGAAGCGGCCTCCAGGGCCAGCTCCCGAAGCTCCGGGGTCTGCGGGCGGATTCTGCTCAGAGCGTATGCCCTGTAGTACTGTTTCAGCGGACTTTCCGCCTCGCACAGCTCCAGAACCCTGACTGCATCCTCAAAGAATCCATACTCCATGAACTCCAGCGACAGATTGAGGTAATTCTCTGGCTTTCCACCCATGCATGCAAGGAATGCCTGCCTGTCAGCCAGGCGGTACTGTATGGCAAAATACAGCGGGTCTATTGCGGCGCTCTCCGCAAGAAATGCCCTGTACCGCGCTTTCAGATCCCCGGCCTCCGCCGTCTCTCTCCCGTCCGCATCCGCCTGCCCGCACAGCTTAGCCAGAATGGCGGCCTTCAATCCGCGGGCCTTCATGTTGTGATACTGGCGGATCAGGGATTCATCCGCAAACTGCAGGGCGGCGGCGAGGTCTCCGCGCTTCACGCTGATGGCCGCCAGGTGGAAAAATGCCTGTCCCGCCGTCTCCGCGCTCCAGACTGCCTTGTAGAAAGCATCGTATGCCTCCTCATCGCGCTCCAGCAGTTCCAGCGCCAGCCCCAGGTTCAGGTATGCTTCACCGTGATAGGGATTCGGATTGCGCCAGGTCTGTTTCTTTATGGCTGCCCGGAAATAGGGCAGGCTCTCCTTAATGGAGCCGTTTCTAAGCAGCAGCAGGCCGTAGGCATTGTTCAGGCGGATATCCGACGGATCACGCCTTAAGCCCTCCAGGTAATAATCCGAAGGCAGATACGTGGCATGGCGGTACTGCTCCAGATGCTGTCCCGCAAGATAAAGCTCTTCCAGGGATTCTATCTCAGAGGGGTTTTTAAGCACCTCCGCGGGTTCCGGAACCGGACGGTTTTCCTTCACGTACTCCCGGTAGGCGCAGAGCAGTTTCCCCTCCCGGCTTGTCACGGCAACCGTGAAGTCCCGCAAACCCTCTACCGTATCCACAAAAGCCTGAACCGGGGAAAGATCGGCCCGCTTCTCATAGATTGTCTTTCCGGATGCCTTTACGGTAATCAGAGCCTGCGGATAAACACCGGTCGCATAGATTTTCAGCCGGCCGCACGAGGCCCGGCTTTCCAGTTTTTCATTCGCCGCCTTCCCGAAATCAAAGGGGCTCGGTTCCAGAACCTTCCCGGAAGCATCCAGAAAATCCACACCGATCACGGCATCCCTGGTGGCGTTGGACACCCGCCCCACCTCTTTGTAGGGCATGAAATACTGGACAAAATTCTTTTCCTCCTGGGGCTTGAGCCAGGTGAAATCGGGCTGGTTGTCGCAGAATACGCCGGTCATCAGCTCGATATACGGGCCGTCCTCGTCCGTCAGGTTCTTATCCCAGGTTTTCCCGAAATCCCCGCAGCCCCAGGTCCACTGTTTTTTCCCGGGGGAGATGTGGTGATCCGCGACGTGGAGGAGTCCGGCGTTTCTTCCCTCGTCGTAATTTCCGACAAAATCAAAATCCGAGTGAGCGGCCATATAGGAGGTGGGCACCCGGATATTCCTGTACCTGGAGATGTCCACGCCCTTGGAATAATCCGCCTTATAATACTCGCCCGTGGCAATCGGGAAGGTAGATACGGCGCGTTTTCCGTGATCCATCACGGCATTTACGTCCGGCGGGAACACGGAGAAGGTCTGATCATTGACCGCGACTGCCGGGTTCGCCCACCAGAGGAAGGTCTGCGGGAAATCCGTGGGATTGTACAGGCGTCCGCGGATCTCGATATAGGCTTTATCCGGATACAGGGTGATAAACGCATTCCCCTTCGTCCCGTACATGCGGTCCGTCTCGCCCACGATCACGGTTGCGGACCCGTCCGCATTCTCCCTGAACGTGCAGTCCACGGGCATAAAGGTGGACGGACGGTGATGCTGCGGCCAGTTGAATTCGATTCCTCCGGATATCCACGGGCCCGCCAGGCCGACCAGTGCCGGCTTGATGACCCGGTTATAATAGACAAAATCGTAGCCGTTGGTTTTATCATAGGCGCGCTGAATGCGTCCGCCCAGTTCCGGCAGGATCATGACATAGAGATAATCATTCTCCAGAATCACCGCACGGTAAGTGACGTCCGTCTTCTCCTCACTCACCTTTTCCGTAACAGGCAGCGGATAAACCTTTCCCGTACTGCCCTGGTAAGCGCGTTTCTCAATGAACAGCGGATTTTTCTCAGGCACCCCCGCCGCATAGGTGGGGATTGTGACCTGTTCTTCATATACCAGCGTCTTTCTCATCTTTTCTGCCCTCCTCCCCAAACGAAGTTCTGTACTTTTACCTGATGGCCACGGATGACTATTTTGCAGCCACGCCTGCAAAAAGCGCAGCCGTGGGCAAAATATGTCTCCCGGAATCTGTTTCATAGATCGGACGGGTGGGGAACCCATACGCCCATCCGTCCCTTCCACCTTGAGCCATGCCGACAGACCGCAGCGCAAAGCGGTTTCTTTAACCCTATTATACACCATCCGCGGCCGAAGTCATTCGCGAAACTTGCCGGATAATGTAGAAAATTTGCTTTGTTTTGGTTCCGGCGGATCCCCCGCCGCCGTTGTTCAGTCCGTCTCCTGCTGAATCACCAGCTGAACCGGCAGGTTATTCAGGTGGGATACGTCATTGAAGGCCTCCAGCCTGGGATAGACATACGATCCCTCCGCATCCGCAAACTCCAGGACGATCAGAGAGGTAAAATAATACGGCATAACGGTGCAGACATACGGAAACGGGAGCCCCAGCAGGTGGGAAAGCACACAGGCCCCGGAACCGCCGTGGCTGAAAAGAGCAATGGTTTTCCCGTTTGGCCGGGTGCAGAGAAAGCGTCCGCCCTCGTGCCGATAGCCCTGATTTTCCAGAAATCCGTCGAATTCCGCCGTAATCCTGCGATAGTATTCCGTCGCGTCATTCTTTTTAAAATACGGATGCTCCCGCCAGTCCTGCCGGTAAAAATCAAAATCCTCCCGGGCGATCATCCAGTCCCCGAGCGTCCAGGGATGTCCGTCCGCCGGGATGCCTTCCCCGCCCCAGGAGATTTCCCGCATATACGCAAGCGGTACAATCGTAAGATTCAGCTTCCGGGCCGTAAACGATGCCGTCTCCATGGCTCTCCCCATCGTGGAGGCATAGATTTCGCTGATCCCCTCGCCGGCAAGCCTTTCCGCCGCAGCCGCGGCCTGTTTCCGGCCCGTCTCCGTCAGGCAGTCCCTCGCATAATCCGGTTCCCCGTGTCTTACAAAAATGATTCTCATATCAGGCTCCTTTCTGCTCTTCCAGAGCCGGTCCCAAATTGTATCCGATCCAGCCGGATATCCGTGTTTTCCGCATCCGTCAGGTCAATGTGCATGCCGCTCGCTGCTGTCTGCCGTTTCAAAGCCGGATTTCTGCCGCCGGAACCGGGCAGCGGGAGGACGGCGGCCACGCCGCAGCTCCGGAAACGGCGATTCTGTCGTTTCCGGACTCCGGCTTTGAAGCACCTCTTTTTTTATGAATGCAGGCTTTACAGGAAAGCGATGGGTGTTTATAATAAAAACCACAGACAGATTCCGTGGAGAAAGCGTTTCTCTAAACCCGCTCACCTTTTTATCCGGGATATTGCCCGGCCGGAGCTGAATTCATGATCAAAAAACTGAAAAACCTTCTGGATCCGAAGTATGCAAAAATATGCATTTACGCGGGCGTCTCGGCACTGATAGTCTTTGCCCTGGGGCTTCTGCTCTTCCATGTGCAGGGCTTCTTCCTGCGCCTGTGGTCCCTGATCACCGCGGTCATGAAGCCGCTGATTTACGGGGCGCTGCTCTCCTACCTGGTCACACCCCTGGTACGCTTCTTTGAACACAGGCTCTCGGTCTTCCCTTTTATGCGGAAAAAGAAAAACCGCGCCAGAAGGCCCGCCATTGTCATAACGCTCCTGCTGGTGACCGCCTCGCTTACGTTCCTCGTCATCCTGTTTGCCAGCATCATTTACCGGGGCGTCGGCCGCATTGATTTTTCCACCTTTGAGCTCTACGTCGACAGCGTCCGCGACCAGTTCACGGATTTTACCGAGATGCTCCAGAATAAGCTCTCCGAGTACGGCTTCTCCATCGGCGGCGTGGGAAAAGGCGTCGGAACGATTGTCGGGGGAATCAGCTCCTTCTTCACAACCGCGCTCTTTTCCATCATCTTCTCGATCTATTTTCTGTTGGACAAGGACCATATCGCCGGCTACTGGCAGCGTGCCCTCCGTCTGGTCGGGGGCGAGAAGGTCTATACGGCTTCCATGCGGATTCTTGACGAGGCGGACTCCGTGTTTTCCGGCTATATCCGCGGGCAGTTTATAGACGCGAGCATTGTATGCATCCTCATCAGTATTACCATGCTGATTGCCCGCATACCCTACGCCATCGTGGTCGGCGTGCTCACCGGAATCGGCAACCTCATCCCCTATGTGGGCGGCGTTACCGGCGTGCTGGCCGTAACCTTCTCCTGTGTCGCAGCGGGTAGTCTCCGACAGCTGGTCGCCGGCTATATCTGCCTGGCCGTCGTCATGTTTGTCGACGCAAACATTATCAATCCCAGGCTCCTGGGCAATAATATCGAAATTCATCCCCTGCTGGTTGTCGCAGCGTTAATCGCGGGAAGCGCGGTGGGCGGATTTGCCGGCATGCTCGTCGCCGTCCCCCTTGCGGCCCTCCTGAAGCTCGAATTCGACCGGTATCTCAACAGTATTAAGGAAGACGGCGCTTCCGCCGAAACCGCCGTTCCGGAAGACGGACAGCTGCCGTCGGCCGCAGAGCCGTCCCGGGAAAACGCCTTTCCTTTCGGGAAGGCATCCGGTCAGGAAAATAAGGCTAATCAGGCGCGTTCCAAAGGCCCGGGTTCCAAACCCGCAAGGCGCAAAACAGGAAAACGCAGATAACCCTTCCTGCTTAAAAAGCGTGAAAGCCTCGGCTTCCACGCTTTTTCTTTTATCCGGCAACCGCTTTCTTTCGTGCGCAGGAGCTGATTTTCCTCCGCGGGGCAGGTGCAGCCGCCGAAAGCCGTAAGTGCCCGTCATATTAAAGTGAACGTCATAAAAAACATGACGTTCACTTTAAGCCTCCGGCGGATGCGCACGGATTTGCCAGAGAATTATGCCGCTTAGAGCGGCGCAAATCCGGCGCGGCAAACGCCAAAATAAAAAGACTTTTGTCGTTTGCTATATAGTATGACGGGCACCATATATGCTCAGCCCTTCTTCAGCACGATCATGTTCCAGGATTTCGCCGGGCAGTCCGCCTTCAGAACGCCGTTTTCCAGTCTATCCCCATCCGCTTGCACCGGTTTCACCTCATCCGGCTTTTCCTCGGTATTTACGGCTTTCAGGTCCTCATGCGTCAGCACGATATGCTCTGCCGGCACATAGCCCGGGAACGCATACAGATCGCAGGAAAGCTCAATAGACTCATTCAGGTTCTTGTTGACCGCAAACAGGACCAGCTCTTCCTTCTCCTCGTTCCACACCGCCACACTGTCCAGATACGGGACATTCTTAAACTCGGCCTCGTCATAGGACGGAACCTGGACAATCGTCTGAAGCGCCTTTCCGCGGCCGTAACGGCTGGTGTACATGTACGGATAGAAGATTGTCTGTCTCCAGGCTCCGGTATCGGAGGTCATAATCGGTGCAATCACGTTTACCAGCTGTGCAAGACAGGCCATTTTCACGCGGTCGCAGTGGCGAAGCATGGTGATCAGCATGGAGCCCACCAGAAGGGCATCCTCCATGTTGTAGATATCCTCCAGCTGATGCGGTGCCCTGCACCAGCGCGGCAGCTTCTGATCCTGCTCGTTGGAGTGATACCAGACATTCCACTCGTCCATGGACAGATAGATCGTCTTGTCGCTCTTCTTCTTGGCCTTGACATAATCGCAGATCGCAATGACTGAACTGATGAACTCGTCAAATGCCTGGGAATTGGCCAGGAACCTGGCGGTATTGTCGTCGCGGTTGCCGTAGTACTGGTGGAGGGACATATAATCCACGTTTTCATAGCACTGCTCCAGCACCTCCGCCTCCCATGCGCCGAAGGTCGGCATCATCAGCGAGGAGGAACCGCAGGCTACGGTTTTGATCTCCGGATCGACCCATTTCATCATCTTTGCAGCCTCATTGGCAATGCGTCCGTATTCATAGGCCGTCTTTCTGCCCATCTGCCACGGACCGTCCATCTCATTGCCAAGGCACCAGGTTTTAATCTCATGGGGCTTCTCATAGCCATGCTCCCTGCGCAGGTCACTTAAAGCCGTGCCGGAGGGATGGTTGCAGTATTCCACCACCTCTTTTGCTTCCATGATACCCCTGGTTCCGAGGTTGACGGCCATCATCACCTCGGTATCGGCCTTCTTTGCCCAGTCGGCAAACTCGTTCAGGCCAAAGGAATTGTCCTCGATAACGCCCCAGGCAAGCTCCGTGCGCTTCGGACGTTCCTCCTTCGGGCCCACGCTGTCCTCCCACTTGTACCCGGATACGAAATTTCCGCCCGGATAACGCACGATCGGCACATCAATTTCACGAATCAGCTCCAGAACGTCCTTCCGGAAGCCCTGCTCGTCAGACAGCGGTGAATCCGGCTGGTAGATGCCCCCGTATACCGCTCTTCCGAGATGCTCGATAAAGGAGCCGTAGATATGCTTATCCACCTCTCCTACCTGGAATTTTCCGTTTACCGTAATTTCTGCTTTCATATTTTTTCTCCCCTGATTAACCTGTACCGGGAAACGCTGATTAAAGCGTTTCCCACGCCGGATTTCCGCTCCGGCCGCGGACAGTCACAACATAGCTTACCTGAGAATGCCGGCTCTGTCAATATAAAATAGTCAACTGTTCAGAGCCGGACTTCGGAAAAGGTGAAAAAATGCCGTTTCCGGAGTTGCGGCGTGCCCGTAGGATGCGAAAACGGCAAAACAGTCCTTTCCGGATATGCGCCCGGCTCTGAGCAGCTGCAATACTTTCATGCCTCACCCGATGGGACACCGCCATAGTGAAAGGCTGGGCTCTTACAGTAAAACCTTCATGCCTCACCCAGTGGACACTACCATAGTGAAAGACTGGGCTCTTACAGTAAAACCTTCATGCCTCACCTGATGGGACACCACCATAAATGAAAATCCGGACTTTCACAGTAAAAGCCGGTTTACGGGAGCGCGTACACCCGGGATGTCCCTTGCAAAAGGCGCCTTTCAATGTTATACTGTTTAGAGAAGAATTGTCCGTTTTTATTTCTCCTGAAAGGACACGCGCGTGCCGCGCAGGTTAATCATATGAACAGATTCCGATTCACACGCAGCCTGCTGCTGTGTTTTCTCCTGACTGCCGCCCTGTTTCTTGGCGGCTGCGGGGATCTCGTACAGCTTTCGGGCCTTCTTCTGGATACCAGTACCAGCGTATCCCTTCCGTCCGCCGCGGCGGATGCCAGGGCGCCCGGCCTCTCCGCAGTCATGGCCACCGCCTCCGGGCAGGAAGGCGAAAACCGCCCGGCTTCTGCGGGGCAGTCCTCCGGCTCGGGGACAGCCTCTGCAAATCTTTCGCCCTACTATGAAAACTTCAGCATTTTCCTGCCGAAGCTCAATGAGGCGGAATATACCAATTTCATAGCCCTCTATCAGGGGATCCGCACCTTCCGGGAAAAAATCACGCTCCCGCTGCCCGCATCTTCCGACGAAGTACAGAAGCTCATGACGCTGCTCTCCAACGACTGCCCCGAGCTCATGCAGCTCGGATCCCAGTGGGGACAGAATTCCAATCTTCTGGGCTCCGTCATCTCCGTCTCTCCGACCTATATCTGCGGCAGGGAAGAATGGGAACGGCAGAATGCCGAAATCACGCAGCTCATCGAGGGCTTCCATGCCCAGCTGGAGGGCTGCAGCAAATATCAGGCGGAGCTTGCCGTCTATGACTATATCATCAGCCACTGCGCCTACAACTCAGACAGCGCTTACGCCCAGTCCCCCTATGGCGCCCTGATTGCGGGTCAGGCGAAGTGCGACGGCCGCGCCAAGGCAATGGTATGGGCCCTCAGAAGCTTCGGCATTCTGAGCTCCGTGATTACGGGCTCGGAGCATGCCTGGGTGCTGCTGTATCTGGACGGATATTATTACAACGCGGATCCCACCTACGACGACAATGAGCCGGGCGGAAGGCAGGCACCTTGCAGCTACGCCCACTTCAACATCCCGGCTTCAGCCATCGCCACGGGTTCCTATCCCGCGGACGATATTTATACGGAGCTGGAGTATCCCGCCACGATCCGCTGGGATTCCAACTATCATGTCAAGAGCGGATTGTGGGTGTTTGCCGGGCAGGATCCGCGCCCACTCTTTGAGGCCCAGCTCGCCCAGGCAGCCGCCGCGGGCGAAGGCATCGTCAGCATACGCTTTGAGACGCCGGAGGACTGTCAGTCCGCCCTGGAAAACGTCTCCGCCTGGGTTCAGGATTATCTCAACCTGCACATGCTGAATTGCAATATGACCTCCTACGACCTGCAGAATATGAACATGATCTTTCTCTATATTTCCTTCCGGTAAATGTCCGACAGATCGCAGCGTAAAAACACACGCTGCAATTAGCGCGGTTCTGCCGTATGGAAAAAAATGACAGCACCGGTACAGGTAAGCTAAAAAGCAGCTTCTCCGTGCCGGTGCTGTCATTTTCTGCCGCATGGCTCATTGCTTCGCACAAAACCGCCGCGGAAAGCGAAACACTTTCCGCGGCGGTTTTGCGCTGTTGTATTGTCGTCCGGCATAATTGTTCTTGCGTAACCGTAACTCTCCGTGCCGTTCTTATGCATTATAATCCTTATTGCCAAACCGGCAGAGATTTGCCAGCCATACCAGCTCAATGGTCCCCACCGGGCCGTTTCTCTGCTTGGCAATGATGATTTCCGTAATGCCCCGGGCATCGGTGTCTTTATTATAATATTCGTCGCGGTAGATAAACATGACGATATCCGCATCCTGCTCGATGGCTCCGGATTCACGCAGATCCGACAGCATGGGACGGTGGTCCTGCCGCTGTTCGCAGGCGCGCGAGAGCTGCGAAAGGGCAATTACCGGCACGTTCAGCTCTCTTGCAAGAGCCTTCAGTGCACGCGAAATATCCGAGATCTCCTGCTGACGGCTGTCGGTTGAGCGCCCGCTGCCGCTCATAAGCTGCAGATAATCGATCATGATGCAGTCCAGACCGTGCTCCAGCTTGAATTTCCGGCATTTGGACCTCAGCTCATTGACGGTTATGCCCGGCGTATCATCAATCATAAGTTTGGTGGAAGCTATAACGCTGGAGCTCTCCACCACCTGATCCCAGTCGCTGTCCGTCAGGTTTCCGGTGCGCAGCGTCTGGCTGTCCACGCGGGATTCCATGGCGAGAAGCCTGTTTACCAGCTGCTCCTTGGACATTTCGAGCGAGAAAACCGCCACGCTGTATCCGCCGTTCACTGTCAGGTTTCTTGCCATATTCAGCATGAAAGCCGTCTTCCCCATCGAGGGACGCGCGGCAATCAGGATCAGGTCCGAATTCTGAAGTCCGGAAGTCTGGCGGTCCAGATCGATGAAACCGGTGGCAAGGCCCGTTACCGTGCTTTTTGTCCTCGAGGCCATCTCAATGCGGTTGATCACATTGATGACCACGTCGCGGATCGGCACATAATCCGTCGTCTGCCGCTTCTCAAGCAGGTCGAAAACCTTCTTTTCCGTCATCTCCAGAATGCTGTTGATGTCTTCCTTTTCCGTATAGCATTCATTGGAGATTTCCTCGTTGATGCGGATGAGCTTCCGAAGCAGGGCTTTGTTGTAGACAATCTGTGCATGATGGCGGATATTGGCGGAGCTTTCCACCATGGAGAGCAGATCTCTGAAAACCTGGATTCCGTAGACCTCCGGAGGCAGATCCGTTGCCTTAAGCTTATCCTGCAGGAGGATCAGGTCCGGCGTATGGCCCTCGTTGTAGATTTCCATGATCTTCTCGAACATGATGCCATACTGCCGCTGGTAGAAATCCTCCGCATGGACGATCTCTCCCGCTGCGGCAATGGCTTCCTTATCCATCAGCATGGAGCCGATCACATACTGCTCCGCCTCAATACTGTGCGGCAGTACCTTGCGGATCAGGGCTTCTTCCACTGGCATAAATGTCTCCTTATGCTTCCTGAATCTTTACGGAAAGTTTTGCGGTCACATCCTTGTGGAGCTTTACGGGCACTTCCACCACGCCGCAGGCCTTGATGGGATCGTTCAGGACCATCTTCTTTTTATCAATATCCAGACCCAGCTGCTCCAGGCACGCCTGTGCAATTTCCTTTGTGGATACGGAGCCGAAAATTTTTCCGCCCTCGCCGGCGCGCACGCTGACCGTTACGGCCTTCCCCTCCAGCTTCTTCGCCAGATCCTGGGCTTCCGCCAGCTTCTCGGCGGCAATTCTGGCCTCATTGGCCTTCTGAAGCTTCAGGTCGTTGATATTCTTGGGCGTAGCCTCAATGCCGAGTTTTTTCGGCAGAATAAAATTTCTGGCATAACCGTCGTTCACCTTGACGCGGTCACCCTTTTTTCCAAGCGTTTTTACATCTTCAAGCAGTATGATTTCCATGCTGATCCTCCTCCCGTAACACAGTTCTGTACTTTGACCTAATGGCCACGGATGACTATTTTGCAGCCGCGCCGTTCAGGGCGCGCCTGTTATTTCTGTACGGCCGCTTCCTCATCCACCTGACGCAGGACCGCCTTCAGCTGCATAACCGCCTCTTCCATGGTAACACCCTTGAGCTGGGCACCGGCTACGGAAAGATGGCCGCCGCCGCCAAGCTTCTCCATGATCACCTGCACATTCAGTTCATCAATGGAACGTGCGCTGATATAGATGAGATGATCGTACTCCGTCAGCACAAAGGATGCCTTGATATTCCGTATCCCCAGCAGCTCATTGGCAGCCTGAGCCGCAATAACGGTCGGAGAGTTGATCATCCCCGCCGGGCAGACGCCTATGGCGTAGCAGCTTGCAAAAATTTCCACACTGCGCACAATCTCCGCCTTGGCGACATAATCATTCATGTCATCCCTGAAGAGCTTGCGGACCGTTGTGACATCCACGCCGCAGCGGCGCAGGAAGGCAGCCGCCTCAAAGGTGCGCACGCCTGTTTTATTGAGGAAATTGTTGGTATCGACCACAATACCCGAATACATGGCCTCCGCATCCGCCGGGCGGATTTTGATATTGTCCGCATAGTACTGCAGAATCTCGGCTACCATCTCACTGGCGGACGACGCATAGGGCTCCACATAGGAAAGCACCGTATTCTCAATGTAATCCTTTGCCTGCCTGTGATGGTCAATCACCACCACGTTCGAAGCGTGCTCCAGCAGTTCCGGACACTCACAGTGGCTGGGCCGGTTGTTGTCCACAACCACAAGGAGGGTTCTCGGCCCGATCCAGTCCAGAGCCGTCTCATTGTTGATGAAGAGATCGCCCTCATAGTCGGGATTATCCCGAAAGCGGTCCAGCAGCGGGCGGATATTCGTGGAAACGGTATCCAGCACGATATGCGCGCGCTTTCCGGAGGTAACCGCCGCCCGGTATATGCCGATCGATGCGCCGATACAGTCCGCGTCGCTGATGTGATGAC
>CAMOSC010000031.1 GCA_946624325.1 uncultured Clostridia bacterium
AATTGCCTGCCGTAAAAGCCGTTTTGGAATGTGAGGTTGTCATGCAGCTGAATATCAGCTACGGAAACGCGGTGGCAGACCACGCGCAGCTGCTTCACCGCAGTGTGCTTGACCGGGCGGCTTCCGCACCGATGAGCCGTTTTATCTATCTGGTTCCGGAGCAATCGACGCTCCAGACCGAGCGCGAACTGGTGGAAGCTTCCGCATCCCATGTGATCGGCGGTATAGAGGTTATGAGCTTTACCGGCATGGCAAGAACCGTATCGGAAGAGCTGGAACTGGCGCCGGCCGTCCTGCTGGACGATGTCGGAAAGTCCATGCTGATCCGGCGTATTGCGGGAGCACATGCGGACGAGCTGTCCGTTTTTTCGAGAAGCCTTTCCAGAAAGGGATTCGCGGACAAACTGAGAAGCGCGGTCAGCGAGTTTTCCATGGCGGGCGTCAGAAAGGAAGCGCTGGAGGCCTTTGTGCTCAGGCTTCAGGGGCATGAGCTGCTTAAACGAAAGCTTGCGGATATCTATACGGTCTATGAGGCTTTTACGGAAGAACTCGGAACCCGTTATACCACGGCGGAGGAATTGCTGTGGACGCTTGCTTCTCATGTTAAGGAATCCGGAATACTGGCACAGAGCAGTGTGATTGTCTACGGGTTTCACAACTTTAAACGATATCAGTACCGGGTGCTGGAGGAACTGCTGCAGGCAGCTCCTTCCGTGGAGGTATTCCTGACTGCGGATCCGCAGCGGCCTGCCCTTTTTCCGATGGAGGCAGGAGCTGCCCGGGAGCTGACGCGCATAGCCGAAAGCCATGGAATACCGGTCAGGACGAAAATTCTTTCAGCCGGGAGTGCTCCGGGCCGCGAAGCCCTCCTGCACCTTGAGCGGGAGCTCTTTATGCCTGTTCCCGTTCCATGGAAGGGAAAAGATGAATTCCTGACACTCACGGCGGCAGGGGATCCCGGGGAGGAAGTCAGCTGCTGTATCCGGGATATTTCTGCGCTTATCAGCGGAAAGCGCGCCAGGTACAGTGAAATTGCAGTCATTACAGGAGATACGGGGACTTTTGAAAGCCTGATCAAAAACGGCTTTGAAAGGGCCGGAATTCCTTATTTTATCGATCGGAAGCATCTGCTGGCCTCCAATCCGCTTACAAGACTGATTCTGTCTCTTCTGGATGTTTCCGAAGAGGATATGGATTATCATTCCGTGATAAAGCTGCTGCGGAATCCCCTGTTTCCGCTGGATCGGGACAGGGCGGACCGCCTCGACAACTATCTGTGCGCCTCCGACCTGAAGGGCGTGCGCCGGTGGCGGGAGCCATGGGTATGGAAATACGGCGGAATAAACGATGAGGCTCTTGAGGAGCTGAATGCCGCACGGGCTGAGGTATTTGCGCTTCTCGAGCCCGTCCTGGAGATTCTTCATAGCAGAAAAGCCACTGTCCGGGAGGCTCTGACGGTGCTCTTTGCGTTTCTCAGGAATGTGAAAGCCCAGGAGCAGCTTGAGCGCGCCAGACTGAGCTTTGAGCAGGCCGGTGATTATGTCCAGGAAAGCGAATACCGTCAGGCTTACGGCTGCATCCTCGATTTCTTCGACCAGACCGTGAACCTGATGGGAGAGGAACTGCTGCAGGGAGGACTGTTCGCCGATACGCTGCGCACGGGCCTGGTGAATCTTCGCGTAGGTGTCGTGCCCGAGACCTTTGAGCGTGTCGTGGTGGGAGACCCGGAACGAACCAGGGTCCAGCGGCTGAAATATCTGTTTGTCCTCGGGGCGAATGACGGTCTTCTGCCGAAACCGGTGGATACCGGGGGCATCCTCAATGATTTTGACCGCGCCGCGTGTCAGGAGGCCGGGCTGTACATTCTCCCGACTGCCAGGGAGGAGGCGGAAATCGGCCAGGAGTATCTGTATCATATGCTGACACGCCCGACGGAAGGTCTTTACGTATCCTTCAGCGGCAGGAGCAGGAACGGAAAGGAACTCCGTCCTTCCTATATCATTTCGGCTCTGGGGAAGGTCTTTCCGGGGAAAAAACCCGAAAAACCGGAGGAGCGGTATCCGGGCATATCGTACCTGAGTTCGCCGGCGGAAGGCTTTTCCATGCTGATCCGGGGGATCCGGGCTTATATCGATCAGGGAAAGGACGGATGGTGGCGCGAGCTTTACCGCTATTACAGGAGCTTTGCGCGGTACGATGCCAGAATCGGCCGTATGGAGGAAGCGCTTTTCTGGGAATACCGGGGCGCCAGACTCTCACCAGCTGTCGCAGCGAAGCTGTTCCCCCTGGAGGATGAGCTGAATGTGACCAGGCTGGAACGCTTTGCCGGCTGCCCGTTCGCACATTTTCTGAGCTATGGGCTGAAGCTGCGGGAGAGAAGACTACATGATTTAAACGCGGCTGATTACGGCACGCTGTACCATGAAGCGCTCAGGATCTTTTTCAGGAAACTGAAGGAGAAGGGACTGGATTTCAGAACAATTCCCGAAGAGGAACGGCTGATGCTCTGTGAGGAATCGGTTTCGGAAGCGGCGCATGCCTTCGAGGGACCGGTTTTTGAGGAAAACGCATGGCGCCGCCACGCAAAGGAACGGGCGCTTCGCATGACGGACAGAACGGCATGGGCACTTCAGGAGCAGTGGAAATGCGGAGATTATGAGCTCATTTATCATGAACTTGAATTCTCGCAGCGAAACGGGAACGGGATATTGGTTCCTCTGCCGGAAGGGCGGGTTCTGAAACTGCGCGGCCGCATTGACCGTGTTGATCTTGCGCTGAAAGACGGCAGGGTTTACGCGAAAATCGCGGACTATAAGAGCGGTTCAAGGGTTCTGGACCTCGGACAGGTTTATCACGGCCTCTCCCTGCAGCTCTTTCTGTATCTGGATGCCATACTGGCCATGGCGCAAAGACGGTACCGCGGCCGGGAAATCCTGCCCGCAGGCGTTTATTATTATCTGATACGCAATCCCTTTGTGGAAGCGGATAATCGGGACAGGGATGAAATCAACAGGCTCCTGCTCAAAGAACTGAAAATGAACGGACTCACGCTTTCCGAGGAGGAGGCGGTGCGCCTGATCGACCGGGAAGGCGGACAGGTTGTCAGGGGACTGGAGCGGAAAAAGGACGGTTCCCTGAAGGCCGCGGCCAGGCTGGCCAGTGCGGAGCAGATGCGTCTTTTATGCCGGCATGCGGCAAAAAAGGCCTCACAGTCCGCGCAGGAGATGCTTTCCGGAGAGATCTCTTCCCTGCCTGCCGCCTACGGCACGCAGACAGCCTGCGATATCTGCTCCCTGAAGGAAGCGTGCCCGTTTGATCCCATGCTGCCGGGATGCTTTAAGCGCCGGCTGGAAACCTGCCGGGATGCGGAAGTGCTGGAAAAACTGAGCGGGGAAAGCGTGGAACAGGAATAGTAAACGCATAAAAAATGCGTTTACTATTACGCTCCGCGAGGATGCGCACGGATTTGCCAGGGAGATATGCCGCTTGCAGCGGCGCAAATCCGGCGCGGCAAACGACAATAGGAAGGAGGCGGATATGGCTGTAAACTGGACCGAAGAGCAGAGAAAAGTCATAGACTTCAGAGGCGGAAGCCTGTTAGTCAGCGCGGCCGCGGGCAGCGGGAAAACGGCTGTCCTGGCAGAGCGGATTGCCTCCATGGTCTGTGACGGGGACGATCCGATAGATATTGACCGCCTGCTGGTGGTGACCTTCACCTCGGCGGCCGCGGCCCAGATGCGTGAGCGTGTGGAGAAAGTGCTGGAAAAGCGCCTGCAGAATGATCTGCAGAACCGCCATATTCAGCGTCAGCTGTCCCTGATACGCCAGGCGCGAATTACCACCATCGACAGTTTCTGCCTGTCCGTGATCCGCGAACAGTTTTACCGGATCAACCTGGATCCGTCCTTCCGTGTGGCAGATGAGAGCGAACTGCGCGTCCTGAAGGAGGAAGTTCTGAAGCAGCTGACAGAAAAAGCGTTTGAGAGCGGCGGGGAAGCATTCCGCTCCTATTTTGATGTCTGCAATCGCGGGAGGGATGAATCCAGGGCGCAGGAATATATCCTGAAGCTTTATGAATTTGCCATGGCAAACCCGAGACCGGAGCGATGGCTGGAACGGTGCAGGACCGTTTATGAGGCCGGAACCCTGGTGGAGCTTGAAAACAGCCCGTGGATGCGGGATATCTGCGGCTATGCCCGGATGCTTTTAGGGGAACTGGCTGCTTCCATGGAGCAGACGGCCGGGGCTTTTGAGCGTTCTGAGGGCATGGAGGCCTTTGCGGAGATTGCCGGCGGGGAGGCGGCCCTGATCCGCGCGGCGGCCGAGGCAGAGGAAAACTACAGCAGCCTTTTTGACGCGGTTTCAAAAATACGCTTCGGGAAGAAACCAAGGGCAAAAAAGGGAGACAGCTATGATGAACGGACCGCGGGTTCCCTGTGGGAGCAGCGCACCGCGGTTAAAGACCGCGTTGAAGCGCTGATTCAGGAGCTGTTTTTTGCGGAACCCGAAGAAATGTTCCAAAGACACCGGGAGGCAGGCAAAACCGCGGTCGTTCTGATTGACCTGACACTGGAGTTTATCAGACTTTTTTCCGCTGCAAAGCAGAAAAAGGGCATTCTGGATTTCCATGATATGGAGCATTTTGCCCTGACCATACTTTCGGAGGAAAAACCGGACGGGACGGAAGTGCCTACCGCAGCCGCGGCCGAATATGCGCAGCAGTTCCGGGAAATTATGATTGACGAATACCAGGACAGCAATCTTGTCCAGGAGCTGATCCTCAACAGCATCTCCGGAGAGCGGCAGGGGCGTCCCAATCTGTTCATGGTGGGAGATGTCAAGCAGAGCATCTATCGCTTCAGGCTGGCGCGTCCGCAGCTGTTTATGGAAAAATACCGGGACTGGTCGCCGGAAGGCGGCGCGCATGCCAGGATTGAGCTGCACAGAAACTTCCGCAGCAGGAAAGAAATACTGGATGCGGCTAATTTCCTCTTTGCGCAGATTATGCGGGAAAATCCGGGCGGGGTGGAATATACGGAAGAAGCGGCCCTGCATGCGGGAGCGGCCTATCCCGATGCGGAGGACGGAAAAAATGCTTTTGTGAGACTGCTCCTGCTCGATGCGGAAAATGCCGGGGATCCGGAAGAAGATGCGGAAAACGCTCCGCAGCCGGAAGACAGTGCGGAAAATGCCGGGGATCCGGAAAACACTGCGGGGCAGACATATACCTCCAGACAATGGGAGGCTGTCCTGACAGCCAACGAAATACTGCGCATCACGGACCCTGTCCGCGGGGAAAAGGTCTTTGATGCGGAGCTTGCGGCGTACCGTCCAGCGGAGTACCGGGATATCACCATCCTTTTCAGGAGCCTGAGCGGATGGGCGGAGGATTACCTGCCCATACTCGCTTCCATGGGAATTCCGGCAGAGGCCGAATCCGGCGCCGGCTATTTTACTGCAAAAGAAATTCAGACGGTCATGAACCTGCTCCATATCCTGGACAATCCGCTTCAGGATATTCCGCTGGCAGGCGTGCTGCTCTCCCCGATCGGGAATTTCACGCCGGAAGAGCTGGCCCTTATCCGTCTGGGGGCCGACGGACAGACGGATGTCCAGACAGCGGCGGCAAGACCCTGGCTTTATGAGGCGCTCCGCATCTATCCCGAAATCTATCCTGACCGTCAGGAAAGCGCCGGAATCCGGCTGTTTCTGGAAAAACTGACGGAATGGCGGAGGTTGAGCGGGTATCTCCCGGTCCATGAGCTGCTCCTGAAAATCCTGGAGGAGACGGGCTACCGGGAATATGTACTGGCTATGCCCGGCGGGAGCAGAAGGGCCGATAACCTGGATATGCTCTTAGTAAAGGCAGAACAGTTCGAACAGACCGGCGATGAGGGTGTTTTTTCCTTTATCCGGTATCTGGAAAAACAGAAAACCTATTCGGTGGACGTGCCTTCCGCTTCGGATGAGGGGGGCAGGAATACCGTCCGGCTCATGACAATTCATCACAGCAAAGGACTTGAATTCCCGATCGTCATTCTGGCAGGCTGCGGCAAAGCCTTTAACGAGCAGGATTCAAGACAGGCACTGATTCTCCACGCCGACTACGGAATCGGTCTGGATGCAGCGGATCCGGAGCTCAGGACCGAGTCCGGCACGCTGATTCACGCGGCACTCGCACGGGAGCTGTCCCAGGAGAACCTGGGGGAGGAGCTGAGAATACTCTATGTGGCCGTGACAAGGGCAAAGGAGCGCCTGATCATGACCGGCTGCAGGCGGGAACTGTTTTCCTGGCTGGAGAAAAAACTCAGAATCAGCCCGGATAACGGAACGGTGCTCACGTGGCTGGAGCGCTCTTCCGCGGGAAATTATCTGGACTGGATTGTCCCGGCGTTGGGCCGGCACCGCTGTTTTGACGGGGTTCGCAGACAGCTGGGGCTGGAAAGCGCCTGGACGAACCCGCTGTATGGGGCTCAGGTATGCTTTGAGGTGCGCCTGGTAACAACCGGAAACCTGAATACGGTGCAGGCGGCCAGAAGACTGGATGCCTCCTGGTACAGGCAGGAGCTGATTAAGACGGCGGGCGGAGAGCGGGATCCGGAACTCCGAAAGGAAATTGAGGAGCGGCTTTCGATGCCCGAGCCCTCGCCGGAAGGAAACCTGAGGGCATCGCTGTCGGTATCCGAGCTGAAAAAACGATTCCCGGAGGAAGAGGAGACGGCATTCTTCGCGGAGGAAGCGTCGCGCGGAGAAGAGGCTGCAGAGCCTCTTATCCCGGCTTTCCTGAAGGATCGGGAGCCGCTGACCGCCGCAAGGCGGGGAACGGTTTACCATTATCTTTTCCAGCACCTGGATCCGGACGGCGCAATGCGTCTTGAAGAGCAGGCACAAAGGCTTCTGTCCCGCGGCGTACTCTCCCCGGCCGAGCTTGAGGCCGTGGATCTCAATAAGATCCGGGCATTCTGGGATACCGGGCTCGGAAAGCGGGCAGCCGCGGCCGCGAGGAAGGGACTGCTGAGACGGGAGTTTGCTTTCAGCCTGGGAGTACCTGCCGCGGAAATCTACCCGGAGACTGCCGGAAGCCCGACCCGTGGCACCGCCCTGGTGGAGATCCATGGTGTAATCGACGCCTGGTTCCTGGAGGATGGCCGACTGGTACTTTATGATTATAAAACCGATTCGCTCCCCGGGCATGGCTGGGAGAAGGTTCTGTTAAGCCGTTACAGCACACAGCTGTATTATTATAAACGTGCATTGGAGCAGATGACGGGACAGCGCGTGGAGGAGCTTTATCTGTATGCGGTCAGCAGGCAGGAAGCCCTGAAGATTGACCCGGATTTCCCGGAAATGCGGTAACTGTTACAAAAAGCAGTTTCTGACACGGGCTTATGATTTACCCGTATACTGCAATTGACTTTTTGCGGCTGAGTTGATACAATAAGACTTAATGTGCACGGTTTACAGACATGCATCCGTGAGGGAAACGTTTATTGAAGCGTTTTCGGAAATGGGAGGATTCTGGGATATGAAAGAATATTGCTTTGGCGTGGATATTGGCGGGACTACTGTGAAAATGGGCCTTTTCAAAACGGACGGAACATTGCTGAAAAAATGGGAAATCCGCACCAGGAGCGAAGAAAAAGGGAAATATATCCTCAAGGACGTGGCGTTTTCCATGAATGAAGCCCTGAGGGAAATGGGGATTGACATAGAGCAGGTGGAAGGTGCGGGAATCGGTGTGCCTGGTCCCACGAGGGGTGACGGTTATGTGGAAGTATGCGTCAATCTCGGATGGGCTGACTGCAATCCGGCCGCGCAGCTCTCCAGCCTTACGGGTATTCCGGTTAAAGCCGGAAACGACGCGAATGTTGCCGCGCTCGGCGAGATGTGGAAGGGCGGCGGAGAAGGCTATCGTGACGTGGTCCTGCTGACACTGGGTACGGGCGTCGGCGGCGGCATTATTCAGGAAGGACAGATTCTCGCCGGGCACAGAGGCCTTGGCGGGGAACTCGGACATATTACGGTGAATCCGGAAGAGCCTGCGGTCTGCAATTGCGGAAATCACGGCTGCCTGGAGCAGTACGCATCCGCCAGAGGCGTGGTGCGCGTGGCCAATAAGATACTCAGCGGGAGCAACGCACCGTCCCGGCTGCGGTCCATAGGGGATTTTACGGCCAAAGACGTGTTTGACGCGGCGAAGGAAGGGGACACGCAGGCGCTTGAAGCGGTTGAAATCCTGGGCAGATATCTCGGGCAGGTGATCTCCGCGACAGCGTTTACCGTGGATCCGGATGTGTTTGTCATTGGCGGAGGGGTCTCAAAGGCAGGCTCCATCCTGACAGACGTGATCACAAAGCATTATCACCGGTTTACCTCACTCAGCGAGAAGAAGGTTCCGGTTGTTCTGGCAAAGCTCGGAAACGATGCCGGTATCTACGGAGCGGCAAAAATGGCGCTGAACTGAGAAGCCTGCGCACGTGTCCGGCTGTCGGGGGATTGCCGCCGGGAGGAGGTACGGCTGCGGATTTCTGCCGGCCTGCCGTAAGGGCGAAGCACGGCGGCGTGTTCTCACAGGCCTGCCGGAAGCGGGACTGTTTCAGGGCAGTCAATTTGGGACGATTCCCAAAAAAGACTGGATTTTTGCAGAAAAGTATGTTATGATTATTTCGTTGGGCATTTCCGAAGGGACTTGCACGACCTGCTGCCCAGGGTGCGGCCGCCGGCCGGAAGCCGGGGTGCGGATATTCACGGGTCCCGCCGCGGGCGGGCTGTTTTCAGACCAAGTTTAGAAGAAAGAAGGGACATCTTGTCATGAGTCAGGCAAAGGTTGATAAATATAAGGATTATAAAAAGAACCGCAGGGAGAATATCAAAAAAGAGAAGAAACAGGCGTTGATCCGGAAGGTAGCTGCCTGGGCTGTGGTTGCGGTTATCATCCTGGGCGTCGGTATCGCGGCTGGCGTGAGCATGTATAATTCTTATCAGGCGAAGCTTGCGGCCATGCCTACCTATTCATCTACATCTTTTGCACTTGCGGACTATGCCGGACTTCGGGAAGCAGCCGAGGCCGCGGAAGATACCGGTGATGAAGAGGATGCCGGACAGGAGGCATTAACTGAGGCGTCCGAGACGGAAGCGGAGACCGAATAATTCGTATAGAGGACGAAAACAGGACCGGCTGTGGCCGGTCCTGTTTTCATAGGCAAAGCTTTGCAGGAAAAGTCCCAAAAAAGAGGAGGCCCCGGCATCCTGAGGGAGATGACCGGGGCGATTATGAAAATCAAACAAAAATGGTTGAAGAACGATCTGTTCTCTTGTATTTTATTCTAAAACAGATATATGAACAAATTATGAACAAAACGGAAAATATCGTAACTGAAAATACCCTGAGAACACAAGGAGAAAGAGGCATTCGCATGGAGGGAAAACAGACGGTATTTGTTATTGGCCACCGGAATCCGGATACGGACTCCATCTGCACGGCGATCGTATATGCGGCCCTGAAGCAGCGGCTGCAGCCCGACAGGCTCTTTGTTCCCTGCAGAGCAGGGGAGATGAACGAGGAAACACGGTTTGTCCTGCAGTATTTCAGACAGGAGGCGCCTTTCCTGGTTGAGGATGTCCGGACACAGGTCCGCGATATCGAGATGAGAAATGTCCCGGGGATTTCCCGGAATATATCCCTGAAAAAAGCCTGGGAGCTGATGCGCGACCAGAGGGAAGTCACGCTTCCCATTACCAGGGGCAGGAGACTGGAGGGGCTCATTACGGTGGCCGATATCACGGCTTCATTTATGGACGGTTATGACAACACGGCCCTGTCCTCCGCCCATACGAGATTCAGCAATATCGTGGAGACACTGGACGGAAATGTGATTATAGGTGATCCGCAGGCCTATTATACGCAGGGAAAGGTACTGATCGCCGCGGCGAATCCGGACCTGATGGAAAGCTATATTGAAAAAAACGACCTGGTGATCCTCGGTAACCGATATGAATCCCAGCTCTGCGCCATTGAGATGGGAGCTGCCTGCATCGTGGTCTGCGAGGGAGCTCCGGTATCCTTCACGATCCAGAAGCTGGCGCAGGAGAGGAACTGCATGATCATCAGCACGCCCTTTGACACCTTTACCGCCGCGCGCTTTATTAACCAGTCCATGCCGGTCAGCTATTATATGAAGCGGAAAAACCTGCTGACCTTTGAGGACAGCGATTTCATAGACGATATCCGGGACACAATGGCGAACGTCCGGCACCGGGATTTCCCGGTGATCGGGGAGGACGGCAGCTACGAGGGCATCATCTCCCGGGGAAACCTTCTGAACGCGAAGCGCAAGAAAGTGATTATGGTGGATCACAACGAACCGGGTCAGGCCGTTAAGGGTATTGAAGATTCGGAGATTCTGGAAATTCTGGACCATCACCGTCTTTCGGCGGTGGAAACGATGGCCCCGGTCTATTTCCGCTGCCAGCCGTTAGGCTGTACGGCAACGATTGTATGGCAGATGTTCGGCGAGGCAGGGATTAAGCCGACACCGGAGGAGGCGGGACTCCTGGCAAGCGCCATCATCTCCGATACGCTTCTGTTCCGTTCGCCGACCTGCACGCCGCTCGATAAAACCGCGGCGCAGGATCTCGCGAAGCTGGCGGGAATTGAACTTGAGAGCTATGCCAGAAAGCTTTTTACGGCCGGCAGCAATTTTAAGGATAAGACTCCGGAGCAGATTTTCTTCCAGGATTATAAGCGCTTTAATATGGAAGGCCTGGAGGTGGGGGTTGCGCAGATCAGCTCCGTCAATGCGGATGAACTGGAAGAACTCGCCGAAAAGCTCTCCCCCTACCTGGATACAGTGCTTGCCTCTCAGGGGATTGACATGGTCTTCCTGATGCTTACCGCGATCCTGGAGGAGACGACGACGCTTCTCTACCGTGGCGGAGCACTGGCCGACAAGGCGGTCAGTTATGCCTTCCATGAGGAACATCCCGAAGGAAGGGCTGTGCTCAAGGGCGTGGTATCGAGGAAAAAACAGCTGGTGCCGGCGCTGATCACCGGTATGCAGATGGCCGGACAATAAGAATTCAGATAAAAACGCAGCGATTCGGAGCCGGACTCCCGGAAATGCTGAAAAGCTTACAAGAGGGCAGGAGGGACCGCATGGAAAAACAGGGCGGACGAAGGTATGGGAAAAATCACGAAATACGGGATTCCAGGAAAAAAAGAGTCTCTTCCGATGGGAAGGGCGGCAAACCGGACTATACAAAAAAACAGATCTGGAAGCCCGGCAATATGCTGTATCCTGTGCCGGCCGTGCTGGTTACCGTAACGGACGGGGCGGGTAATGACAATGTTTTTACCGTAGCCTGGGCCGGAACTGTCTGCTCGGACCCGCCGATGGTATCCATCTCTGTGCGCCGCTCCAGATTTTCCTATGAAATGCTGGTCAGGACACGTGAATTTGTCCTGAACCTGACCACGGAAGAGCTTGCCGAGGCTGCGGATTACTGCGGCGTGCGCACGGGCAGACATGAGGATAAATTCGCAGCGATGGGCCTTACAAAAGCAAAGGCTTCCAGGGTTCATGCCCCGCTGATACTGGAAAGCCCGGTCAATATCGAATGCCGGGTTACCCGGATACTGGAACTCGGGAGTCATGATCTTTTCCTCGCCGAAGTGGAGTCTGTTTCCGTGGCGGAAGCTCTGGTGGATGCGGACGGAAGGCTCGATCTTTCGAAAGCGCGTCTGGCGGCATACTCCCACGGAAATTATCATGTGCTCGGCAGGACGCTCGGAAGCTTCGGATACAGCGTCAGAAAAAAGCAGGCGACCCCCGCAAAACGCACAGACTGATTCGTCAATACTGTTAAAATCCCTTCCGATCCATGGGCAAAGTGCAGTAAAAAGAACAAATGTTTTAGGACTATGTTACAATTATATTTCTTTGGCATCATCCCGGCGACGGAGGCTATCACAAAATGTTCATAAAGCGGTTTACAAATCGGGATTTCATGATATAATATACGTTATCGGAATCTGCTTGAAAAAGCCGGTTTTGCGGCTTTTCGGGCACCCTCCGGGGGATGCCGTATCCCCCCCGGACAAATACAGACTTTCGGAATATTTCCGGTGACCGTCAGAAAGAACAAGACGGTGCCTCCGTCCGGACCTGTGCGTATGCGCGCCGCTATGCCTTTTTACCGGCGGCCGTACCCTGGGCGTCAGGGCACGCAGGAGTCCTTTCCGGGAAGTCTGTGCGCGCGGGCAGAAGTTTTCTGCTTCTGTGCAAGGCAGCCTGAGGCCGCCTTTGAGTCCGGCAGCAGCGGAAACCGTTTTTTCGATGCCATGACGGCAGCGGTAAATCCGGTTTTCGGTAAAAGGAGCATTTTCATGGAACAATATATCGTTAAAGGCGGGAATCCGTTAGTCGGCGAGGTGGTAATCAGCGGTGCCAAGAACGCGGCGCTGGGAATCCTTGCAGCAGCCATTATGGCGGATGAACCGGTTCTCGTCAGCAATCTGCCCGATGTCAATGATGTCAACGTCCTGCTGGAGGCAATCTCCCAGACGGGCGCATCCGTAGACCGCCGTGACCGGCATACAGCCAGAATCAACGGTGTCGGGATCAGAAGCTGCGTTGTCAATAACAGTTACATAAAAAAAATGCGCGCTTCCTATTATCTTCTGGGAGCGATGCTCGGCAAGTACCATCATGCGGAGGTAGCGCTTCCCGGCGGATGCAATATCGGAAGCCGCCCGATAGATCAGCACCTGAAAGGCTTCAGTGCCCTCGGTGCCGTAGGCCGTATCCAGAACGGCATGATTATTGTTGACGCAAAACGCCTTGCAGGCGCCAGAATCTATTTTGACAAGGTTTCTGTCGGTGCCACGATCAATGTAATGCTTGCGGCCTGCCTTGCGGAGGGACGCACCATTCTGGAGAATGTGGCAAAGGAACCCCATGTGGTGGATGTGGCAAACCTTCTGAATGCCATGGGCGCCAATATCAAGGGGGCCGGAACGGATGTCATCCGGATAGACGGCGTGGAAAAGCTCCACGGGGCGGATTACAGTGTGATACCGGACCAGATAGAAGCCGGTACCTACATGTTCGCCGCTGCCGCCACAAAGGGCGACATTACGGTGCGCAATGTCATCCCGAAGCATCTTGACTGCCTTACCTCCAAGCTTCGGGAAATCGGCTGCGAAATATCCGAGTTTGATGATGCGGTTCGCGTTGTCTGCAAAAAGCGGCTGCGCTGCACGTCGGTCAATACCATGCCGTATCCGGGTTTCCCCACGGATATGCAGCCGCAGATGGTGGTAATTCTTTCCCTGGCGGAAGGAACCAGCATTGTCACGGAAAGTATTTTCGAAAACCGTTTCCGCTATGTCGGCGAGCTTACCAGAATGGGAGCCAATGTCCGGGTGGAAGGCAGCAATATTGCCATCATCAACGGCATCCATCAGCTCTCCGGCGCACAGGTATCGGTCCCGGATCTGAGAGCAGGCGCGGCGCTTGTGCTGGCTGCCCTGGCCGCGGACGGGATTACGGTCCTTGAGGATATAGAATATATCAAGAGAGGTTATGAAGATTTTGTCGAAAAGCTCAGCAGCCTCGGCGGTGTGATCGAAACCGTTGATTCGGAAAAGGAAATCAGCAAGTTCCGCCTGAAGGCGGTCAGCATGTAAGAACGAACCAGGCTCCGGGAATGTCCGGGGCCTTTTGCATTTCGCGCTGCAATCTGTCGGCATGGTTTAAAGTGGAAGGGGAGGACGGGCGGACAGCGCATAACGCCGGTATCAGATCTGCCGCTCTGCGGTCTGCCTCCGGACAGCTGCGGATATTTAAAAAAAACAGTTGCAAAATCATCCGGTTCAGTATATAATGGCGTGTGCGCGTAAAGCGCAACCCCTTATTCAGAGTGATGGAGATACATAGGGTCTGTGAAGTCACGGCAACCCCGGAAACGGAAGGTGCCAACCTGAGCGGATGCAGAGAG
The DNA here is from genome assembly GCA_946624325.1 of uncultured Clostridia bacterium. Taxonomy (GTDB): domain Bacteria; phylum Bacillota; class Clostridia; order Lachnospirales; family Lachnospiraceae; genus Anthropogastromicrobium. The sequence goes on from CAMOSC010000031.1 coordinate 13,999, forward strand.
AGAAGTCCTGCATTGGTACGGAAAACCGCCTGCAAGAAACCGCATACTTTCGGTTTGTGGTTCCGGGAAACGGCGAGGTTTCGTGCGTTCGAACAATAAGAGGTGGATCAGAGCGTCTTTCTGCATGTCCACCTTCAGGGGTGGACATTTTCATTTGCAGAGGAGGACATGATCTATGGCAGAGAAGAGATACTTATTCACATCGGAATCCGTAACGGAGGGGCATCCCGACAAGATCTGCGACCAGATTTCGGACGCAATCCTGGACGCGCTGTTGGCGCAGGATCCCATGAGCCGGGTGGCCTGCGAAACCTGCACGACCACCGGCATGGTTATGATTATGGGGGAGATTTCGTCAAAGGCACGGGTGGATTATCAGAAGATTGCCAGAAAGACCCTGGCCGAAATCGGCTATACGGATGCCGCATACGGGATCGGGGCGGAAACCTGTGCGGTTCTCACGCTGTTGGACGAGCAGTCTCCGGATATAGCCATGGGCGTGGACAAAGCGTATGAGAGCAGAAACGGCCAGGAGGATGTCCTGGATACCGGCGCCGGCGATCAGGGAATGATGTTCGGCTATGCTTCAAACGAGACGCCGGAGCTGATGCCGTATCCCATTGCCCTGGCGCATAAGCTGGCCAGACAGCTTGCAAAAGTGCGCAAGGACGGAACGCTTTCCTATCTGCGTCCGGACGGGAAAACGCAGGTTACGGTTGAATATGATGAAAACAACAAGCCGGTCCGGCTGGATACGATTGTTGTTTCCGCTCAGCATGATCCGGACGTCAGTCAGGAGCAGATCCGCAGGGATATCGCGAAATATGTGCTGGATCCGGTTTTGCCGGCAGGGCTGACCGATGAGAATACCCGGTATTTCATCAACCCCACGGGACGTTTTGTGGTTGGAGGCCCTCACGGGGACAGCGGTCTGACCGGAAGGAAAATCGTGGTTGACACCTATGGGGGCATGGCACGCCACGGGGGCGGCGCTTTCTCCGGAAAGGACTGCACCAAGGTTGACCGTTCGGGCTGCTATGCGGCGCGTTATGTGGCCAAGAATATTGTAGCGGCAGGTCTGGCGGATCGCTGCGAGATCCAGCTTTCATATGCCATCGGTGTCGCGCATCCGACCTCTGTCTCGGTTAATACGTTCGGTACCGGGAAAATTTCCGATGCAGACCTGGTTGAGCTGGTCAGAAAGAATTTTGACCTGCGCCCGGCAGGAATTATCCGTATGCTGGATCTGAGGCGTCCCATTTACAGAAACACCGCTTCATACGGACATTTCGGCAGAACCGATGTCGAATTCCCCTGGGAGAAAACCGATAAGGCCGAAACCCTCAGGCAGCAGGCGCTGTAAGGGAGTCTGAGCTGTTAAAATCATGCATACGCAGGGAGCACCAAGGAGGAGATTATGAAAAAAGTCGTTAAATTTGGGGGAAGCTCCCTTGCGAGTGCCCAGCAGTTCAAAAAGGTGGCGGAAATCATCCGTTCGGACGAGGGCAGGCGTTATGTGGTTCCCTCAGCTCCCGGAAAGCGTTTCCGGACGGATACCAAGGTGACGGACATGCTGTACGCCTGCTATGAGACGGCGGAAAATGACCGGGATTTCTCTGAAAAGTTTTCCGAGATCCGTGACCGCTTTGAGGATATTGTCCGCGGGCTGAATATCAGCCTGGATCTTTCCCCGTATTTTGCGGAAATCAGCCGGAAATTTACGGAGAAAGCCGGACGGGATTACGCGGCGTCCCGGGGCGAATATTTAAACGGCGTGATTCTGGCGGCCTATCTGGGCTTTACCTTCGTGGATCCGGCTGAAATCATCCGCTTCCATGAGGACGGAACCCTCAATGCCGATCTGACGGATGAGCTGGTCAGGAAACGCCTTGAGAATGTGGAGCAGGCGGTTGTTCCGGGCTTTTTCGGAGCCATGGAAGACGGCAGCATCCGCACCTTCTCGCGCGGCGGCTCGGATATTACGGGCTCCATCATTGCCCGCGGAATCAAGGCCTCGCTCTATGAAAACTGGACGGATGTGTCCGGCGTCATGGTGGCGGATCCCCGCATCATCCGCAATCCGGAGGTGATTGACACCATCACCTATAAGGAGCTTCGGGAGCTCTCTTATATGGGCGCCACGGTGCTCCACGAGGATGCCATTTTCCCGGTCCGCCAGGCAGGCATCCCGATTAACATCCGGAACACCAATGCGCCGGATGATCCGGGAACCATGATCGTGGCGCGTACCTGCCGCATCCCGAAATTCACCATTACCGGCATAGCGGGAAAGAAAAATTTTGTGGCTATAAACATCGAAAAGGACATGATGAATTCCGAGATCGGATTCGGCCGCAGGGTTCTGTCCGCATTTGAAAAATACGGAATTTCCTTCGAACATATCCCAAGCGGAATTGATACCATGACCGTGATCATCCATCAGCCCGATTTTGAAGAGAAGGAACAGAAGGTGCTGACGGAGATTACCCACCTGGTCAACCCGGATTCCCTGGAGCTGGAACCGGATCTGGCGCTGATCGCGGTGGTTGGCCGCGGCATGAAGGAGGCACGGGGAACTGCGGGACGTATTTTCTCGGCCCTGGCCCATGCGAAGGTCAATGTCAAGATGATTGACCAGGGTTCGAGTGAGATCAATATCATCATCGGCGTCAAGAACGCCGACTTTGAGACGGCGATCCGCTCGATCTACGACATTTTTGTGACGGCACAGCTGTAAGGAAGAGGGAGACAGATATGGCAAACGATAAAAAGCTTGTTGAACAGATTACCTCCATGAGCGAGGATTTTGCCCAGTGGTATACGGACGTGGTCAGAAAAGCAGAGCTGTGCGACTACTCCAGCGTAAAGGGCTGCATGGTGATTAAGCCTTACGGCTATGCGATCTGGGAAAATATCCAGAAGAATCTGGACGAACGTTTTAAGGCTACCGGCGTCCAGAATGTGGCGATGCCGCTCTTTATTCCGGAAAGCCTGCTCCAGAAGGAAGCGGATCATGTCGAAGGATTTGCGCCGGAAGTGGCATGGGTAACCATGGGCGGGCTTCAGGAGCTTCCGGAGCGTCTCTGCGTCCGTCCCACGTCCGAAACCCTTTTCTGCGATTTCTATGCCAAGGATATCCATTCTTACCGCGATCTGCCGAGGCTCTACAATCAGTGGTGCTCCGTGGTGCGCTGGGAAAAGGAAACCAGGCCGTTCCTGCGTACAAGGGAATTTTTGTGGCAGGAGGGGCATACGGCCCATGCAACCGCGGAGGAAGCGGAAGAACGTACCAGGCTGATGCTGGATGTCTATGCGGATTTCCTTGAGGAGGTTCTGGCCATCCCGGTGGTCCGCGGCAGAAAGACCGACAAGGAGAAATTTGCCGGTGCAGAGGCGACGTATACCGTCGAGGCGCTCATGCATGACGGCAAGGCCCTGCAGTCCGGAACCAGCCACAACTTCGGCGACGGCTTTGCAAAGGCCTTTGACGCCACCTAC